>JBCCMP010000065.1:0-16110 GCA_039026295.1 Pseudomonadota bacterium | reverse complement strand
GTCGGCCCGGTTCGGTGTCAATCGCCACACGGTGCGGCGCGCCCTGAAGGCGCTGCAGGATGCAGGAGCAGTCCACGCGCGGCGCGGAGCCGGTGTCTTTGTCACCGGAGCGCATCTCAGCTATCGCCTGGGGCGACGCACGCGCTTCTCGCAGAACCTGGCGGAGATGGGACTCAAGGGATCACGAGAATATCTGCGGATGGAAACCGTGCCCGCATCGCGCGATGAGGCCCGGGCCCTGAAGCTGGAGCCGGGTGCACTGGTCCATGTGATGGAAGGCGTCTCTTTCGCCGACGACGTTCCGATTTGCCACGCTTCCGGAGTATTTCCCGCGGGCCCGCTGCCAGATTTTCTGAAGGCGCTGCGTGGCACGGACTCGGTCACAGCGGCGCTGTCGGTGTGCGGCGTTGCCGATTACAGGCGGTTGTCGACCCGACTGGTCGCAGAACGCGCCGAAGGCGTGACGGCCCGGCATCTTCGCCTGCCAGACGGAGCGCCGATCCTGCGTGCGATCGGTATCAATGTCGATGCGGAGGGCGTGCCCGTCGAATTCGGGACCTCGCGCTTTGCAGCCGACCGGGTTGAGTTGCTGGTTGAGGAAGGCGGCTTTGCTTAGACAACGGCGCGTCAGTCGTACACCGGATCAATGCAGTCCGTTACGTAGCAGTTTCGGCATCGTAGGTAAGCCATTCATAGAAATCAGTCCGGCAGTTTGAGACCGTTCATGAAAATTCCCTGCGTCTCGAAGTTGATCTCGGTCTCCAGCTTGTCGTCCGCGCCGTCGCCGACGGGCCGCGCATAGACCTGAAGCATCGCCGTCGCCATGTCCCGCACCTGCCGCGGGATCCAGCGGCCGAGCGCGAGCGCATCGATCAGACCGTTTGCACCGTCGAGCTTCACGTTGATCTGTCCGAGCGGCAGATAGAGCGGCTGCAGGACCTCGATATCGCCCTTGCCGGACACTCTGGCGCCAAGAGCCGAGAGGTCGAACTCGTTCAGAGACAGATTCGCCAGTTCAATCGGCGGGCCACGCCGCCCCATCTTGGGCAGAAAACTCGACTGCAGGTCCAAACCGATTTCGGCGGGTGTCCGGTCAAGCACGTTCTCCGGGTCCAGTTCATTCCAGAGCGCATCGTCGGGCCGAAGCCCCAGAACGGAGACGCGGAATGACCCTGACTGCGGTTTGGCATCGGGGAAAGAGAGCGGCACGGTCACCGCGCGCTGGTAGACATCGGCACGCACGATCGCCTCGGGAATGGACAACCCCAGTTCGGGGACAGTCTTAAGGGTGGCCGACACCTCGCGTTCTTCGGCCTGATACTTCACTTGCCCGGCACCGGCACTGACCAGACCGGTATAGGCCCCGGCACGATAGGTCAGGTTCAACGGCGGCTGCCCCGGTGACTCGTTCGTCAGAAAGTAGATGTCCTGCGCCGTGCTGGTGAAAGCGCCATCGATCAGGTCCGCAGGGCTTTCACGATCGAAGAGTTCGAGCAGATCCCGTGCCTTCCAGGTGGCGGTGGCTGTGGGTTCGTTGAACACAATGCCGACGCGCGGTTCGGCCTGTTGCGAGGCATCATGCATGGTGCCCGCGATCTGTCCGGCCTTGAAGCGAACGAGCCGACCTTTGGGACCGGGTGACATGCCCGCATCCAGCGCCGATACCTCTGCCGACAACAACAGCAGATCACCCTTTTTGCCCGCCCGTGCGATGATCTGATCGGCGACGGCTCGATAGGAGCGCAGGACAGGATCGACGCCCGCCGTCATGACCTTCATGTTCTTGCTTTCGATCTGCATCTTCAGAACTTCGGGCAGCAAGACATTCTGCGCCCGCCAGCGTTCTGAAATGGGAAGATCGACGGTGAAGTTCGGGGGAAGATCGAACACAACCTCGCCCAGACCCTGCGCTTCGGCAGTTCCTGTGACTTCAGGCAGTCGGATCAGCGCACCTTCCTCCCCGACGATGGCAAGATCTGTCATGCGCACGACGTAGCCGGACGGAAAACCGCCGATGTCGCGATCACCATACGTGACATTCCAGCCGCGCTGCTTCATGACACCGATCTGTTGATCGATCTGACGCTCGACTTCGCTTTTCCCGAAGAACCAGAGCCCGGACCATGCGGCGACTGCGACCACCGCAATCGCTACGCAGACGATACCTATCTTCTTCATGACAAGCCTCTTCTCCGTTCACTCAAGCGATTTTTCGTCCGCGTGCCCAAGAGCGTTTTCGGGTCGCGACATCATATAGCGTGTCACCCAGACGAGGCGATGCTCGGCGCGCGTGATCGCCACATAGGCAAGGCGCTTCCAGAGCGCGAGGCCTGCCTCCATGGCACCTGCCCGAGCCGCGGCGAAAAGATCGGGGGCGAACACCTGCACCGAAGGCCACTGCGATCCCTGAGCCTTGTGAACCGTGCAGGCCGCCCAGTGCAGGAAAAGCGCACCAGACCGCGCCGCCGAGATCACAACCGGGTCTTCGGCATCCGGGCTTTCGATCTGGATGATCGAAGCGACGGAGATACCGGGCTCGTCTGTCCCGGCGATGTTCACCCGTGCGAAGCCGGGCTTGCGGCCGGGTCCGAGATATGAGGCCTGCGCCCCCTTGATCAGCCCGCGCGCTTCCAGATCGATGCGCTGCTTGCGCTGTTTCATGGGCAGTTCAAGCCCGTCGCAGATCAGCGGCTCGCCGGGCACAAGCTCGTGCTCCGGGCAGGCATGGGTGGCGCGGAAGGCCTTGATCAACCGCATCCGGGTCTTGTTGCGCCAGACCAGCACCGGGCTTTCGCACATCAGTTCGGCATCGACGCGTTCGGCGATCTCGACGCGTTCGTCCGAACGGGCAGCGTCGCGAAGCGAGTTTTCGAATTCTTCGAAGGTAAGCGCGTCCTGACCCAGCATGTGCGCGAGATCGAGGATCGGGCTATCCGCCTCCTGTCGGTGGATCCGGGCCAGTGAGTGGCGCTGGCCCTTTGGCAGGCTGTCGAAGATCATCTCTCCCCGGTCGCCGACCGGGGCGAGCTGTGCGGGATCACCGAAAAGAACGATCAGCCCGAAGATCTCTTTCAGATCCTCGAGTTTCTCTGCATCCAGCATAGAGGCTTCATCGACCAGCGCGATGTCCAGAGGCTCGTCCCGGCGCTTCCAGCCGGTGATGAAATCCGCGCCGCGCAATCCGGCTGCCGCAAAGGCACCGGGAACCGAGGGTTGTTCCTGATAGAAGGCATGGGCGCGGTCGAGCGCCTCCGCTGGCAGTCCCTCGATCTCTGGCCGGGTCTTGCGTTCACCCGACAGCCATTCGGCCAGTTTTTCGAATTCCGGGTCGTAGACGGGCGTGTAAATGATCCGGTGGATGGTCGTCGCGGGCACGCCTTTGTTCCGCAAGACCGAGGCAGCCTTGTTGGTTGGTGCAAGGACGGCGAAGGACCGCCGGTTCTGTCGCTGCGGCGGTTCCCAGTCCGGGCGGATGGCGGCCAGTTCCATGTCAGAAAGGCGGTGCGCAAGTTCAGCCAGCAAAACCGTTTTGCCGGACCCTGCCTTGCCGGTCACCGCCAGAACACGGGATCGACCGCTGTCGTCGCGCTTCTCGGCGACGCGCGATTCCAAGTCGATTCCATACTCGGCCAAAGCCTCGGAGACAGCCGTCCGGGCCGCTTCCTGATCGTCTGAAAAGTCGAGGGTTTGGCGCGCCGGGTTGAACATGTCCGTCCTTTACGCCGATGGGCTGCGGCTGACCAGCCCCGGGGTCGGAACAAGCGTGTGAGACGATGGGGAGGGTTGTTTCCTTTGGAAGTCGCGCGACGCCTGCTCGGCCCCTGCGCGCCGGATCAGGCGGCCCCGGATGTGAATTGCAGACTGGCGAGTTTGGCGTAGAGCCCGCCCGCCGCCACAAGCTGGTCATGGGTTCCGGTTGCCACGACCCGGCCTGCGTCCAGCACGATGATCCGATCAGCACGCTTCACCGTGGCAAGCCTGTGGGCGATCACAAGCGTGGTGCGATCCTGTGTAAGCCGCTCGACCGCTGCCTGAATAGCATGCTCGGATTCGGCATCGAGAGCAGAGGTAGCCTCGTCCAGAAGCAGGAGCGGCGCATCCCGCAGTATGGCCCGGGCGATCGCGATGCGCTGCTTTTGCCCGCCTGACAGCAGCACGCCGCGTTCACCCAGCCATGTGTCATAACCATCCGGGAGATCTTCGATGAAATCATGGGCGGCAGCCGCTTTCGCCGAAATCCCGACCTGCGCAGGGTCTGCGGTGGGGTCGCCGAAGAGGATGTTCGCCCGGACGGTATCCGCAAAGATCACCGGCTCTTTGGGAACAAGCGCCATCAACCTGCGCAAATCCGCGATCCGCAACTGGTCGATCCTTTGCCCGTCGATCCGGATCTCGCCGCTGGAGGGGTCGTAGAAGCGAAGCAGCATCTGCAGGACTGTTGTCTTGCCTGCGCCTGACGGGCCGACCAGAGCGACCGTTTCGCCGGGCTCAACCGCGAAACTGACATTTTCCAGTGCGGCAATGCGTGGGCGCGTTTCATAGGCGAATGAGACGTCGTCGAAGATCACAGCGCCTTTGGCAGGCGTGACAGGGCTGAGAGGCCGCGCCGGTTCTTTGATCGGGTTCTCCATGGCGAGAAGTTCCACCAACCGCTCGGTGGCCCCGGCCGCGCGCTGCAATTCGCCCCAAACCTCGGACAGGGCACCAACCGCGCCTGCGGTGACCACGGCGTAGATCACGAACTGCGTCATCTCGCCCGGGCTCATGCGGCCAGCAAGGACATCACGGGCACCGAGCCAGACGATGCCGGTGATGCCGGAGAAGACGAGGAAAATGACGATCGCGGTCAGAAGAGAGCGAGCGCCGATCCGCTTCAGCGAGGCATCATAGGCCGCCTCGACCCGGTCAGAAAATCTGGCGCGCGAACGATCGACATGGGTCATCGCCTGCACGGTCTGGGCCGCCTGCAAAACCTCGCCTGCGGCCGTGGCGCTGTCAGCGATCAGATCCTGGCTCAGCCGTGACAGGCGCCTGACCTTGCGCCCGAGGACCAAGATGGGACCGATAACCAGCGGCACCAGCAGCAGGGTCAGAGCGGACAGTTTCGGCGAGGTGATCAACAGCATGGTCACGCCGCCGAAGAAGAGCAACGCATTGCGCAGGGCGATCGATGCCGTGGAGCCGACGACCGTTTGCACGACCGAAGTGTCTGTGGTCAGGCGGGTCAGAACCTCTGCTGTCATAAGCCGCTCGTAGAATGCCGGGCTCATCCCGGCGACATGGGCGAAGACGGCAGATCTGAGATCCGCGATCACGCGCTCACCCAATCGGCTGACCAGATAAAAGCGGAGCGCAGTGGCAAGTGCCAGAGCCAGCGACACAACGATGAACGCGGCAAAATAGCGGTCGATCAGGCCGTAATCATTGGCGTCGAAGCCATCGATGATCCGCCGCAGCGCAAGTGGGAGCGAAAGTGTCAGGCCAGCCGCCAGAATCAGCGCCAGCGCAACGCCGATGATCGTCCAGCGATAGGGCCGCAAATAGGGCATCAGGCCCCGGAGCGGTCCGATGCGCGAGGATTTCGGTCGCTTGTCGGCTGCTTCTGTCATCAGATGTCCGTTGGCGCCGCCCCAAATGGCTGCGCGCCTGATATCAATGGGCAACGCCCCCCTCAAGCGCGCCTCGGTCGCACCACCTCTGCCGCATGGCTGATGAAAAGCCGGTATGCGACAAACAGGCTCGACTCTTTGCGCGCGGCGGCCGATGCAAGATATCAGATCGCGATCAGACCTATCTTTGGCTCCATGCGCCTTGTCATCTCTTTCGCCGCGCTTTTCCTGTCGGCCCTGCTGATCCAGCTTGGCTCCGGTGCGCTTGGGCCGCTGGATGCGTTGTCCGGGGCCTCGCTTGGCTGGACCGCCCCGCAGATCGGCCTTCTGGGGTCGGCCCATTTTGCGGGCTTCTTCATCGGCTGCTGGGCGATGCCCCGGCTGATCGGTTGGTCAGGCCATGCACGGGCATTCGCGGCCGCAGCCTCGGTCGGCATTCTGGGCGTTATTCTCCACCCGATCCTGCAGGGGCCGGTGGAATGGGCGGCTTTACGCTTGCTCAGCGGCATGTCCATTGCTGGATGCTACACGGTGATCGAAGCCTGGATGCAGGCGAAACTGGAGAAGAAGAACCGCGGGCGGATCTACGGGATCTACCGCATGGTCGATTTGACAGGCGGCATCTGCGCGCAAGCGCTGATCGCCGTTCTGACGCCTGCTGCCTATGTCTCCTACAACATCGTTGCGATCTTCTGCGTGCTTTGCCTGTTGCCGCTCGCATTGACCCGGCAGGTTCCGCCATCCCTGGACCATCCGCCGGTTCTGGCCCCGATCCGGGCGTGGAAGGTCTCGCCGCTCGCCTGCTTTGCCATCGTGATGGCCGGGGCCACCGGGGCAAGCTTTCGCATGGTAGGCCCGGTGGTCGGCATCGAGTACGATCTTTCGCCGGACGAGATTGCCGCCTTTCTGATCGCCGCGGTCCTGGGGGCCGCTGTGGCACAGGTCCCCATCGGATGGATGGCAGACAAATCCGACAGGCGCTGGGTCTTAAACAGCCTTTCCGGCTTTGCGATCATTGTCTGCGTGATCGGAGCGTTGTTCGTGGAGCCCGGGGACGCCATCGGACTGGTCGCCGTATCGGCGGGGTTCGGCATGACCTCGCTAACCGTCTATTCGGTCGCGGCAGCCCACGCCAACGACTTTTGCGAAGAGGATTTCGTCGTCGAGCTTAACGCGTCGCTGATCTTTTTCTTCTCGGCCGGTGCCATCGCCGCCCCGCTGGCCGCATCAGAGATCATTGCCGCCGCGGGCGCATCGGGCCTGTTCTGGTTCATCGCCGGGGCGCACGCCGTGTTGATCGCCTTTACGGTCTACCGTATGACCCGCCGGACCGCGACGCCGAACACCGCGTACCGATACCGGCCGCGCACCTCGATGCTTGGCTGGCCGGGGCGGCCCGATCAGAACGGCAAGACGCCGGAAGATAAAAGCAGAGACCTGGAGGACACCCCGTGAAACTTTTCCATGCATTCGCCTCGCCCTACGTGCGCAAGGTCATGGTCACCGCCCACGAGTTGGGACTGGTCGATCAACTGGAGCTGATGCAGCACGCCACGACGCCCGTTGACGCCAACCCCGAGGTCGTTGCCGCCAACCCGTTGGGCAGAATTCCGGCGCTGGTGCTGGATGACGGAGCTGTCCTGATGGACAGCCGGGTGATCTGCCGGTACCTGAACCATGTCGGTGGCGGGTCCTTGTATGGCTCTGGTGATGCCGAGTTCCCGATAATCGCCCGCGAAGCCATGGCCGAGGGGGCCTTGGATTCGGCGCTCTTCATGATCTACGAAGGCCGCCTGCGGCCGGAGGAAAAGCACCACCAGCCCCTTCTGGACGGTCACCGCGGAAAAATCGAGCGGGCGCTCGGGGCGTTTGACGCCCGGATCGGCGAGATGGGCGGAGACCTGACCGTCGACCAGATCGCACTGGGCGCACTTTGCGGCTATCTGAACTTCCGAATGCCCGACTTCGGCTGGCAGGCGACCTGCCCGGCATTGGCTGACTGGTTCGCAGCCTTTGAAGCACGCCCGTCGATGCAGGCCACGATGCCAAAGGCTTGAATGGAGGGCGGGCTGAAGCCCGCCCAATGCCCTTTTCGGCCATCAGTGTAGGCCGGGCTTCAGCCCGGCTTCACGACGGATAAATGATCCGTCCCCCAGAAACCGGTTCCCGGCACCCGGTTGTCGAAGGGGCCGAGGTCGGCAACCCGCGAAGCACACGCACAGCCAGATAGGCGAATGCCTGCGCCTCCAACATGTCGCCGTCCAGCCCGACCGCTTCGACGGAAGCTACCGGAGCATCGAGGCGTTCGGCAAGCATGCGCATCAGTGTCTTGTTATGCCGGCCGCCGCCGCAGACCAGCCAGCGGGACGGTGGCGAGGGCATGTGCTTCTGAGCCTGGGCGACGCAGTCGGCGGTGAAATAGGTGAGCGTGGCTGCGCCGTCTTCTGTACTTAGGCCTTCCACAGCCTGCAACACCCCGTGAAAATCGTTGCGGTCAAGCGATTTGGGGGGGCGTCGGTCAAGGTATTCCTTGCCGGAATTCGTTGCGAGCCGGGCGCGAACAACAGTCCCCTCTGCAGCCGCTTCGCCGTCGCGGTCGAGCAGTTCTCCGGTCTGAAACTGCATCCAGTCATTGACCAGGGCGTTTCCGGGACCGGTGTCGAACGCAACCAATGCGCCCGGTTCCTCTGGGGCGCCTTTCGCAGGGTCGACCCATGTCACGTTCCCGACACCGCCAACGTTCAGGAAGGCCAGGGGTTCGGTCGCGTGAATGTGTTTGGCCAGCGCGAAGTGGTAGAATGGTGCGAGGGGTGCGCCCTGCCCTCCCGCCTGCATGTCGGCGGAGCGAAAATCGGTTACTTGTGCAAATTTGGTGCCGATCCAGTTTGTCTGCGACTGCGGCATGCCGATCTGCAGAGTGAAGGCATCGTCGGGCCGATGCGACACCGTCTGTCCGTGGATGCCGAGCGCTAATGCGGACAGGTCCGTCGCTATCGAAAGCCATGGCTCTTCGGTCGGGCCGTCCAGCCCGATGCCATTCTTAAAAAGCAATCCGTCGATTGCAAAGTCGACCATTTCGAGCAGTTCCTGCTCCAGACCTTCCAGCCAGGTAATCTGCAGCTTGCCGTTGCGATAGCTTTGGAGCGCGTCCGTCTCCAGCTTCGCCAGGTGCCGGATGGCAACGGAGATCAGGTCGCGCCGAAGCTCTGAAATCTGGTAAGAGAAATGATCCACGAAGGCATCGACAGTCTCTCCATCCGTTCGGATCATCGCCACATCGACCTCGTCCATCGAGGTTCCGGTCATCACGCCGATGGCGTGCACAGGCTTTCCCGGACCGACCTCAATCATGCCTTTCCCCCCATGGACCGCTCCGCTATACCGCGCGCTCGCAATCTACGAGAGGACCCCATGACCTACCAGCCGAAATCGGAGTTTCTACGGGTGATGATCGCCCGCGGATTTCTCCAGGACTGCACCGATATGGAGGGGCTTGACCAGGCCCTGATGTCTGGTGTGATTCCCGGCTATATCGGGTTCGATGCCACAGCGCCTTCGCTTCACGTAGGCTCGCTGATGCAGATCATGATGCTGCGCTGGCTGCAGCAAACGGGTCATCAGCCGATCGCGCTGATGGGGGGCGGCACCTCGAAGATCGGCGATCCATCGTTCCGCGATGATGCGCGCAAGCTGATGACGAACGAGGTGATTGACCAGAACATCGCGGGCATTCGCACGGTGTTCTCGAAGTTTATCGAGTTCGGTGCTGGCGACGGGTCGGACGGCAAGGCGATAATGGCCAACAATGCCGACTGGCTGGATGCGCAGATGTACATCCCGTTCCTGCGTGAGGTCGGTTCTCTGTTTTCAGTCAACCGGATGCTGGCCTTCGAAAGCGTGAAATCGCGGCTTGATCGGGAGCAGTCGCTGAGCTTTCTGGAGTTCAACTACATGATCCTGCAGGCCTATGATTTCTCGGAGTTGAACCGCCGCCACGGCTGCCTGTTGCAGATGGGCGGGTCTGACCAGTGGGGGAACATCGTCAACGGCATTGATCTCTCTCGCCGCACGAATGACGGGGCGGTGGTGTTTGGCCTGACCTCGCCGTTGCTGGCAAAGGCGGATGGGTCCAAGATGGGCAAATCTGCCGATGGCGCGATCTGGCTGAACGCGGACATGCTGAGCCCCTACGAATTCTGGCAGTTCTGGCGCAACACTTTGGATGCCGATGTGGGCCGGTTCCTGAAGCTCTACACCGAACTGCCACTGGAGGAATGCGAACGTCTTGGCACGCTGCAGGGGCAGGAAATCAACGATGCCAAGATCGTGCTGGCAAACGCTGTGACCACGATGTGCCATGGGGCAGAGGCGGCGTCAGCCGCGGAAAGCACCGCGGCGGAGACCTTCATTGCGGGCGGTGCGGGCACGGATCTGCCAACGGTGGTGTTGGAGCCTTCAGATGTTGCCGACGGTATTTCTGTGACCCAGCTTTTCATACGTTCAGGGCTGGCTAAGACCGGAAAAGAAGCGAAGCGTCTGGTGGCTGATGGCGGTGCCAAGCTGAACGACGCCGCAGTCACTGATCCGGGTCAGATGCTGTCAGCAGCGGATCTTTCCGAGCCCGTGAAGCTGAGCGCTGGAAAAAAACGCCATGCCTTGGCACGGCTGGGCTAGCGAACGCATCTGGCGCGCAACGTCTGACCCCGGCAGATCCTGAAGTCGACCTGCCGGGCCCATCGAACGGTCTGATCTGTATTGCTTTCGTTTCAGGTACCCAGGCGGTTCAGGTACTCCGTCAATGCGTGGTGCAGAATGTGCTGGGCCGTGCGGCCAGACTTTCGCTGAACGGCCACCAACTGACCGCGGATGGCAGGATCGACGCGAACCGTCAGACCATGGCGGCGCGCGGGCACCTCGACAGCTGCAGGCACGATTTCAGGCTGCGGCCCGGTTCCGGGAAGCGGCTTGGTCAGCGCCTGCTGAACCGGGCACCCTGATTTTGGAACGGGGCGCGCATTGACCGGCGTCAGATCCGCAAGATCGATCTCGCGCGCGACAGCATGACGCCTGAGCGGCTCATCGCATCGTTGTTCGGGTGAAGGCTGAAGCGGGACGACTACGCGCGGCAGAACATGTCGCGGTTTTGCCCGTTCGATCAGCCCGGCATGGAGGTCGGCAAAGCTCATGTCAGACATTGATCTCTCCACTCCCCGCCGATCACGCCTGCGGCCCGTCATCAATCGGGCGCGGTCCATCCAGACGGCGTCCAAAGCCGCCCCGCACGACAGGGCGATTGGGCACAAGCCCATCGACGGCCGGGGCATCGATGATCTGAAGCGGCGAATCTGTTGAAACACCATCGTAGACTGCGGCCTCGATGGCTTCGGTCCGTAGTCGATCGAGGCGATCTGCGATGTATTCCCAAAGGCCGATGATTTCTTTCGCGGATCTGGATTCTTCTTTCACCTCCATAACCGTGCGACCGTCAATCATGCTGGCCGCGTAATCGACGCGGTGGTGGACCGTTACCGGCGCGACCGTTCCGTGCTGAGACAGCGCGACCGCAGCCTCTGCCGTGATCCGCGCACCGCGGGTGGCCGAATTCACGATGAAGATCATCGACCTGTTATGAGTCTCGACGATGTCCACGGTTGCCCCAACGGCCCGCAGGTCGTGGGGGCTGGGCCGGGTTGGTATAAGGACGAGATCCGAAAGGCTGACAACGTCGGAGATCGCTTCCGTAACGGCCGGCGGCGTGTCCACGAAGACCAGCTTGAACCCCTCGGCCCGGAGCGCAGCGATCGCCCCCGGCAATTGCGACGGTACGGCGGTAAATACGGCAGGGTCCTCTGCGGTGCGTGACCGGCCCCATCCGGCGATTGATCCCTGCGGGTCGGTATCGATGATCGCGACAGGGCCGTTGCCGGTCCGCGCCGCCTGTACGGCCAAGTGTCCTGTCATGGTCGTTTTGCCCGACCCGCCCTTTTGCGATGTGAGCGCCACAACCTGAAGCTCCTGCGCCGCGCGGAGGCCAGAGCGGTCCTGCAAGCCACCCTCCATCAGCAACCCGAAATTCGGCATAACTCAATCCTTTTGCTGGTCCGGTCGGCCACCCCTCACCATAGGTGCCCGTACAATCTGGATTCACGGATACACAAGATTCCTTAAAATTCAGTAATTCCTGATATTTATCGCATGATATGAAACATATTGAACATCTTTATTACGTTGTAATTTCATCAATTCGTGAGAATTTAAAATGTGGATGTTTTTGACTATAACTTTAATTTATTTTGTATCTACGCAAGTCGGCCCTCGTCACGGTCGGCGGGAACGACGCCGCCATCGCATCACATGTGTGCTTGCTGCGCCCCGCAGATGATCTGCATGGACACGCAGGATCACGGATGCGAAAGGCAAAGGCGCGGACAACGCCGCACGCAGCAGGCAAACCACATGAACTTTGATAACCAGGCGGGGCTCTCCCGTGTTTCTTGGCGGCTGAAATGAGGTTCGAGCCAAGATATTGGGTGGTCATTGGCGCGGTGCTGACGCAGTTCACGGCCATCGGGATCCTGATCGCTTACGGGCAGTTCGTGAAAATTTTCGAGGCTGAGTTCGGGTGGTCACGGACCGTGGTGTCGACCTCGTCTTCAGCAGCCTTCGTGATGATGGGCGTCTACGCGATGATCGCCGGTCCTCTCAACGACCGGTATGGGCCAAAGATCGTGATGGGGATCTCTTCGATAATGTTTGGCCTGGGTGTGATGCTGATCAGCCAGGTCTCTGAGCCCTGGCATCTCTATCTCGTTATGGGTGTTCTGGTGGCAGCAGGCTTGTCGACGCATGATGTCGTCACGCTTTCAACGATTGCCCGATGGTTTGAAAAGCGACGCGGACAGATGACCGGAGTTGCGAAGGTCGGTACTGCCCTTGGGCAAATGGCGGTGCCGCCAATTCTGGCGGCCCTCGTCCTGGCGATTGGCTGGCGCGAGACGGTGTTGATTGTGGGCGCGACTGCGGGCGTGATCCTCTTCGTCGCGGCGATTATGATGCGGATGCCGCCGCGACCCGCCGATCAGTCCGGCACGACACCGCCGCCCGGATCAACCTTTGCCGAGGCGCGCCGGTCCACGGTTTTCTGGCGCATCTGCACCATGCAGTTTCTGTTCTTTGCGACGCTTTCGACCGTACCTTTTCACATTCAGGCCCACGGAACGGATCTAGGCCTGTCGCAGGGAACAGCCGCATTGCTGGTGACGATGATGGGAGCTGCATCAATCCTTGGCCGCTTAACTGTCGGCCTTTCAGCGGACAGATTGGGCGGACGCCGCGCGTATCTGATCTGCTTCTCAGTTGTGCTGGCGTCACTTGCCGGACTGATCGCGGTCGATGTTGCTTGGGCGCTGTTCACGGTCATGGCCGTCTATGGCTTTGGACATGGCGGGCTGTTCACGGTCGTGTCGCCGACGATTGCCGAGTTCTTCGGCATGCGGGCGCATGGCGCAATTTTCGGAGTGGTTCTGTTTTCGGGCACAATCGGCGGTGCCGTGTTTCCCATTGTGGCGGGGTGGATGTTTGACACCCAGGGAACTTACTTCTGGGCGTTCCTGCTTCTGGCTGGGATGATCGTGCTGGCCATGGCGCTGGCTCTATCTCTCCCCGACAGGTCTTCAGAGGCATAGGCTTTATCAGGTCGTGACTATGCAGCGAGGCGTTCTTCGTAGACGCTACGGATCAGATCAACATCTGCGCGTCCAACCGGTTTGACAATGTAACCTTCGACGATGTCGAACATGTCGGCCATTTTTATATCGTCCGGGTTGTCAGAAGAGGTAAGGATCAGAACGATGCAGTCCGTCGGTCCTTTGCCATCGGCAAGCCTGTCCTGCATCTGTGCAATCGTATCGAAGCCGGTCAGCCGCGGCATGTTGATGTCCATCAGCACCAGCAGCTTCTGAGCGTCCACAGAAGCGCTTGGCGCGCTGAAGTATTCTTCAAGGAAGATATCGCCTGCGGCAATCTCGACGACGTCGCCGAAGTCCTGAGCCTCCAGAAGTCGTCTCTTGATCATGAAGCGATCAACTTCGCTGTCATCAACGATCACGACTGACATATCCATGATTATCGCCTTCCACGATTGAGAACAGCGGCTCGGCAAAGCGCGCTGCATGCAGTTTTACGCATGGCATTAAGGTCGCGATTATGAGTTCGTTTCGCGACATTTTCTTTTGTTGGAACGCACTCGGCGCCCTGGATCTGGCCTGCCAAAGCCGAGGGATCTAAAGCTGCGCGATCAAAGCGCGACCTGGCCATTTCTGTCGGGTGGGATGAATGACAGACCCTGCTTCGACAGTGAACGAAGTGTCTTTCCCTTTGGACCCAAAAGATAACTGGGTCCTGGGCGCTTACGCGCCCGGACGGATGAGCTGGGACCGCTGACGTGCTCGATAGACGCCGCGTCTGTCCAAGCGTATCGGCCGCACCCTGCCCCTTTGAGTTATCAACCTGATGCACTGACACTTGGCAAGATTGTTCATCTGCGCCCAGTGAAAGCGCTGTGTTTGGCCTGGGGCGATTGACTGCCCGCATATCGGTGCAACTGGAGGGCAAAGTACCCTGTGCCGCAACGATGTTCGCGGCTTTTGGCTTCATCGCCTTGTTCTGTGCCGCTGCCGTCATCAATCGGCAACCTTTCATTTACGCAACGGGCGACGCACATTCATTGGCGTCGTTAAGCTTGGTACGAGCATGATCTTAATTGTCGCTTAAACGGCAGACTTAACTTAGATCTACTTCTATTCTACGTGCCTCGACTGCTATCGACTGCTCAGAGTTGTCGCTAGTAAAGGTCAGGCGGTCTTAATAAGGGTTTTCCCAAAATTACCGCCACCCAACATGTCGATGAAAGCTTGCGGCGCATTTTCAATCCCTTCCGTGATCGACTCGCGGTACTTCACGCGGCCATCCCGAATGTAACCGGAGACTTCTTCCACCATTGCGCCGTAACGGTCCCAGTGATCGGTGATGATAAAGCCGCGCACGGCAAGGCGCTGGACCAGAATGGTGCGCCAAAGGATCGGCAGTCGGTCGTTTCCGATGCCGCCATCCATGCCGAAGCCCCCCATATTGTACTGCGAAATCATACCGCAGACGGGAATCCGGCCCCAAACGTTCATCAACGGGATCACACCGTCCAAAGTCTTGCCGGAGACATTTTCAAAGTAGATGTCCACGCCGTCGGGGCATTCGGCGGCCAGTGCCGCGCGCATCGCCTTTCCATCCTCCTGCGCGTAATGGTCGATGCATGCATCAAATCCCAGTTCCTCCCGGGCAAAGGCACACTTCTCTGGCCCCCCGGCAACGCCAACAACGCGCAGACCTTTGATCTTACCCAGTTGACCGACCAGCGTCCCGACCGCGCCGGTTGCCGCGCCGACGACCAGGGTCTCGCCCTCTTTCGGGCGGCCGTGGTCCAGAAGGCCGACATACGCCGTCAGACCCGGCATTCCGAGGATACCGACCGACGTCTGAATTGGCGCGAGGCCGGCGTCTACCTTACGCGCAGTAGGCCGATCCCAAGCGGTGTGTGTGCACCAGCCGAACTGGTCGGTCACGACATCTCCGACCGCATACTTCGGAGTGTCGCTGGCGATGACCTCGCCTACAGCGCCGGCTTCCATGCGCCCGCCGATCTCGACGGCTGCGGCGTAGGATTTGCTCTCGTCCATGCGCCCACGCATGTAGGGGTCCAGCGACTGCCAGAGGATTTTCACGACGATCCCGCCCGGCGGGCAGTCAGGGACCGGGCTCTCTTCCAGGCGGAAATCGCTCAGCTTCGGCGCGCCTTGCGGCCGGGCGGCCAGTACGATCTCTTTCATGGTGTCTGCCATATCGTCCTCCTGATCATGTTTCGCGGCACCTTGCCCGGCACAATTCCCCCCTCGCAAGGAGAAATATAATTGCTAACGTGATGCTTGAGTTCAGGGAGGCGCACATGACCAAAACCGTGGAATTCTGCTTCGATGTGATCAGCCCGGCGGCCTACATCGCCTGGCATATGCTGCCAAAGATCGCAGCCGCAGCGGGGGCAGAGATCAAATACACGCCGTTTTTCCTCGGCGGTGTCATGCAGGGTGCGGGCAACAATCCACCGGGCACCGTCGCCAACAAGGGAAAATGGATGGCCAGCGATCTGCCGCGCTGGGCAAAGATGTATGGCATAGAGTACCGTCGCAACGAGGTCTTCCCGCAACTGACACTGACTGCGATGCGAGGGGCAGTTGCCTATCAGGACACCGAGCATTTCCATCCATACTGCGACTGTCTCTTCCGGGCCCTGCATGCCGAGAACAGGGATATCCAATCGCCCGAGGTGATGATCGAACTGCTGTCCCCGCTGGGCATAGATCCGGCTGGTTTCATGACAATGACCGGCGACCAGACGGTCAAGGACACATTGAAAGCGAATACAGACGGCGCGGTCGCGCGCGGCGCGTTC
>JBCCMP010000064.1:0-16142 GCA_039026295.1 Pseudomonadota bacterium | reverse complement strand
GCCGCGAATGCGGCCCTGGCCGGGGCCGCGCCAACCCAGGTCCACAACAACTGTTCCGGCAAGCACACCGGCATGCTGACCCTGACGAGGCACCTCGGCGGCGGACCGGAGTATCTGGAAGCAGACCACCCGGCGCAGCAGGCGATCCGGCAAGCAACAGCCGAGACGGCATCGGAGGATATCACCGCATTCGCCACCGATGGCTGTTCGGCACCTAACTTCGTGATCACGCTGCAGGGGCTCGCAACCCAGATGGCCCGGTATGCGCGGCCGTCAGAGGCTTTCTCTGGCGCGCGGGCAGCTTCTGCTGAACGCCTTGTCGCAGCGATGATGGCGCACCCAGAGCTCGTCGCCGGGGAAGGCCGGGCCTGCACCGCCCTGATGCGGGCCTGCGCCGGCCGTGCGGCGGTCAAGACCGGAGCCGAGGGCGTCTTCGTCGGCATCCTGCCAGAGGCCGGGCTGGGCATCGCCTTGAAAATCGACGACGGTGCCACGCGCGGCAGTCATGCGGCGATCACCGCGCTGTTGGGTCGCTATGGCGCCCTGGAAATCGGCCACCCGGTCTATACCGCTTATGCGGATGCCCCGCTGCTGAACCGACGCGATATCGATTGCGGCAGGATCCGTGCGGCGGCTGCATTGTTAGATGCGGGCTGCTAGGCTGGTCGCCAGTCTGGCAACTTTTCCGGGAGGTTTTGCTGTCTGTAAACCTCGTACATTACAAGACTTCCGGCCACGCCCAGATTCAATGAATCCGTCCCGCTTTGCATCGGGATGCTGACCAATCCGCAGCAGGTACTTCGCTGCGACTCATTCAGCCCCGTTCGTTCTTCGCCGAAGACAAGCAGCGGCGCCTTCGGGAAAGCGAAAGAATGCAGATCTGCGGGGCCATCTGGCGTTGCGCCGATCACTGCGCGCTGCTGTTCCGCTGCCCAACGCCTCAAAGATGCCCAGTCGCTTCTGATGAAGGTCTGACTGTAGACCGCCCCCATGGCGGAACGAACAACCGCGGGCGAATACGGATCTGTACATGCATGAACAAAAATGAAGCCCGCACCGCCTACGGCCTGCGATGTCCGTATCAGCGTGCCGAGGTTTCCAGGCGATCGCACCTTCTCCACCACAACCCAACACAGACCTTGATCGACGGATATCTGTTCCAACGGGGCCCATTTCTGCCGGACGATAGCGGCAACGCCGGAAGCGCGGCTGGTGTCGGATAACGACCTGTACTCCTCGGGCGTTAATTTCACGGCCCGGACGCCGGATCTGCGGCAGCGACGCACCAGTTTACGCGCGATGGGCGCAGTGAGGAGCCGATCACTGTAGAGGATCTTCTCGAGACAAAAGCCATGGTCGACTGCGTGGACGAAGTTCCGAACGCCTTCGACAACGAAAGCTCTGCGCTTCTTCCGATATGCGAAGCTCTTTTGAAGCTCGGCGACGTCTCGCAACAGCGTCGGAACGTCGATTGAATGGCGGCCCCTTTGATTATCTTGGGCCATACTCCAGAGCGGCATCCAGGACGATGCTAAAGTGTGGTGGTTTTTTGGACATTGGCGATAGCGGATCATGTCCGCCGGGCGAGTTTGTGTTGGCTAGCCTGACCGCCGAGTAGTCTCCGTCTGCGCGAGACGCAAGGTTCATGTGGCCGGGCGCTTTTGTCCGGTGGACCCGATGCGCAAGTCTTTGAATGGTGGCATCCTCGAACGATGACATCAGCGCGCTGAAACGTCAGTCGCGTGGGATGACATGCACATCCGGCACATATCCCGCGCGCAGAACCTCGACCATCGGCATTGGTGTCAGCACCGTCGCTTCGCCGGGGGGCGGACCGGCCGCCAGATAGGTCTGGTCATCCAGGCTGAGGTGCCACATTTGCCCGCCGTGGAGCAGCATCGGCATGTGTTCTGCGCCGTCGACCATGATGAAGGTGCCGTCCGGCAGGTCGGTGGTCGAGGTGCGGGTTCGCACCTGTTGCCGCCGCGGTGTGACCCGGGCGCTGTGCAAGTGTCTGTCGACCTCGCGCGGGCCATCGCCGGGCAGGCCTGCGGCGCGCCAGGCATTCATAAAGCGGTGGTAGTCGGTGTAGCGACACTGGCCGCAGGGGCGGTGACCGGCGGTCAGGGCCACGGCTTCGTCCCAGAAGAAGAGAGCAGTCCAGCGTTTCGGGGGCATCGGGTCGCGGTGGCGACCGCGAAACCGTGTAACGCAGCAGACCCAGTTCTGGTGGCGCCAGCGGCGATCGCCCAGCTCATCATGATCATCGTGCAGGCAGCCACGATTGCCGGTGAAGGCACCGCGCCATTCGGCCCGAACGATGTCCCCAAACGGTGTCACCCGATTCTGCAGGTGCCGGCGCATGGACGGGTCAGCGCACCAGGACGACAACGCGGCGGTTGGCCTCGCTTTTCCGGGCCGTGTCTTCGACCGGATCGCGCTCGCCCTTTGCGTCTGTTGCGAAGGTGACGTTTTCCTTGTCGCGTAGTTCCCAGAATATGGCCTGACGAACCCGTTCTGCCCGCGTCCGCGAAATCGCAAGACTGTCCGCGGCATTCCCCACCAGGTCGGCATAGCCGGTTACGATCACCTCTGCGGCCTCGCGGCTGCGGGCCTCTTCGGCAGCGGCCAGGATGGCTTCGAATGCCTCATCCGATATCCGGGTCCCGTTGAAGGGGAAATTCAACTGGAACTCCTTCGGCGGTTTCGGCTGCGCAGCCAATGCACCGGCAAAGGCATCGCGGATCTCGGATTCCGTGACTGGAAGATCACCGAAATCCTCGCCGACGCCTGCTGCTGCGAAGGCGCTGTCCAAAGTGATGGTCTTGCCGCCCTGGGCGAGCTCGATGCCGCCAACCTCGTTTCCTGGCTCTTCCGGCAGCACAACCGCCATGTTGTCAGGCAGCGCTGCGAGGTCGCGGATCAGGATGATCATCAGCTGATAGGCTTCGCGGCATGCGTCGATATCTTCGGTCTGGTGACCTTCTTCCGCCTCCTGCACCCAGCAATCGTAGTGCACCTGTGCCTCGCCGATCTGGCGGCCCGCGCGCAGCATCGCGCCTTCGGACCCGAGATAGCCCGTCAGCTCGACATAGGCCTCGATCAGTCCGGCGATCGCCCGTTCAGGAATATCCTGTTCCGAGGGGTCGAATGGCAGCGGGGCGGTGCCCTGCGCAGCCGCGAGGGCGCGGCTTCTGAATCTGGCGCCCGAGGACCAGTCAAATTCGGCCAGCTCCCGCTCCGCCAGATCGACATATCCCTCTTGCAGGGCGGCCAGGAACGGGGATTCCGGCATGTCTATTTCCGCCACCGGGGGAACATTCCATGCCTCCCCGCTTAGCCAGTCCGGGACCTGATCGCCGACTGTATCGGTCGAAGGAGATGCGCATCCCGCAAGGAGGCCGAGGCAGAGAAACGAAGCTGCGCAACGCTTCATCCCTCCTGACCTCCGACCCGCGCGGCAACCACGGTGCCTTTAACACCCAGGACGGTCGTTGGCATAAGGACCCGCATGGCCAGTGGCCGGGACTTGGCAATCTTTCCCGACGCCGCCGTAAGGCTGCCCCGATCCAGCCGCGCGTCGAAAGAGTTCGGCTTGCCAGGGCGGCTGTAGGCGTAGGTTTCGAGGGACAGTTTCGAATCCGGGCCCAGGCTGACGCGGGAATTGTCGGTGAAGGTCATGCCGACCGCACTGTTCTCGCCCGTGCGGATCACGTCCTTCTCGAAAAGCGCTTCGCCGGATTTGGCTTCGATTTCTGTGCCGTTTCGCTCGATCACGACATCGCCCGATGCGACCTTGATCTGCCCGATCTGGTCAGCCGCAGCCGCATGTTGAATCGAAAACAAAATGCCAAGCACGGCCACAAAGTTGACGAGAAGCTTTTGCATCATTCCCCCTGGTTGATTGACAGGCCTACCCCGGCGGAGAGACACTTGTACACAGATGTGAGCGATTTCGAAAATGTATCAGATCGGGAAATGGATCGTGACGGTTTAAACCTCCGGCTCGAGGTATCCAGCGCAGGGTTCCTGTCTGCCACAGCAGCGATTGACCAATGGGCGGCTCGCCTCGAACGTTCACCGGTGTCAATCGCCCGCTTAAAGGTAATTCTGGACGAAATCTGGGCGAATTTGTTGCGCCACGATCCTGCAGCGGCGGCCGGGGGAGATATTGCGCTTTACCTCAAGCCCCATGGTGCAGATGGGCTGCGCGCGCAGATTACCGATCCGGGTCAAGCGTTTGACGTGACCAAGGCGAAGGTGCGCTCCGATCGTGCGCCGGGTGGCCATGGGCTGTTGATCATCCGCGAATTGGCCGAATCGCTCTCTTACAAACGACAGGATGGCAAAAACTGTCTTGAATTTACCATTAATCCCGACCGATAATGGGGTTTCGCTGGTGGAGAGGGGGCTGTTCGCCCTCTGGTAGAACCGTTAAGATTAGTGTAACACTGTGAATCCAGACTGTATCAAGACATGTACGTTCAAGACATCTGGGTTCGCTGATCGTGAATAAGGACGGAGCGTAGTGGCTGATTACTCTCTCACCTATGAAGAAAATGCGCGTGTGCTTGAGGTAACTGGGCCGTTGGAGCAATCTGACGCCGGGCAGTTCAGGGAAGCGCTGGAACGCGCTACTTCAGACAAAACTGCCGCGCCGGTGATTATCGATCTGAGCGGACTGGAACTTATCGGTAGTGCGGCGATGAGGCTCTTGGCGCAATTCACCAAACTCATGGCAGAGCGCGGCGCGACTATGATCACGGTCGGTGTAAGCGGTGTGGTTCGCGAGCTGATCGAAATGTGCGGAATGGACGCTCTGCTGAAGATCGAGCAATCCACCGACGATGCGCTTGCCGGCCTGACGCCGGCCTGATTGCCCAACACCTTCGATTAAAGACGGATTTCTGCCGCCTCGGGCAATACTGCTTCATGCAGATTCTCGCCCGGCCCAAGCCGATCTAAGACCAGAAAGTCCTGGCTTTCGCCAAGCACCAGCAGCGGATGATGCCAGACCGCCGGCGCGTAAGAGACGCCCTGATTGCCGGCGGCTCGAAAGCAGCGCAGCGACTTCACGCTGGGCTCTTCGGCCACCACCACAAGCCAATCATCATTCGAGAGGGGCATGAAGGCCTGACTGCCGAGCGGATGACATTCCAGCATTTCGATTGTCAGTGCCGGGCGGCGGCGGCCGCGAAAGATGGACAGGATAGCCCGGGCCTCTGCGCCAACCTCGGCTGTCGCAAGAGCGTGAAACCGCGTCGTGGTCCCGGAATTGATATCGAACTGGTGAGCGCCATCGGTCTGGATCACCTCGCCGAAGGGGGCAAAGGCCTCTCGCGTTAGCGGCTCTGGTGTAATCGTGCGCATCAGGTGCTGCCGATACGAAGCCTGGGATGCCTGTTGACGTCTTTGTAGAGCAGGTAGCGGAACGGCTCGGGTCCGCCCGCATAACAGGCCTGCGGGCAGAACGCGCGCAGCCACATGAAGTCGCCCGCCTCCACCTCTACCCAGTCCCTGTTCAACTTGTAGACGCCCTTGCCCTGCAGAACGTAGAGACCGTGTTCCATGACGTGAGTTTCCTCGAACGGGATTACGTAACCGGGCCTGAGCGTGACGATGGTGACATGCATGTCGTGGCTGAGATCTGCGGGATCCATGAACCGCGTCGTCGCCCAGCCGCCGTCTGTGCCGGGCATTTCGATGGGCTGTATCTCTCGGTCGTTGGCGAAAAAGGGACTGGGTGCGTCCAGCCCGTCTGCCGGTTCGTAGAGCTTGCGGATCATTTGCAGTCTGGCACCGTCGCGGCCTGCCCGGACTGACCAGGGCGCGCGCGGCGGAAGGTAGGCAAAGCCGCCCGCCGTCAGCGTGGTACTGGTGCGGTCTAGAAGGATCTCGACCGATCCCTCTGTCACGAAGATCGCATTCTCTGCATTCCCCTCTGGCTCCGGTGCATCGCTGCCGCCGCCCGGCTCCAGTTCCATCGCGTATTGGGCGAATGTCTCGGCGAAGCCGCTCAGCGGGCGGGCCAGGATCCAGCCGCGGGCGTTCTCCCACCCGGGAAAGAAACTTGCCGTTATGTCGCGCATGGTGCCCTTCGGCAGCACGGCATAGGCTTCGGTAAAGACCGCACGCCCGGTCATCAGGGCATTTTGCGGGGGCAGGCCGCCCGGCGGGTTTGCGTAGCTCATTCTGTCTCCTCCGCCAGAGCCTGAAGCCGGTAGGCTGCGATCTGATGCACCTGATCCAGTGCTTCTCGGAACTCGGTGTCCGGGTCGTTCTCCACCCGCCGGCGGAAGATGTCCAGAATGGACGACCGGTTGTGTCCCTTTACGGCGAGGATGAACGGAAAGCCGAAGCGGCCCTTGTATCGGTCATTCAGGGCGGTGAACTCGGCAAACTGCTCGGGCGTGCATTGATCGAGACCCGCTCCCTTCTGTTCCGCGGACGACTCTCTGGTCAGATCACCAACCGCCAGCCGCCCGGCCAGATCCGGGTGGGCGCTCAGAAGGGCCAGCTGCAGATCGCGCGGCGCTGCCTCGACACTGGCGCGCATTGCGCTGGCCAGGTCTGCCGTGTCGTCTTGATTCCAACCCTGGTTCCACACGGCTTCGGCGATCCAGGGCGAATGCTCGTAGATCCCGCCATATCTTTCCAGAAAAGCGTGCAGGGTCGTGGATCGGTCTCTTGTGCTCATCGGTGCAAGCGGTAACGCTAGGGATCGCGCAATCTTCCCTTTCCCCACCTCTGACGCAATAGTCACCGGCAGGAGGACAAATGGATCTGAGCATCATCCAGGACTGGCTGAGCATGCTGCTGCGGTGGGCTCACATCGTCGCTGGGGTGGGCTGGATCGGGTCGTCCTTTTATTTCATGTGGCTGGATTCGAGCCTGAAGAAGCGCGCCGGGATGCCGGACACGGTCAAAGGCGAAAACTGGACCGTCCACGGCGGCGGATTCTACCACACCCAGAAGTATCTGGTTGCGCCCGAACAGATGCCCGGCGATCTGCACTGGTTCCGGTGGGAGAGCTACCTAACCTGGCTCAGCGGGTTCGCGCTGATGGCGGTCACCTATTACTGGAGCGCTTCCAGCTATCTGATCGACCCGTCGGTCGCGGATCTGACGCCTTGGCAGGCCATTGCGATTTCGGTGGCCGGGCTTGGGGCCGGATGGCTGGTCTATGATCTTCTGTGCAAGTCCCCTTTGAAAGCCGCGCCTGCGGTCATGTTCGCAGTGCTTTTCGCGGCGCTGGTGTTGTCGGCGTGGGGCTATGCGCAGATCTTCTCGGCCCGCGCGGCGTATCTGCAGGTGGGCGCGACGATCGCGACGTTCATGACCGGCAACGTGTTTCTGGTGATCATCCCGAACCAGCGCATCGTCGTGGCTGACCTGAAGGCGGGACGCCTGCCAGATGCCAAATACGGCGCGATTGCCAAGCTGCGGTCGACCCACAACAACTATCTGACGCTGCCGGTCGTCTTCCTGATGATTTCGAACCACTACCCGATGACCTTCGGGCATCCGCAGGCATGGGCGCTGCTTGCGCTGGTACTGCTGATCGGGGTCGTTGTTCGGCACTGGTTCAACGCCCACGAGTCCGGGCGCCATGGCCGTGCGATCGCCTGGCAATGGCCCGCGACAGGGGCCCTGGTGGTTGGTCTGGTTGCCTTGACGGCGTGGCGGCCTGATCTGGTAACGCCGGACGGCGCGGTCACCGATGCGGAAGTCATGGCAATTGCCCAGACCCACTGCGTTGCCTGCCACGCCGCTTATCCCGCGGACCCCTATTTCGATGAAGCGCCGGGCGGCGTCGCCTTGGAGACCACTGCAGAACTGCGCCGGTACAGCGCGCAGGTCATGGCGCAGGCCGTGCGGAGCGACGCAATGCCCTTGGGCAACGAGACCGGGATGACCGACGAGGAGCGGGCGCGCCTGGGCGCGTGGCTGGCGCAGGCAGAGTGAGCGTCTGCGATGACTGAGCTTCTGGTCCGCAATGCCGACGTCCTCGTAACGATGAACGGAGGTCGGCAGGAGCTGCCGGAGGGCTGGTTGCGCGCCTCCGCCGGGGTGATCAGCGAGATCGGTTCCGGTCCGATCATGCCGGGTGCGGGCGAGACCGTGATTGACGCCGGTGGCTGCGTTGTCACCCCCGGGCTGGTCAACACGCACCACCACCTTTACCAGTCCCTGACCCGCACATTGGCGCAGGATCTGCCGCTGTTTGGCTGGCTCAAGACGCTTTATCCGATCTGGTCGCGCATGGGGCCGGACGAGATTCGGATCTCAGCCATGACCGGGTTGGCAGAGCTGGCGTTCGCCGGGTGCACGATGTCCTCGGATCACCTCTACATGTATCCGGGCGGTGCACGGCTGGATGATACCATCCATGCGGCGAAAGAGATTGGTATTCGCCTGCACGCCACCCGCGGGGCGATGAGCATTGGCGAAAGCGACGGTGGCCTGCCGCCGGACGACCTTGTCGAGGACGAAGCCGCGATCCTGGAGGATTGCATCCGGGTGATCGACGCCCACCATGACCCGAGCCCGGGGGCGTTGATCCAGGTCGGCGTTGCGCCCTGTTCGCCGTTCTCGGTCAGCCGGGATCTGATGTGGGAGGCTGCGCTGCTGGCCCGCGACAAGGGTGTCATGCTGCACACCCATCTGGCCGAGAATGACGAGGACATCGCCTATTCGCTGGAAAAATTCGGGTGCCGTCCCGGGCAGTACGCCGAAGATCTGGGTTGGACCGGCCCCGATGTGTGGCATGCGCACTGCGTGAAGCTGGACAAGGCCGAGATTGATCTGTTTGCGCGGACGAAGACAGGGGTTGCCCACTGCCCGTGCTCCAACTGTCGTCTGGCCAGCGGCGTTGCGCCGGTGCGCGCCATGCGCGATGCGCATGTCACCGTTGGACTTGGGGTCGATGGTTCGGCGTCCAATGACAGCGGCAACCTGCTGGCCGAGGCCCGGCAGGCGCTGCTGATGCAACGGCTAACCGGCGGAGCAACGGCGTTCAGTGCCCGTGAGGCGCTGGAACTGGCCACGCGGGGCGGGGCGGAGACCTTGGGCCGCACCGACCTTGGCAGTCTTGAGCCCGGCAAGCGGGCAGACTTCGTCCTTTGGCCGACGGACACGATCGCGATGGCCGGCGCATCGGATGCGGTCGCGGCGCTGGTTTTGACCGGGCCCCATCACCCGCGCGCTGTCTTTGTCGAGGGGCGAGAGATCGTGCGCGATGGCAATCTGGTGATCGCGGACACCGGGGCGCTGGTCCGCGAACACAATCGTCTGGCGAGCGCTTTGCTCGACCCCTGACCGCCGCCCTTAAACCGGCGGGTCGATATCGTCAGCGTTCGTCTTGACAGGGCTACCCGCCCGCCCCAACCAACACGGCGACACACAGGGAGGCCGCTATGACCCATAAACCACGCCACGGCGGCGCTTTATTGATCGATTGCCTGCGCGCGCAGGGCACGCGGCGGATCTTTGCGGTGCCCGGGGAAAGCTATCTGGCCGCCCTTGACGGTCTGCATGACGCCAATGATATCGAGCTGGTTCTCACCCGGCACGAAGGCGGCGCGGCGTTCATGGCCGAGGCCCATGGGAAGCTGACCGGCCAGCCGGGCATCGCCATGGTCACGCGCGGGCCGGGGGCGACGAATGCGTCAATCGGCGTCCACACGGCCATGCAGGACTCCAGCCCGATGATCCTGTTTGTCGGTCAGATCGCCACCTGGATGCGGGACCGCGAGGCCTTTCAGGAGGTCGATTACCGCGCCTATTTCGGGCCGATCGCCAAATGGGTGACCGAGTGCGATGATGTCAAAAGGCTGCCGGAAATCGTCTCTCGCGCCTGGACAACGGCACTGTCCGGCCGCCCTGGCCCCGTGGTCGTCGCGCTGCCCGAGGATATGCTGTCGGGCTTCACGACGACGCCGCCCGGCGGCGAAGTTGCGGTGTCGCGCCCCTATCCCGACCCGCTCGCCGTGTCCCGTGCGATGGAGATGATGTCAGAGGCCAAGCGCCCCCTTATCCTTGCCGGTGGTGGTGGCTGGTCCGATGACGGTCGGGAGATGCTGAAGAGCTTTGCCGAGCGGTCCGGGCTGCCGGTGTCCTGTGTCTTCCGGTTCCAGGATCTGATGGACAACCACTCCGACTGTTACGTCGGCGATGCGGGTGTCGGCATGTCGCCGCACATGAAGGAGATGCTCGTCGAGGCTGATGTGATCCTTGCGCTCGGCCCCCGATTTGGGGAGTCGACCACCGACGGTTACACAATTTTCACTGCGCCCGATCCCAAACAGACGCTGATCCATGTGCATGCCTCGGACCGGGAGATCGGCAAGATCTATCAACCCGCATTGCCGATCCATGCGCATCCTGAAGCGTTTCTGGAGACAGTCGCTGCAATCAATCTGCCGCAGTCCGATGATCGCGTCGCATGGACCGCGCGGGGCAGGGCCGGGTACCTGTCGACCTTCGACCTGCCCCCGCAGCCCGGTACGCTGGATATGGGCGAGGTCATGCGCCACCTGAACGAGGTGCTGCCGGATGATGCGATCCTGACCAACGGCGCGGGAAATTTCGCAATCTGGCCCAACAAGCTGTTCCGGTTTGGCCCGGATCAGCGTCTGCTTGGGCCCCAGTCAGGGGCCATGGGGTCAGGTGTGCCTGCCGCGGTGGCCGCAAAGGCCGAGTATCGTGACCGCTGCGTGGTCTGCTTCGCCGGTGACGGCGATTTCCAGATGACCGGCATGGAACTGGGGGCAGCGCTGCAGGCGGGCTGCCAGCCCATCGTGCTGGTCCTGAACAACGGCATGTACGGCACGATCAGGATGCATCAGGAGCGGGAGTATCCGCACCGTACCGCAGGGACTGCGATCACCAATCCGGATTTCGCGGCGCTGGCCCGGTCCTTCGGCTATCACGGCGAGACGGTCGAGAAGACCGGGGATTTCGCTGCCGCCTTTGCCCGCGCCCGGGAAAGCACCACCGGCGCGGTGCTGGAGCTGATGATTGATCCGGAGGCGATCACGCCGAAACGGACGCTCAGCCAGATCCGGGGGTGATCGCTAGGGCTGGTACAACTCTGCCGCGGAACCGAGGTAATTGTTCCACGCGAACCAGTACGCGATGTGCCCCGCGATCCGCGGGGCTTTCAGGCCATCCGGGCCGGTCAGGAATTCTTCGCCGACGCTCCAGCGCTGATCGCCTGCGCCGAGGTCCAGTGGCGTTTCGCCCGGGCTGAACACCCGGTCGCCACGGTCATAGGCCCGAATGGTCCGGCCCAGCCGGTCGCCGATCAGCACCACGTTCAGATCACCGACCCGGTCGTTGATGACCCGCCCGCCCTCGAACGCCGTGACCGGCCAGGCTTTTGCCGCGCCGAAGGTGCGGATGCCGAACACATGGTCCTTCTGTTGCAGCAGCGTCTGGTCGGACGCCGCCGGGAACATCAGATCGGGGCTGCGAAAGTATTTGTCGTAGACAACGCCGGAACCGTAGTTGCGTTTGAAGCCGGTATCCAGCGACAACACCTTGGTGTCCGGGTGCCGGGCAACCCAGCGGACCCACGGTTCGATGACCACGGGGCGCTGCTTCAGTTCGATTCCTGAATTGACCAGCGCGCCCTTAACTGGCTTGCCTGTGAACTGGTTCCAGAGCGAATTCGTCTGCCGGTCGAACATCAGCTTGTTGGACCGGTAGAGGAACCCCGACGTGCCGAACACGAAGGGCTCGTCACGACCCGGCACATCCGTTTCGAACAGGATGCCTGACCCGCAGAGGGTGCAGTAGGCAAGCGCCAGCGGCACGCCGCCGATGACGTCGTTGAACATCTCGTGCCAGCCCATGATCCGCAGGGGATAGGCCCGAACATCGCCATTGATCGCGATCCCGAAGACGAAGTCGGATCCGACGAGGTAATCGACCTGTGAGGCAGGTATAAGCTCGGGGCCATCCAGCGAAGGGATGCCATCCTTGCGGACGCCGCCCCAGGCAATCTCTTCGAACCGGATCTTGGCGCTGTCGATGTGGCGTTGTTCAAGAAAGACGTCGAAGGCCGGGTCGATGCGCAGATAGAACTCGCGTTTCAGATCGACATAGGACGAATGAGGTATCACCTCGGGATGCGCTTCCTGCCACAGCATCCAGTCGAACCACCGCTCACGACCGGTCTCGCCGCTGATCTGTTGCATCAGTCCGATAAGTGGCGGCTCATCCTTCAGCGCAAACCTCAGCGCGAAGATCAGCCCGGCCATCAGGTCTGTCCCGCCGCGGGAGCCCAACTGGGCGATGGCGGCGTGGTAGGCCGGGTCGTCGCCGTAAATAAGGTCCCGAAAGGCTTGGAGGACGTCGTCGGCGCGCGCAGGAAGTGCCGAGCCAATGGTCGCCGCGCCGATCCCTGCAAGTGTCTGGCGTCGTGTGATCATTGCTGGCCCTCGGCGTGTGATCCGGTAACCATGCCGGTTGACGGAGATGGGATCAAATGACGTGTGCACACCTCTGGGTGATGCCTCCGCCGTCGCTGAAACCAATCACTTTGACGATTTAGGGGTCACCATCCGCGCAGGACGCCGCGCCTCGGCCTGCTTGAACAGACTGAAGGTCTGGTTCACGTAATTTACCGCGCCGGAGATCAGGTCGAGATATTCGTTAAGCTCTGGCGTCCGCTCCGCTTCGACGACCTGCACTGGGCGATCGGCGGTTTCGGTCTCGAACAGGCAGTAGAACAGTGGCTCGCCGCGGCTCAGCTTCAGCGGCATCTTTATGTCGTGCCATTCGAACGCCCACATCAAAGGCCGGGGCCAGATGTCGATGGGAAACCGCCCGCCGAACATGGTTCCGGGCATCCCGGTCGGCTTGTAATGCATGAAGGCGGGCACCTGAGACATGAAGACCGGTTCGTCCGCGATGAAGAGGTACGGCAAGGAAAGCTGGATTGTCGGGCGGTCAGGGTAACGCCACTCCTTTTCCGCCGTGACGTGCAGATGCTGGCTCAGCTTCTTGGCGCGGACCGGGGACGTATCGCTCAGCAGGTTCTTCAAGGCAGGCTTGCCGTTCTGATCGCGCACCAGCGCCAGTTCCAGATCGAACGGACACTTGATCTCGAAATACCGGGACTCGAGGTTGATTACCGCAGGACACCGGCTGGCCGATTTCGCATGGGTCTTTGACATTTCCCGCGACCGCACCCGCTCCGGCGGGTCAAATATGATCCCGCCTTTGGTCTCGGTCAGCAGCCAGCCGACCTTGACCGGGCCCGATCCGGGCCCGTCTGTCGGGCGGTCGTACGAGATGTTGAAGTTCATCGAATGTCCCTGCCTGCTCGTGGCAGAGTATTGGTTAGAGTTTATGTTCTTGGCAACGGGTTAAGGTTAAGCAGGTTTTTAGTTGCGTTGATGGACGCGGGATCATTGATCTGCTGATTGAGTGCCCTCGGCGTTCTCAGCGTCTTCCGACGCGGCATCCACTGAGTCGGTCCCCACCGTATCGCTCCCATCTGTCTCTTCGCCCGCCGTTTCTTCGGGGACGGTTTCGTCCTCCGGCACCGGGATCTCGATGCCCGGCAATTCCAGCGGGCCGCCTGCTTCGATGGTCCGCAGCGCCTCGGCCTTGATCGCGGCGATGGGCCAGAATGCCCCTTCCGGCGCAAAACGCAGGCCGAATTCGTCCTGCTCCGGCACGATCGCCGGGTCCAGCGCTGCCTGGATCGAGAATGGCCAGGCATGGTCGAACTGCGGGTGGCCGCCAAAGACGAAGCTGTAATGGCAACCCTGAGAGCCGCAGTTCCCGCCGCCCTGTTGTTCGTAGATCAGATCCGGCAAGCCGTCGCCGTCAAGATCGTCGATGAACGCCCGCACGAAGACCAGTTCCCAGTATGACTTTTCGTAGAGGCTCTCGTAGTCCGCGCCTTTCTCCAGCACCTTGCAGAGCCATTGGAACTCGCCGAGCTGTCCCTTGCATTCGGCCTCCGACCGGATCGGCCATGAAAATGCGATCGGGGAGGGCCATTCCGGGATGACCACCTCTTCCTCGGGCGCGAAGACAACCTGCTCCTGACGCCCGGCACCCGCGGCATCATCTGCGTCTACAGGCTGGTCCTCGGTCTGAGCGAGCGCGGGCACAGCGGTGCCCAGAATAACGGCGATCAGCAGATCTTGAAGTCGCAGACGCATTGCCCCTGTCCACCCCTCTGCGGCGATTACGCAATGGTTTGATTGTAATCTTCCGGTTCTGCGCCCGCAACCGGCAAGCGGGCGCGCTAGGGATCGCGGATCACCCATCTGCCGACGATGGGCACCAGCAGCACCGTGCAGAGAATGCGGACAATGTGGTGCAAAGTGACCATGACAGGCGATGCACCCAGCGACAGCGCGATCAGCCCCATCTCCACGACGCCGCCCGGAGCGTAGGCCATGAACAGTATCTGGAATGGTTTTCCGCCCACTTCCCAGACCGCCCAACTGATACCAGCGGCGATCATCAGCATCACGGTCACCGTGACTGCGCCGTAACCGATGCCTTGCAGCAGCAGATCCCTGCCCATGCCCTGGAACCGGGCCGCGAGGCCCAGCCCGACCACTAACTGCGCCAGCGCGATCGCCCAGTCGGGTATCTTGGCATCCGTCATTCCCGTGCCGTGGGCGAGCATTGACAGCAGAATGGGCCCTGTGATGATCGCTGCCGGTATGCCCAACCTTCGGCCACCCCAGCCGCCAAGGGCCGCGCACGCGACCAGAACAAAGACGTCCGCGAGGGAGCTGATCGGCTCTCCCTGTAACGAGACACCGGCGGCACTGCCGACGGCCTCGCCCCGCATTGCCCAGTAGAGCAGGGGGACAATCGACACCGTCAGTGTGATGCGGGCGAAGTGTTGAACGGTCAGAAGCACCGGATCGCCGCCAGCCTCTTCGCCAAGCTGGACGCTCTCGATCAGGCCGCCGGGCGTTGCCGCGTAGAAGGCTGTCGGACGATCGTACCCGGCAATCCTGCGGAAGATCTGGTAGTTGGCGGTTTGTGCAACAGCCACAAACACCAGAACGGCAACCAGCGAGGGCCACCATGCCCAGATCTCGCCCCACATGTCCTCGGTCGCAGCCCCGCCGATGGCGACACCGATCACGGTGATGAAGGCATGCCGGACCGGTTGCGGAAAATCGAGCGGCTGCCCACCGATCTTCAGCCCGGCCATGGTCGCCACCGCGGTCGAGACCATCGCCCCGAGAAGCCAGGGCAGGGGCGTCCCGATCCACGCAGCGACCGCGCCGCCGGATGCCGCAATCGCGAGGGCCGCCAGCCAGACCGGCAGATTGCGCATGGCATTGCTCAGGTGAGCACGCAATCTGTCTGATCGCGTGGCGGTGTCGCGAGGGTCGCCGGGCATGAAAGAATGATCCTTTCGCCTGACGTTATTGGTTCACTTGCCGCCCCTCTACAAGCCCGTTGCGCGTGTTGCATCGACCTTTGCCAATTGATATACGCGCACCGCCGCACCCGTAGCTCAGCTGGATAGAGCGCTGCCCTCCGAAGGCAGAGGCCAGAGGTTCGAATCCTCTCGGGTGCGCCAGAAAATCCCCTTATAATCAATGGTTATCGCGGACCTGAGAAAGGAAATCCGTTCAGGTTCTTGCAGGAAAAAACCGGAACATGCGGGGAACCCCCGTACAAATACCGTACACGGTGTTTTTGGCTCTCCCTATGGATGGGTTCATCAGACCGCAGAACAAATGATCAACGGCAAGACTGGGGCGACCCGTGCGCGATGAACTCTGCCGAGCCACGTGCCGATAAGAGTTTAGGTCCGCCACCTTGTGCCAGGCTTGGAGTTCTGCACGCAATTCGCGGACGGTGCCCGGAGGAGATGTCACGACTGTTCGGCGCAAGGCTCCGGTACCGCTGGCGCTTCGTCGGCTGATCTGATGACCGCTCGCAGGTCGTTCGCATTGTGAGGCGCAGCTCTGTGCAATGGGTGCGTTTTGATCGCCCAGCCTCGGACGATGGAGCAGGAAAGCCCATCATGACCGCATAGGTCAAATTCTGTCGGCCGAGGACTCAAAGACGGACAGCGCCAGGCTCAGCGATTGCCGAACGTCTTCCTTGCTTTCCCCCGCTGAACGCTGCGTGAAAGCCAACGCGAT
>JBCCMP010000063.1:0-16204 GCA_039026295.1 Pseudomonadota bacterium | reverse complement strand
TTCCAGCCCCTGGCGGCGGGTCGCGGAAGTTCTGCGACCGGATGAACTCTTTTGCCCAGAAAGAAGGCCTGCCCGGCATGGGGTACATCTTCTGGCGTGACGGCGACGACGGGATGGAGGCCGCCGGGCCGCTGGCCAAGAACATCGGGCCGGAGCGGACGGAAGCGATCCGCCGGCAACTCGGCCTGACCTCCGGCGATGCCGCCTTCTTCCTCGGCGGCAAACCAAGCACCTTCGAGGCGGTCGCAGGCCGTGCCCGGGTCGTCATCGGCGACGAGTTGAACCTGACCGACAAGGATCGTTTTGCCTTTGCCTGGATCGTGGACTTCCCGATGTATGAGAAAGACGCCGAGACCGGTAAGGTTGACTTCGAGCACAATCCGTTCTCGATGCCGCAGGGCGGGATGGACGCTCTCGAAGGGGATCCGCTGGCGGTGCGCGGATATCAGTATGATCTATCCTGCAACGGTTACGAACTGGTTTCCGGTGCCATCCGGAACCACAAGCCGGACATCATGTACAAAGCCTTCGAGATCGCCGGGTACCCGGCCGAAGAGGTCGAGAACAGGTTCGGCGGCATGCTGAACGCCTTCAAGTACGGCGCCCCGCCCCATGGCGGCTGCGCGATGGGAATTGACCGCGTTGTCATGCTGTTAGCCGATGAAGCTAACATCCGCGAAGTGATCATGTTCCCGATGAATCAGCGCGCCGAAGACCTGATGATGCAGGCCCCGTCAGGCCCCACCAACGAGCAACTGAGGGAACTGGGCCTCCGGGTCATCCCGCAGGATTAGCAATCGCGCGGTGACGCCGCGCGTCCTGCAACACGCCGACACAAACGCTGCCCAAGCGTCCCCTGCGCCGCCCCTGGCGCTGTCTGACAACCCGTATGGCATTCGTATGGCTTGCGTATGGCAAACCGCCCGACAGGTAAGTCGACTTCAGGTTCGCCACCCGATTTGGCCCGGTGTGGGAATCGACACTGCGCAACACGGTTGATTCCCGTGGTATAGACTCGCCTTGGATTTTAACGATTTTCCTGGGGGACATTTTGTCATGACCGGATTTGCCCTGTTGGACGTCGCCATCGGCGTCATTTTCACACTGCTCACTTTCAGCCTCGTGGCCAGCGCGCTGCAGGAGGCGCTGGCCTCGATCCTGAACTGGCGCGGCCGCATCCTGAGGCGCGGAATTTTCCGCCTGCTGCAATCGGGCGCAGATACCGCCGAGGGGACCAAACTTGTCAGCGCGGTCACTCTGTCGCGGGAAAACGTCAAGAAGGCAGAGGGTGCGCTGGACCTGCTGATGGATCCGGCGATCAGGCCGCTTTATGGGCCGAAATCTCTGTTCGCGCGTCTGTGGGATTCGATATCGCCAGACCGCAAGGCGGTCGAGAAGGCAGTCGGTGACGCCGAGCGCGCAGTCGAGACCAAGGTCAACGAGGTCATGCGTAACCTCGGACGGATGCCGTCCAATATCCCGAAGGGCACTTTTGCACAGGCGCTGTTCAATCAGCTGCGGCTGAAATTCAACACAGCAAAGCAAGAGATTGCCAAGGAAAAGGCGCGCGAGGCGCTGCAGGACGGTTTCTCGGACGGGCGTGCGCCGGAGGACGTGGCGCTGCACCGGGTGGCTGCGGACATCGACGATGATCTGAGCGGCGCGGATGTGGACGCGGCGTTGCGCGCAGGCCGCGAATTGACACAAGGCTTTGCGAACGAGGCGGATGCAGCCCTGAAGAAAGTTGCGGACGCGGCGGCCGCATTGCCGGTGGATGCTGCAGTCAAAGAAAAACTCCTGCGCGCGCTGCGCGAGGTGTCGATCAAGGAAGCGGTGCAAGAGCGGCTGGACAAGCTGGAAACCCTAGGCGGAGAGGCCCGTGCTGCCCTGGAAGTCCGTATCCAGCGCGCCGATGAAGCGATTACCGCTGCGTTGAATGAAGCGGCGGAATGGTTCGATACGTCGATGGACCGCGTCACCGGCTGGTATGTGCGGCGCATCAAGTACTTCCTGTTCCTGATCGGCTTCGTCCTGGCCATGGGGCTGAACTTCAACCTGATCGGTTACAGCGGGCAACTGATCAACAACGAGAGCCTGCGCGATCAGATCGTCGCGCGCGCGACCCTGGCCGTGGAACAGGGCGCCGTCGGTGAGTTGAAGGTCGCCAAGCCGAACAAGCTGCGGGACACGGCGGTGATCCTGGATACTGGCGGATCAGGCGGTGATCCGAACGGTGCGCCGAATGGGCGGGTTGAAGAGAGCGAAATACTGACGGGCCTTGACCGGATCAGCCCGGCCATCCGGGCAGAGCTTGAGCTGCCCGATCCTCTGCCCGCGGCAGAAACGGACAGCGACAATCAGCAGGGCGAGACGGAGCCAACCCCGCCGGCCCTGCCCGACGTCGATGCGGAAGTCCTTAAGAACGCGGCAAACGTTCTGACCGCGGCGCTGCTTCCGCCCGGCGACTTCGATCTGGACGGTGACGGGATCATCACGGAGGAGGAAGCCAACACCGCGGTGGACACGACCTTGCAAGGCATCGAGGAAGCGTTGCGCCTGTCAGCCGATACCGTCCAGTCCGAACTTGGCGGCGACACGGTTCAGATGGGCTGGACCTGTACTGACGGCGATACGGAATTTGGTTTCTGGGGGTGTCTTTCCAGCGCGCAGAACTGGTCCGCGACGGCCGTTCTAAGCTGGTTCCTGATCGGCTTTGGCTGCACGCTGGGCGGACAATTCTGGTTCGACCTGCTGCAGGGACTGTTGAAGGTCCGCACCTCGGCCCAGGGGGTGAAAACCGACGTCCGCAAGCTGTTCGGTGGCGGTCAGGCGCCTGCGCCAGCGGGCAGCGCTGCCGCGGGCAGCTAGGACGATCCTCCGCGATACCGTCTCTGCCGAAAGGCGGGGGCGGCTTTTCTGTCCGGTTCACGTCCTCGCGACGGAAGCATGGTAGCCTCGCGTAAAGCCGAGTGACCATGCTTGAGGGAGCCGGACATGGGGATCAGCCAGACCACTGTAGCCGCGATCCGATTCGGGTACGGGTTTCATCCCGCTCAGGAACCAGCCAAAAACGCGGACCAGCTGCTGCGTCAGGCCAGTGCAGGAGCCAGGGCGGACCTGGTCCTGCCGGTGCTGGGGCTCGCCGACCGGCGTGCCCGTCTGGAGGATCTGATCCGGACCCGCAGATCGAGAGGCCGGGACAGCAAGGCGTTCCGCGAAAAGCGGGTCGCGATGCGCCGCGATGCGGTGATGGAGGTCGAGGCGCGCGTCTATCAGCGCGCACTGTCACCGCATGGGTTCTTCGAGCGGCTTGCGGCCTTTTGGGCCGACCACTTTGCGATCAGCGCCAACAATGCCGGCCGGTTGTTCGTCGCGCCAACTTTCGAGATCGACGCGATCCGCCCCCATGTGATGGGCCGGTTCGCCGACATGCTGAGCGCGGTGGTCCAGCATCCGGTGATGCTGACCTATCTGGACCAGGTTGACAGCTACGGTCCGTCATCGCCCGCAGGAAAGCGCCGGGGCCGCGGGCTGAACGAAAATCTGGCCCGCGAAATTCTGGAGCTGCACACGATGGGTGTCGGCGCGCCCTACACCCAGAACGATGTGCGGGAGCTGGCCGAACTGTTGACCGGGTTCGGCGTGCAGAAGGGCTTTCAGAACTTTCGATATTTTCCGCAGCGCGCCGAGCCCGGTGCGGAAACCGTTCTGGGCAAACGATACGGCGGCAATCCGGGACGGGCCGAGCACGCCCTGGCCTTCATGGAAGATGTCTCGCGCCACAAGGCGACCGCGCGCCATCTGGCCCGCAAGCTGGCCGTGCACTTTGTTGCAGACGACCCGGACGCCGATCTTGTCGGTCAGATCGAAGGCGCATGGCGGCGCTCTGGCGGGCACCTGCCGACGGTTTATTCCGCCATGCTGCAGCACCCGTCGTCGTGGCGGGACTTCGGGGGCAAGATCAAGCGTCCGGTGGATCTGATCATCTCGACCCTGCGCGCGCTTGGCGCAAACCGGCAGATGGCCGAGACGGCGCGCGCCCGAAAACGCGCGTCGACATTCCAGGCGCTGCGCCATCTCAACCAGCCCATGTTCCAGCCCCCCGGCCCGGATGGGTGGCCGGAGGAGGCGGAGGCCTGGATCACGCCGCAGGGTCTTGCCGCGCGGCTGAACTATGCCTCGAAATCCGGGCAGTTGATCGCCAAGAACGGCAAACTTGATCCCCGCCAGTTCGCGGAAACCGCCCTGGGCGATGCGCTGCGCGGAGAAACGGCCTTTGCCGTCAGCGCGGCACCGGACCGATGGGAAGGCTTTGCCTTTGCGCTGGCCAGTCCTGAATTCAACCGCCGTTGAGGAGGCTGCCATGCTGGACCGCAGACTGTTTCTAGGGGTTGCCTGCTCTGCCGCGTCATCGCCGCTTATCACCCCGGTGGTGTTTGCCGACGCGCCGGGAGACCGGCGCCTGGTCGTGATCATCCTGCGCGGCGGTCTGGATGGTCTGGGGATGGTGCAGCCATATGGCGACCGGGCCTTTTACTCTTTGCGACCGGGCCTGGCGAAGCGGCCGGGCGACGGGTTGACCGATCTGGACGGCCGGTTCGGGCTGGAGGCATCCTTCGACGGCCTGCTGCCCCTGTGGCGGTCAGGCGAGCTTGGCTTTGTGCATGCCGTCTCCACCCCTTATCGCGACAAACGCAGCCATTTTGACGGGCAGGATCTGCTGGAAAACGGCAACGGCGCATCGGATGGCCAACTGACACGTGGACGTGACGGCTGGCTGAACCGTGCCTTGGCGCAGATACCCGGTGCGCGGGCCGACTACGCGATGGCGGTCGGACAGTCGCACATGCTTCTGCTGCACGGTGATGCTCCGTCGGGGTCATGGTCGCCGACCAATGTGATGACTCTGCAGAATGACGAGCGGCGGCTTCTGTCGCTGCTTTACGCGGGCGATCCCCTGTTTGAATCGGCCCTGCAGGGGGCCAACATGCTGGCCGGTGACGGCGAGGCAAGCTCGCGGCGAGAGACCGGGGCGACCCTTGCCGGATACGCGGCGGAGCGTCTGAACGGCCCGGCCCGGATTGCTGCTTTCTCGCTGGGTGGATGGGACACGCACCGCCGCCAGCAGAACGCGATCCGCCAGCCTGCGCGGCAGTTGGCCGATGCACTGACCAGCCTGAAGAAAGATCTGGGTCGAAACTGGGACAACACGGTCGTTCTGGCGATGACAGAGTTCGGACGGACAGCGCGGGAGAACGGGTCGGGCGGCACCGACCATGGCACGGGCGGCGTGATGATCCTGTCGGGTGGTGCCGTGCGCGGCGGACGGATCTATGGGCAGTGGCCGGGACTGGGCGAGCGGGATCTCTACCAGAACCGTGATCTTGTACCGACCGACGACGTGCGCCGCTGGGCGGCCTGGGCCCTGAGCGCACAGTTCGGGCTGAGCCGCCGCGCGCTGGAGCGGGACATCTTTCCCGGTGTCGATCTGGGCGGCCCGCCCGGCTTCATGGCGTGACAGGCTGAACACCCGGCCGCACCGCCCTGTCCCGCGCCAGTTGGGCGAGAGACAAAAGGTGCGCCATCACCGCATAGGGCACCAGAAAGAGCGGGATCAGACCCAACGGCCAGTTGAGCACCTGATTTGGAAAGTCGTGCGAGAAGAGCTGGACCGGGGTATCCGAGCTTGTAAAGCCGAAGAAAAACGCAGATGCGAAGTCCGCGAGGCCGACCACGGCGACCGCGATGACCCAGCGGTCCGGGATTGCCCGCCCCCAATAGCGCCAGAGCACGTAGGCCGCCAAGAGCCCGGCAGCGAGGTCGCCCCAGCCAGCCGGATGCGCAAAGATGCCGGGAAGGGTGCCGCGGCTGTTCTCCAGCACGAAGACCATGCCGATCGGCCGGAAGAGCTGCAATGCAATCAACAAATGCTGGGAGACCCCGTCGCCGAGCAACCAGTGCCGCGCAGACCACGTCGTCGCCATGGCAAGGATCAGGTAAATCATCGGTCGCCCCGGTGCGACAGGTCCCAGAATGTCCTGATCGAAACCCATTCTGACCGCCATGTACGCCCACGCAGACCAGGCGATCATCACCAGCGCTATGATCACTGTCCGCCGTACCGGGTGCCCCCCGGCGCGTGAGATCATCAGCATGTGCCAAAGCGGCGCCCCGAAAGAGAAAAGAACGACGGCTTCTGAAACGATGGAGAATGGCATCTGGAGTTCCTCGCCCGGTCCTGACGAATTGATGATTAACTATCTTTGTGATAGTGACTATCTTAACAGTTGGAGCGCAAATGACCGAAGGCAAGCCTGAAAGACCGTTCAACCAGAGATGCCCGATGGGACGCGCGGCCTCGGTGTTTGGCGATCCGTGCACTTTGATGATCCTGCGAGATCTCTTTCAGAACGGCCCGCGCCGGTTCCAGGACTTTGAAGGCGAGGCGCAGGGTTTTTCGCCGAACACGCTGTCCCGGAGACTGAAATCCTTGCTGGCGCATGGCTTCATCGCGCAGGAGCAGTACGTGCCCCACCCCCCGCGATTTCGCTATGTCCTTACCGAAAGGGGGCGGACCCTGGGTCCGGTGATGAAAGCGCTGTACGCTTGGGGATCGGCTGAAATCGATCTGGACACGTAAGAGTTTCGGCTTTGCCGCGGTGCCGGGACCGCTCCTGTTTAGCTCATTTCGCCGCGTTGGAGGAGATCGAGAACACAGGTGGTTTCCTGCGCCGCCGCGGGTAACCGCGAACTGCGGTTATGACGTTCTGATGGACAGAGGTGCATCGCATTCAAAGTCAGTCTCAGCGCAGTCCGGCATTGGGCATGGCCAAAACATCATCCCTTGGGATCAGACAGGAACTTTGATCCAAAGCGTCAAATTTCGAGCACAGCACGTCGGCGCGTATGCTAGTTTATGATAATCTCCTAAATACCTGATAAATCAATAATATTAGTGTTCATTGAGGCAGGTTTTGCCAACCACCTGCCGCTATTTCCGCAGCGGATGCGAGATTGGCTTGCCCGATGCCGGGCAAGCCAAATTCAGCTAGGCGCGGATAAAATCCGAACAGCGGTCGCCGATCATGATTGACGGGGCATTGGTGTTGCCATTCGTGATCGTCGGCATGATCGAGGCATCCGCGACGCGCAGTCCTGCGATCCCGTGCACCCGAAGCTCTGCATCGACGACCGCCATCTCGTCGGAGCCCATTTTGCACGTGCCGACCGGGTGATAGATCGTCTGCATGTTGTCACGCAGCCAGTCACGAATTTCGTCGTCGGTCTGCACGGCGGGACCGGGGAAGCGTTCTTCCCCGCGGAAGGCGTCCAGGGCAGGTTGCGCCGCGATCTTCCGCGCGATCTTTACGCCTTCGAGCATGACGTCCAGGTCGTGTTCTTCACCAAAGAGGTTTGGATCGATTAAGGGCGGCATCTCGGGGTCGGCAGACGCAAGCGTCATTTGTCCGACAGACTTGGTCCCGACAATGCCGGGCAGGATCGTGAAGCCCTCGCTTCCGTCGGTCGGGTTGCCCGCGCCGTCAGACACGAACCAGGTCGGGCAATAGTGGAACTGAAGATCGGGCGCAGACGCCCCCTCTTTCACGGTCAGATACCCGCCAGCCTCGCCAATGTTCGAGGTCAGGAGGCCCATCCCCTTCTCGGACAATAGCTTGCCCTGTTCCGGATCGTTTGCATGGGCCAGCGTGACCGGCTGCGTGCAGACATAGGCAACCGGCGCCATGAAATGGTCCTGCAGGTTCTTGCCGACGCCGGGCAGGTCTTTGACCACAGAGATGCCCAGCGCCTCGAGCTCTGCCTTAGGCCCGATGCCTGACAGCATAAGGATCTGTGGCGAGCCGTACGCCCCCGCGGACAGGATCACCTCGGACGTGGCGTTGACATTCAAAACCTGATCGCCAGCCTTGAAACGCACGCCCGTGCAGCGCCCGTCTTCTATGATCAGGTTCTGCACATGGGCCTCGCCCAGGATGGCAAGGTTGTCCCGCTCGAGCGCGGGGTGCAGGAACGCCACGGCCGAAGAGTTGCGGAAACCGCCTTTCTGGGTCACCTGATAAAAGCCGAAACCTTCCTGATCATAGCCGTCGTTGAAGTCCGAGCGAGCGGCATAGCCTGCCTCGACCGATGCATCCACCAAGGCCTGACAGACCGGGTTCGGGTCGCGCAGATCGGCGACGTTCAACTCACCGCCTGTCCCGTGCCAGTCATCGGCACCGCGTTCATTGTTTTCGAAGCGCTTGAAGACCGGCAAAAGATCGGCGTAGCTCCAACCGGGATTGTCCTTTGCCCAGTCGTCAAAGCCCGCCGGGTTTCCGCGCTTGTAGATCTGCGCGTTCATCGAACTGGTGCCGCCATACATCTTGCCACGCGGCGAATAGAGCGTCTTGCCGTTGGCATTTTTCTGGGGCTGCGTGATGAAGCCCCAGTCCAGTTCGGTTCCGAAGAGGTTCGGGAACGCGGCCGGGATATGGATGAACTGGCTTTCGTCCGGCGGGCCTGCCTCGAGCACCAGAACGGACTTGTCCGCGTCCTGCGACAGACGCGCGGCAAGCGCGCAGCCGGCAGATCCCGCGCCAATGACGATGTAGTCGTACGTCTCTGCGGCCTGCGCGGCGGCGTGGCGCGCGCCGAGTGTCAGGGGAGCGACGGCGACGACGCCCAAGGCTGCGCTCTGACGCAGGAAGGATCGCCGTGACAGGCCGCCCTTCTCGAACTGATCTTTCAAAGCACGCTGTTTGGCATCTCGATTTCGGATCTTCATCTCTTCCTCCCTTGCGTTGCTCTCAGATGTGGCAACCTGTCAGAGCACTGTAGGGCAGAAACCGCAGGTTGAAAAAGGGAAGATGCATTCCTGCTTTCTGATTTGTGATCTGCCGCCCCGAGATTTCGGCATTTTAAATCCGCTGCGCGTTGAACTGCGCCGGAGGACCGGCTTGAACTGGACAACGAGCAAACCCGGCGCAGTGCAGCCAACACGGACGGCAATGGTCAGGCGTCGGTCGTCTGAGCCGTGCATCCCCATGATCGGTAATAACCGCCACCGCAGGTCGTCATCACCTGGATCATCTCCAAACTTGCCTGCGGGATGCGATTATCAATCCTGTAATCATCTGATCTGAAGTCGTTGTTTCCGCCGTCGCCCGGGCTGGCAATTCCGAGTCGGAATTTTCACTTTCAAAGTAGACTACAAGTCATTGGTAATATGTATTTTTCAACTCTTTGCGCCAAGCATTCACTGCGGCTCACGGGCTAAATGATACCCTTTGCGGACAGGTCGGCGATCTGCTGCGCTGTATATCCAAGCTCTGACAGGATGTCTTCGCCATGCTCGCCAAATCGAGGTGGGGCACGGTCTGCGGCCGGTCCGTCCTGGTTGCACATGAAGGCGGCCATCGCCGGGCGGAGCGTGCCGCCGAGATCGGATGACGGAAAGCTTGTCAGTGCGCGGCGGGCAGCGACCTGCGCGCTCGCAAGGGTTTCGTCCAGCACGCGAACGCGGGCGGCGGGAACGCCGGCCGTTGTGAGATGGTCTTCCCAATGCTGCGCGGTCTCGCCGGCGAACGCCTCCGTCAGAACCGCATGGTCCTTTGCCTGCCGGGCCGGCATGTCTGCGATCGTGTACGCGGCGACCTCTGCCGCCAGATCTTCGCGGTTCAGCGCCTCGAACAGGGTTTTGTGCTGCGCAGGGGTGAAGACGCCGAGCGCGAGGATGCCCTGCTTCGTGTGATAGCAGCCATAGCCCGCCACCCAGCCACCCTGCATGGCAGACCGGGCGGGTGGTTGACCCGTCGCCGCGGTGTTGAGCGCAAAACAGGATTGCATGGCCAGTGCCGCATCCAGCATCGCGACGTCGATCCACTGCCCTTCACCTGTGCGTTCGCGGCGCAGCAGAGACGCCGCAATCGCGAATGCCGCCTGGGCCCCGGTGCCATAGTCCAGCACGGGTGGGCCCATGATCACCGGATCACCGTCGGCGGGACCCGTCTCTTCCATCATGCCGGACCATGCCTGGATGACGTTGTCGAAAGCCGGATCCTTCGCTTTGGGCCCCGTCTGACCAAAGCCGGTTATCGAGCAATAGATGATATCTGGCTTCTGGGCCGCGATGTCCCTGTATCCCAAGCCCATCCCCGCCATGGACCCGGTGCGGTAGTTCTCGACGATCACATCCGCGGTCATGGCCAGCGCGAGAAAGACCTCTTTTCCCTCGGCCGATTTCAGATCCAGCGCAAGCGAGCGTTTGTTGGCGGCCTGGCTCTGGAAATGCGCCCCCATGCGGGCAGCATTCAGCTCGTGCACTGGGCCGACCTGACGGTTCATGTCGCCCTGACCGGGCGGCTCGATCTTGATGACATCGGCGCCCAGCACCGCCAGCTGATAGGTCGCGAACGGCCCTGCCAGCACGTGGGTCAGGTCAAGAACACGGATGCCGTCGAATGCCTGCATGTCAGCCCTTGTTCGGCGGAACGGTCAGATCGCAGGTCTCGGGATCGTCCGGGTGGCGGGGATAATAGTCCATCACCAGCGGGTCGTGACCGGGCACGATGTGGTCCGGGCTTTCCGCCATGCGGATCATCCGGTCGTGGCTGTCGCAGTATTCCGGGATGTGCTGGAGGATCGAGAACGGGTTGCGCTTCCACACATTGTCGTAGAAATGCGCGGCATCGGACGCCACGAAGACGCGGCCCCGTCTGGTGTTCACCTGCACGGACATCTGGCCGTGCGAATGGCCCGGCAGCAGGTGGACGGAGATACCCGGCGTGATTTCTTCATCGCCATCGATATAGCGGACCCGTTCCTTGAAGTTCAGCTGGATCATTTCGCAGACATGGTCGGCCTCGTAGGGGCGGCGCACAGCGGGATACTTCATGTAACGGGAGGTGGCGAAGGCAACCTCCTTGTCCTGGATCAGGAACTCGGCGTTGGGGAACAGGCCGAAATTGCCCGCATGATCGTAATGCAGGTGGGTGACGATGACGGTGTCGATATCCTCGGCCTTGGTGCCGATGGCGGCGATTGCCTCGTCGGGCAGACGGTCGATCCTGCGGCCGCGCTTGGCACCGCAGGCATGATCGAAACCGCAATCGACCATGATGTTGCGCCCGTTGCCGCGGATCAGCCAGACGAAATAGTCGAGCCGCCGCTGGGCGGTGTGCGGATCGTTCGGGTCCTCGAGGATCGTGGCGTAGTGCGGCGGAATGTTCACGCCGCCATAGCGCAAGGCAAAGACTTCATATTCGGGAGTGGATTTGGCCTCGCTCATTCCGCGAACCTTTCGTTCAGATCGTTCCATTCGTCGGTGCCGATGATTGCCTCGCGATCCTTGAATGTCACCAATTGATCGCTCAACGCGCTGGAGTCGCCGTCGGCGGCGATGACGGCAAGCGTTCGTTGCATGGCCGCGATCGCGGCGCGTTGCAGGTCGGATGGGACAATGACCAGTTGATACCCCCAGGTCTTGAGGGTTGCGAGGGGCACCATCGGCGTCTTACCGCCGGCGAACATGTTGATCAGCTTCGGGGTCTGGATCTGGCGGCCGACTGCTTCGATCTGCTCGACCGTTTGCGGGGCTTCGAAGAAGATCACATCAGCGCCTGCTTCGGCGTAGGCATTGCAGCGATCAATCGTGGCATCGAACCCCTCTACGGCCAGCCCGTCGGACCGGGCGATCAGGATCAGATCGTCGCCCGAGACGTCTTTGACCGCTTTGATTTTCTGGGTGAATTCGTGGGTCGAGACGATGGACTTGTCGTCATAGTGCCCGCACTTCTTGGGGAAGGTCTGATCTTCCAGATGGATCGCCGCGACCCCTGCCCGCATGAACTGGCGCACTGCGCGCCGCGCATTCAGCGCGTTGCCGTAGCCGGTGTCCGCATCTGCGATCACCGGGATATCGACCGCGTCGCAGATCTGCTCCATCCGGTCTGCGCATTCCCGCGCGGTGAAAAGACCGAGATCGGGCATCCCGGCCCCCCGGCTGATCGCACCGCCCGAGGCGTAGGCCAGCCTGAAGCCCGCCTGCTGAATCAGCCGCGCCGACAGGCCGTCAAAGCAGCCGGGGGCAACGAAGATGTCCCCGCTCGCAAGCATTTCGCGCAGGCGCTGCGTTTGTGTCATGTCTGCCTCCCCCCTGGGCTGGCAGCATGGTCAGCATCTGCGCCTCGGAAGATCAAGCCGCCGTTTCGAGGAGCGGCCTGCTATCCGGCATGAGATCAGGCCAGGTCGGCTGGAAGGGTGCAGCTTTTCTGCGTCATCGCATCGCGCATGATGTCCTGGCGCTGGTCAAAGTCGACGAAGCTGTCGCGGTCAGAGGCAACCGCCGCGTACGCGTCGCCAAGTTGAACACAGTCGAGACCTGCAAGGCTGCTTTCCCAGGCCCGAAGCCGGTCCAGCCTGTCCGTTTCAATGTCGTAGACGGCATAACCGATGGCAGCAGCGCAGCCCTGCAGGGCAAGAACCGCTGCGACGACCGAAGCGGCCCGGCAAAATCTCTGGATGATCATAAGTCAGCCTCGTTGTGATGGAGCGATGAAGGTGTATTCGGCGCGGGCCACAGGATGGACGGGACCGGCCCGATTTCGAACCACATCTGCTCAACTCGGCGTGACACAAACGCGAGGACGTCAGATTAGCGCGAACACTCTGCCTTCCATCAACGTGCGGGCCGTCCGGTAGACCGATGCGGACACGGCGTGTGGGCCGCCGTGCGTCTGCCGCACATCTGCCATCGCCGGAACAACGCCGGAGGGCGTGCCTATCCGCAGGGGTTCGCCTTCAGGGACCGTGCGCGCAAGATCGGCGACAACCGAATTCGCGATACGCGCTGCAACAGCCGTGCACATGGCACCTGTCAGTGGAATCGCGAGGTGCGGTTTGCCCATCGAGATCATCCGGACCTGAACATCGCAGTCTTCGGCCTTCAGGATGTCGCCAGAGAGCATTTCGCTGTCTGCGGCCGGACCGACGATGGCGATTTTCGGGACGCTTGCGCCGCCCCTGAAGATCGGATGCGGGTGGGACCAGTCGTCCCAATCCCGCGCGACCGCAGTTCTGATGCGCTCGAGTTCATCCAGCGCAAGCTCCGTGCTCAGGTTCTGCGGCATTTCTGTCGCCGTCAAACCGAAGGCGCTCGCCGCCACAAAAACGCAGGGATTGGCCGCGTCAATGAACGAGACGGTGTACACCGTCCCACCAATCTCGAAGGCTTTGGCAGCACCCCCCGTCGGCAACAGCGTTGTGGTCTTGGACGCGCCCGGATCCAGAAATTCCAGCCGGATCGGGGCGCCCTGCGTCGGCACGCCTGCGATGCACTGATCACCGGCGACGGCGGCTCTTCCGTGACGAACATGCACATGGCAGTCGATGCGCTTGGCTGTGTTTTCATTGAACATGCGCACCCTGCCCGGACCATCGGGCAACTGCACCAGCCCTTGATCGACGGCGAATGCCCCCACAGCGGCGGAGAGGTTCCCGCAATTGCCGCCATAATCGACCTCGGCCTTGTCCACGACGATCTGGGCGAAGAGGTAATCGATGTCGACGCCGTCCCGGTCTGACCGGCGCACCAGCATGGCTTTGGACAGCGAGGAAATGCCGCCGCCCATCCCGTCGAGCTGGCGGCCATAAGGATCAGGCGAGCCGACCGCCGCACAGAGGAACCGGTCGCGGTCCGCCGCACGTTCTGGAAGATCCTCCCAACGGAAAAACATGCCTTTCGAGGTGCCGCCCCGCATGAAGGTGCAAGGGATGCCGGTCTGCTCCATCAGTTGGCCCCGACAGCGTGACGACCGCCGATGCGCCCGAAGACGGCACCGCGCAAGACCGACGTCGCGCCGGTATAGGTGCCGTGGTAGAGGCCCATAGTCTCCCCCGCCGCATAGAGGCCGGGGATCGGATCGCCCTGGATGTTGATCACCCGGGCCTTGGCATCGCAGCGGAGACCGCCAAAGGTGAAGCAGTTCCCGGTGATGATCGGGAACGCAAAAAATGGCGGCTCGGCAATCGGGCGCGACCAGTTGGATTTGCGGGGTTGCCCCTCTGGCGCCGCACGCAATCCATCGAGTTCCAGCGGGCGGAAGGCCGCGCCATCGGGACAGGCGGCGTTGAAGGCGTCAGCCTCGGAGGCCAACCCTTCCGGATCGATGCCGCAGGCCGCGGCGAGTTCTGCCAGTGACCCCGCTTCGACGGGCGGCTGATCAGACCGCACGCTGACCCGCCAGTTCGGGACGTCTTCGATCCGGCTGTCGAACACCGCCCACGCGATCCCGCCGGGCTGGGTCTGGACGATGCGGGTGATCGCCTCGTAGGTCGCATCTACCGTCGCGGGCGCTTCGTCGACGAAACGCCGCCCCTCGCGGTTCACCAGCATGCCGTAGTTGAAGACCAGAACGATGGGTTCTTCCCGGCCCGAACGCGGGTCAAGCGGCTCGGCATGGATCGCCGAGAAATCGCCCGCTGTCGCCGCACCAAGATCCAGACCCATGCGGATCCCTTCGCCCTTGTTGTAGTAACCTCCGCGCGCGACCGGTCGCAGATACTTGGCCGACGGACCCATGTACTGTGCCAGCATGGCGGGGTTCCCCTCGAACCCGCCGCAGGCGAGCATGATGGACCGGGCGCTCAAGGTTTCGGTTTGGTCATTGGGACCGATGACCGAGATCTCTCCGTCCCGGGTCACCGCATGGGCGGCTGTCTCGTATCTGATGTCCACGCCCAGGCTGTTTGCTGCGGATGTCAAAGCCTCGACCAGCGCAAGCCCGCCGCCGGTCGGCCCCATCCGGGGCGTGCAGGTGGTGATGAAGTAGGTCGGTTGGAAATCGAAAACCACGCCGTGCCCCTTCAGCCAGGCAATGGTTGACGGCACCGCATCGGCAAAGGCCGAAATAACTTCCGGGTCGGTGATGCCCAGGGTGCGCAGGATGCGGGGCTGATCCTCGAAGTCGCGCGCCAGATCGGCGGTCACCAGCGGGTCAAGGTGATGGCCTGCATTTCGGGCAAAATGGTCCTCGAAATCGTCGGCAACGGCGTCTTCGGACTTCAATCGCATCAGGGCGTCGGTCCAGCGCGTGTTCCCACCGTGATCGCCAAACGGGGCGCGTTCCAGCACCAGAACCCGGCCCCCGGCTTCCGCGGCAGAAACGGCTGCCGAAAGCCCCGCGATGCCGTGGCCCACGACAATCAGGTCCCATTGATCAGATTTGTTGATGCCGTCCATCATGCGCGCATTGCTTCCCCTTGCGCCCGAGGCTAGGCATGGGCGCGCGCCTGTCAATCGGTGGGCGGATATCCCATAGCCGAGGCAGGGCCGTGTCGTTTCCCCACCCATTCTACTTCCTGCGTCATGGCGAGACGACGTGGAATGCCTCTGGCATGACGCAAGGCCAGATGAACTCACCCCTGTCCGAGCGCGGGAAAGCGCAGGCAGAGGCGGCCGGGGCGGCGTTGAAGGACCAGCCGATCGAGCGGATCGTCGCCTCGCCGCTGGACCGTGCACGCCACACGGCCGAGGCGGTGGCGCGGGCCAAGGGGATGGAGGTCGAGACTGATCCCGCGCTGATGGAGTGTCATCTCGGTGATCATCAGGGAAAGCCGCATGGACCGTTCCTGCGGATGTATTTTGACGATGCCTATGATCCGCCGAATGGCGAGACCTTCACCCAGTTTCGCGACCGGGTGTGGGCGGCCATGGCGGCCGCCGTCGCGCGGGGGCCGAACACGCTGATCGTGGCCCATGGCGGTCTCTGGATCGCAGCGCGCACCCATGTCTCGATGACGCCTGATCTGGCGCGTATGCCGAATGCGTTGCCTCTGAAAGTGACCCCGAAAGCGGGGCACTGGGATCATCAGATCATGGGCGGGATCACGCCATACACCCCGACCCGTGCCTACTAAGTGAAGGAGTACACCACGGTCATCATCGGCGCCGGGGCTGCGGGCATGATGTGCGCGGCCCATGCGGGCGGCGACTGCCTTGTCATCGACCATGCCAAAGCACCGGGCGAGAAGATCCGCATATCCGGTGGGGGCAGGTGCAATTTTACCAACCTTCATGCGGCGGCCGAGAATTTCCTGTCGCAGAACCCGCATTTCTGCAAATCCGCCCTCAGCCGATACACGCAGTGGGACTTTGTCGAACTGGTGGATCGCCACGGCATCGCGTGGCACGAGAAGACGCTGGGACAGC
>JBCCMP010000062.1:0-16233 GCA_039026295.1 Pseudomonadota bacterium | reverse complement strand
TGGGCTGGCTGGATCAGCCGAACGCTGAAAGTGACCTCAATCCCGCGCATTTCTTTCTTTAGGCCGTGATGCTGACTGACCCGAAAATTGCTGGACCGCAGACGTGCGTGTTTCCTTATGCATGGGCACTTGCGGAGGACGGCACGCTTCAAAGGGCTCCCTCCGGAGAGGTATCGTTCGTTCATGGACAAAGACAGGCGGCCTTCGGCAACCTGCCACCAGAGATCGAGACGGCGATCAGCAGCCTGACGACCCGACCCCGGGCTCAGGAAGACCTGATTGCCGAGATCGTCGAAAGCGCGCCCGATCAGGTGCCGGTGCTTTTGATGACCCTCAGCCGCCTTTCCGACTGCGGGCTGCTCCGGCCTGTGCTGTGCTACGGTGACGACGCATTAGCGACCTTGGTGCCCGTCCGTCCGGATTTCGTTTTCCGCCATGCTACTGTCGACGGCGCGTCATGGGAATTGGACCGGTTTGCGGCGTTGACCCCAGCAGATGACGGGATGCATCTGCACGCGCCGGGCGCTCCGGCGAAGATCTTGCTTCGTCACCGCCACGGCGCTGCGGTTGTGCACGCTTTGGCGAGCGCACGATCGCCCGGCGATTTGGTCGAAAGAGTCCCGGAGCTGGATGGAGAACTGATCGCCCGCCTGCTTTCTCTTCTGTGCGCCGCTGGTCTTGTCGTTTCGCATGATGAGTTGGCTCAAACTCAACCGCATTGGCAGCAGGCAGACCTGTGGTTTCACACGCATAGCCGCCGAGGATACGCGCAGCGGCCACTCGGCGCCATGTTTTCCGGAGCAACCGCGGGATCGCCGGGTCCGGTTGTCAAACCGGCCATGTCGGACAACTGGATCGATCTGCCAAGGGCAGATCTGAATGCGGCACGCAGTACGGATGCACGCTTTGCCGAGGTTCTGGAGAGACGACAGTCACATAGGGCTTTCGGGGCGACCCTGCTGTCGATCGAAGATCTTGGTGCTTTCCTCTACCGCTGTGCCCGTGTGCGGGCCTTGGTCGATGACCGCGCCTATGTGGCGAGTTCGCGACCCACGCCAAGCGGCGGCGCGTGCCATGAACTGGAAATTTATGCGGCTGTTACCGCATGTGCGGGCATCGACCCGGGCCTCTATCACTTCGCACCCGACAATCACCGGCTTTATCGCCTGCCGGACGAAGCCGAGACGCACAAAGGCCTTCTGCTCGATGCGCAGACATCCTCTGGCGCACCAGCGCCGCCGCCGGTTCTTTTCATCCTGTCAGCGCGTTTCGGGCGCGTAATGTGGAAATACGACGGGATCGCCTATGCGCTGGTCCTGAAACATGTGGGTGTGATGATGCAGACAATGTATCTGACGGCGACGGCAATGGGTCTTGGTGGCTGCGCGCTGGGCGGGGGCGACTCGGTTCGCTTTGCCGAGGCCACTGGGCTGGATTGGCGACAGGAATCCTCGGTTGGCGAATTCATGCTGGGCAGACTGCCGGAGGAGGCTTGATGCTGACCGAGACGCAAGCCGAAAATTTCCGGCATAACGGTTTCCTGGCCCTGGGCAGTTTTGGAGACCCGGATGAAATCGGCTGGATCGGTGATCTCTGCGACGACGCGTTTTCGGAGCGCTTCGGGCATGCGCCATCCGATCTGAACGGTAAGGTGCCGGATCAGACCCCGGGCCCGCTGATGACCATCGTCTCGCCCGAGGCCAAGCGGCCAAGGTTGAGCGAGGCGAAGGCGGTCAGAGAAACGAAAGAGGCAGTCGCACAGCTGTTCGACACCACCACCGACCGCATCCTGCTGGGCTGGCGGCTCTTCGTGAAACCGCCGGGTGGGGTCGGCACGCCGTGGCATCAGGATGCCGCCTATCGTCCGCCGCCGCACAAGGGCGCAACGGTCTGGATGCCGCTGGATCAGCCGGACGGGCCAAGCACGTCGATGCGGTTCATTCCTGGCAGCCATCAGCAACCGGTGCAGCCGCACGACTATGTCCATGGGCACATGATCGCCAAAAATGTCGATGAAAGCGCAGCCCGCACCAATCCCGTCGGCCTTGGTGAGGCGTCACTGCACCACTGCCTTGTTCTGCATTCAGCATTGCCGAACACGACGACGCTGACCCGGCGTGCCGTCGCAATGGTCTGTCAGGTCGACGGCTAAACGTCAGGAGACGGCGATGACTGAGCAGCAAAACTATGACGTCGCAATTGTCGGAAGCGGTGTATCCGGTGCCTACACTGCGTATCGCCTGATGCGGAGCTGGCAGGACAGCCCAAAGCTGCGGGCACTGGTCGAAAGCCGGGGCGGGGACAGCCTTCGTGTCGGCGTCTTCGACACGCTCGACCGGGTCGGCGGGCGCCTCTGGTCCTATAGTTTTCCTGAAGCACCGGATCTGATCGCAGAACTCGGCGGGCAGGGCTTCACGGCGCTGATGCGCAATGTTCATGGGCTGGCCACCAAAGAACTGGATCTGGATGTCGTCCCGTCCCCCAGCTTCAATCACGGTCTGTTCATGTATCTGCGCGGCAGCCGGTTCTGGCCGGATGCCTACAGGGACACCTCGAACTTTCCGTCGTCGGCAAGTACCCATCTGAATTTTCCGATCCGCTATTTCGTCGAGGAGGAGGAGAAGAAGAACCCGGGCGAACTGGTGCTGGAGCGTATGTTCGACGCCATCCCTGAAATGGCCGAGCCTGTGCAGGAACTTATGACACTGCTTAAGGGCCGTTCAGGGGACCGCATCCAGAAAGCGCTGCCCCTGATGGCCAGGCTCTGGACTGTGCTGCGCACCGCAAAGGTCAAATCGAATGTCAGGGCGACACCGCCCGAAACCTGGGAAATCGGCTTCTGGAACTGGATGTTGGAGACGGTCAGCAACGAGGCATATCTGCTGAACCTGGGCTCGGCCTTCACGATCTCTTTCGATCGCAACTACAATCTCTATGACACCATCCTGGGTTATCTAGCGGTCATGCTGGCATATTTCGACGATGTCCCGTTTTGGACGATCGCGAATGGCTACGACCAGATCCCGCAACAGATGATGCACCGGGTGCAGTCGATGGGCGGGGATTTGACCCAGAACACGCAGCTGACGGCCGTCCATCAGGCAGCGGATGGCTTCAGGCTGGAGTTCACATCGCTTGACGGTGGCGCGCCGTATCAGATCGATGCTGCCATCACAGTGCTGGCCTTGCCGAAGGGCGCCCTCGCACGGCTGGATCGAGAAAGCGTGATGTACCAGAACCCGGAATTCCCGGACCTGTTGAATGCGGTCAACGCGACCCCGGCCACAAAGTTCTTCACGCTCTACAACGACGCTTGGTGGAAGCAGACGTTCCCTCAGGGACAGCCAGCGTTCGGATATTCCACCACTGATATGCCCATGAAGGCGTGCTACTACATCGGCGAAAGCGATGAGAACGGCCGGGCTTTGATGCTTGCTTCGCTCACCGACTCCGCGAATGCGCAGTTCTGGAACCGGTTTGGCTTTGCCCAGGACCTCGATCAGTACACCTCGGCCTTTGTGGCGGGAAAAGCCGGTCGGCTGTCTGCGCCAGCAGACATGGAGGCCGAGGTCACAGCGCAATTGCAGGTCATGCACTTCGATCCCGGGACAGGAACGGTGCCGACGCCGATCGCCTCGTGTTTCCAGAACTGGGCGAATTTTCCCTACGAAGGCGGCTGGCATCTCTGGCACCCGCATCTGCAAAGCTGGGAGATCATGCCGCGCATCCGCCAGCCGGTGGAGGGCATGGATCTTTACATCTGCGGGGAGGCCTATTCCGCCCTGCAGGGCTGGGTCGAGGGTGGTATCAACACCGCCGAGAAGATGTTGCAAGACCATTTCGGGCTAAACCGTGCCGCTTGGATTGACGCAGACTACGATATCGGTCCGTAGGCCTATGGTTTTCATCGCGGCCAGCCCGCCCTCGGGAAAGGGGAGAACATGACCGAGAAACGCAAGGTGATCATCGAACTGCGCCATCAAGAGGCTTTCGAGACCGCGAAGGGCGCGGGGCTGGGGGCCGTGACGCTGGATCTGGATCATGCGTTTCATCCGGTTGTCGTCGACAGTGGTCATCACCAGACAGACGGCACTGCCCACGTCGCGCGCGGCGAAGTTCATCACGAAGAGGCCGAGGCGCTGGAAGAACACCCCGATGTCGTTGGTGTCTGGGATGATGCGCCGATCGTCCTGTTCAGCGCCGAGTTGGAAGCAGATACCCACCTGCCTGACGGCGTAACACTTCCGCCGCGGCCCTATGATAACGATTTCCGAAAGGCCGAGGGCACACTGGCCGGAGCGGCGGATTTCATCGGTGCGAATGAGGTCTGGGCCGAAGGGGTTACTGGCAAGGGCGTGACGGTTGCCGATGTCGGCGGCGGCATGACCGCGGTCGGCCGGACGATAAACCAGCGTGATCTCGACAATCCGATGTGGCCGCTGGCGCAGATCCCGCAGGTAACCGGAGGTTGGCCGATTGCGGACTGGGGCACCACCGGTGCGACCTATCACTGGCATGGCAATGTGATGGCCACAGGTTTTCTGGGTGTTGCCCCGGATGCCGAGATATATGATTTACGCATCGTCGATGATGGCGGACCGAACACCATGCGCGGCATGATATCGGACGCGCTCGCCGCGTTTCGATGGGCCATCGACAGCCATCGGGCGACCGGAAAGCCACAGATCCTGAACAATTCCTGGGGGATCGTGCAACTGGCTTCGGCCCCGGTTTACGCCCGGGACCCGAACCATCCCTTCACCCGCAAGGTCAAGATGGCAGTAGACTCCGGTCTGATCGTCCTGTTCGCAGCGGGCAATTGCGGTGCCTTCGGCACAGAGCGGGGCTGTGACCCCTTCGGCCCCGGCAACAGCATCTGGGGGGCCAATGGCGCGCCCGACGTGATGACCGTGGCCGCCGCCAATCCGAAGGGTCAGTATATCGGCTATGGCGGGCAGGGCCCGGCAGCGCTCGCCCCCCACAAACCCGATTTCTGCGGAATGTCCCATTACTCTGGCTACATGCCGGTAGACTTTGGCACCTCATCCGCGTGTGCGACCGCATCGGGCGCTGCGGCCCTTTTGCTCAGCGCGTGCCCCGGTGCCAGCCAGGCCCAGATCAAGCAGGCCATCTGCGAGACAGCGTCCCAGATCGGCGGTGGGCCATGGAACGACGGTAGCGGACATGGGATCATCCAGATCCCGGCAGCGCTGTCACGGCTGCGTCAGCTAACAAGAGCTGCGTGACACTTGACGCTGTGTTGGCGGGTAGCGTAACTCCGGTCGCGGCGCGGGCGTAGTTCAGTGGTAGAACGTCAGCTTCCCAAGCTGAATGTCGTCGGTTCGATCCCGATCGCCCGCTCCAATCCCTTCGATAACAATTCTGCCAAGCTGCTGTTGCACGGGCCCGTTGCGGTTGACATCAATGCTGCATCTGCTCAGATCGAGAGACGGTGAGCGAACAGTGGGATGAATAGCGATGGCCGATGGCAGTCTGGCGCCTCCCAATCTGGGAAAGTTTGTTGATCCTGCGATCACAGCCGACGGATCTGCCCGCGCCACTGTCGACCTCGACCGTCTGGAGACGCTCTGGTTCAATACCGGCACCCTGTGCAACATCGAATGTGCCAACTGCTATATCTTTTCCAGTCCGAAGAATGATGCACTCGTCTATCTGAAGGCCGAGGAGGTTGAGCGTTACCTCGACGAGATCGGGGCAGAGAACATGCAGACCCGCGAAATCGGGTTCACCGGCGGCGAGCCGTTCATGAACCCGGACATTCTGAAGATGGTCGAAGCTTCGCTTACACGCGGGTTCGAGGTGCTGGTTCTGACCAATGCGATGCGTCCGATGATGCGTCCGAAGTTTCGCGACGGATTGGCCGCCCTGAATGAGAGGTTTGCAGATCTTTTGACACTGCGGATTTCCGTCGATCACCATACGCCGGAACACCATGATGCAGAGCGCGGCAAAGGCGCGTTCGATCGCATGCTGGAGGGCATGCGGTTTCTGTCAGAGACCGGCATTCGCATGAGCGTGGCCGGGCGCACCATTTGGGGTGAGGCTGAAAAGGAAGCCAGAGATGGATTTCGCGCGTTGTTTGAACGCGAGGGTTTCGCGATTGATGCTGACCATCCGGGCGAACTGGTGTTGTTTCCCGAAATGGACATGAGGGTCGAGGTGCCGGAAATCACGACCGCCTGCTGGGGAATCCTGGATAAATCTCCGTCCGAGGTGATGTGCGCAAACGCCCGTATGGTGGTCAAGCGCAAGGGTGCCGAAAAGCCCGCCGTTCTGGCATGCACTTTGCTTGCTTATGAGGACCAGTTCGAAATGGGCGAGACGCTGGCTGAAGCAAGCCGCCCGGTTGCCTTGAACCACCCCCATTGTGCCAAATTCTGTGTCCTGGGCGGGGCAAGCTGTTCAGCTTAATCCCAAACGCTCGCACTGATCCTGCCACCAGGGGTCGTCCCGCAATGCAAGTCGCAGATGCGTGTCGGTGCTGACAGGCGCCAGTTTGATATAGCGAACGGCGGAATCAAGGCTCTCGCCCTTCAAGCTTTTCAGGTACGCTAAACCACCAGCCACCGAAAACTCTTCTCCCTGCGACTGTGCGAAGTTCGGTCCGATATCTGTCCAGACAGCGCCCGCGTAGGGGCTGTGCATGCACCACTGCATGACCAGCCATGCAATCTGCGGGCGCCCAGCGCTGAAATGGGTCTTCGTGCAGACTGCACCGATATTGCCAGCCGGGGTGCGTTCGCGCCGCGCGAGGTCTTCGCGCGCTTCCATCAGGTCTCCCCGTGTCGATTGGATCACGCAGGTATCGCATGTGACGCCGTGCGTCTGGTCAAGGCATACCGCCAGCGCGCCCATGCGTTTCGGGCTGATGCGCGTGAACTCCATGGGCAGAACTGGCCCGGCCCGGTGCATCCAGGGCTGACGCACATGCGGGGCCAATAGCTCAAGATCCCAGATCAGCGAACCCCAACCGATAATGGCAACCGCGCCGTAGGGCTCGGCCATCTCCGTCTCGGTGGCTTCAGTGGCAGTTTCTTCCGTCACAGCAACCCCATTTTTACTTGCGATAAGACGACTTTAACGGCAATTTTAGCCCGATAGGAAGCGAGGGGTCGATGCCTGTTCACGCGGTCACGCGATTTTTTGTCGTTGTGGTGCTCGGCGCGCTGCTGAGTGGCTGCGCACAAGAACTGCGACCGGGTGAGGCCCTTGTCCCCGATGGGGCGCAGATGACACACCGCGCAGTTCTGATCGGATCCAGTCTGCACGATACCGTCGGAACGATCAGTCTCTATCAATCTGATGAACCTGCCGTCGTGGTGTTCGAGCCTAATTTTCGCTTTGCAGATTCCCCTGGAACAGTGGTCGCGCTGGGCAGCGATGGGTACCGGCCGGAGACGGTCCTGGGATCGCTGCTGAAGAACAACGGGCGGCAGGCCTACGCCGTTCCGTCGCATCTCAATATCCGCGCATTCAATGAAATCTGGCTTTGGAACACGCAGTCTGACAAGCCCCTGGGTCTGGGTCGCCTGACCCAGTTATAGGCGCTCCCGGTCAGTTGCCGTCTCCGTAAAGCGCTCTCAGCCGACGTTGTTCACAGAACGAGGCGCCGCACGACTGGCCCGTTGCCGCACGGTGAACATCTATCGGTGCGCCGCACCACTTGCAGGAACGGTCCGGACCGTATTCCGGCAGGTTGTGACTTTCCGGAAGCTTTTTCGGGACCTGCGCGGTTGCGATCTCGGCCAATGCAACTGCCCGCTCAGGCTTCTGGCCGTTTGGCGCGCTATTCGTATCCAGCAAACGGTGCCCGTTCTCGGCATCATAGATCGCGACACGGGGCTTGTGGTTCGGCCGGTTAGCAATGATCACCGCCCGGTCCTTGCCGGTTTCCTTCCATCGCTCGTAAAGCTTGGTCTGTTGAAGGCAGTGAAAGCTGTTGCAGATGGTCGATCGCAGCGGTCGGTCCAGCGTACAACCCTGCGGGCCGTGATAGACGCAGGAATGCCGCGTCGTCTCCTCCGGTATCTTGCCGAGGTAGTAATCGATGATCTCATCCGCGGTTCGGTCAGGTCTATGGGATCTGTGCACATCGATCGTCACCCGCGACAGGAAAGCGTGCGAGTGCCCACCCAGCACGCAGCAATGGCCCCAGCACGTCCCGCAGGTCGCATCGATCAGATCAGTCTCATCGGACTCGCAGGACGTGCGCCCATCCATCGCGCCCTCCGGAACCTCGCGCTCAAAGGATTCCGCGACCACCTTTTCCAGATGCTCCCGAAACGCGTCGCGCCGCCAGTCGGGCAATGGCACCACGGGTTCGGACTGGCGAGGGACAACGCCAATCGGCAGGTCTTCGATCGTGCCGCCAAGCGCATCGGCAGCGGCCACCAACTCGTCGCCTGCGTTCTGCACGGCATCGATCTGCTCCTGAACGTAGTCATCCCATTTCTGCTTCTCCAGCGCCCGGGCAGCGGCCTGAACGCGCCGGGTCTCGCACGTCGATGAGCCGCAGAACTCGCTCCCGGCCTTCTCCCGGGATAATGGCGTCTTGCAATACCGGCAGACGGCCTGTCCGGGATAGGTGAGTTGCGGCAGTTGCGGCGGCGGCACCTGTGCGGGGATCGAGCGCGTAGCCCGGGTCTCGGGATGCGCGTCAGTCGACACAGGGGCACCAGATGCGTGCAGGTTCAAAGCACTTTGATGACTTTGTCGTCAAACGTAGGTGCAGAGCTGTGGCAGAAACGCCAATGCAGTACGGAAAACCTCGCGCATATGCCGCCGCAAATAAAATCACATCAATTGCCCCTAGTCTCCGTGCGCGCCCGAGGCCCGCTTCAGGAAAATTCGGTCTTCGCGTAGGATGAATTTCTCAGCCTGTGCAAATTCATAGTTTTGCCGACCGAGATCCGAGGCCGCCAAACGCGCCCGGTACGCCTCGTATGCGGCCAGATTATCGATAGTATACACCCCATAGGCGGTGGTGGTCGACCCTTCGTGCGGCGCAAAGTACCCGATCAGGTCGGCACCGGCTGCCGGGATGGCCTCTCCCCAGACCCGAGCATACTCGCGGAAGGCATCTGTCTTCCAGGGGTCGAGTTCGTAGCGGATGAAACAGGTGATCGACATCTTGGCCTCCATGTTTTGTCGGTGATCAAATAATAGCGGTTGCAGCGCGAGTATGTTTTGTTGATGATCAAACTATGAAGGAAGGGCCGAACATAGCTGCCGTTGCCGCGCTGATCGGCGAGCCTGCGCGCGCCAATATTCTGTCCGCGCTGATGCAGGGACGTGCACTTACAGCGACCGAGTTGTCCATCGAGGCGGGTGTCACCGCGTCGACGACATCAGTTCATCTGGGCAAGCTCGAGGCAGGCGGGCTGGTGCGGGGCACGAAGCAGGGCCGCCATCGGTACTACGCGCTGTCAGGTGAAGAAACGGCGCGGGCGCTCGAAGCGCTGATGGGTCTGGCACAGGCCACGACCGGCCGCCGCGTGCGCACCGGGCCGAAGGACCCAGCCTTGCGCCGAGCGCGTGTTTGTTACGATCATCTGGCCGGTGAGATGGGGGTCGCCTTGTACGACTGCCTCTTGGCGCGTGGAATAATAATGGGCGATGATGACCAGATCTGTCTAACCCCGGGCGGCCCGGGTCTGTTGCGCGACTTCGGTCTGGATGTTCCCGATTTGCTGAAAAGCCGCCGCAGGCTTTGCCGACCCTGCCTCGACTGGTCCATGCGCCGCACGCATCTTGCAGGGTCTCTGGGAGCTGCAATCTGGGATCAGATTCAGGCCAAGGGCTGGGCGAAACGCGAGCCCGATAGCAGGGCGGTGACGTTCACAAAGGTAGGGGAACGGGCGTTCACCCAATTCTTCAGGACCAGTCCACCGGGCTGACACCCATTCCGCCATAGGTCTGCTCAAGCGGCTGCAATTCGATCGTCATGACATTCACATGCTGCGGTGCCGTCACAGCATACAGCACAGCGTTGCCGATATCCTCAGGCGAGAGCTCGCGAATTCCGGTGTTCTTGGCGGCGGCGGCTTTCTCTTCGTCCATGGCCACGTCGTAGAACTCGGTCGTCACACGGCCAGGCTGCAAATCCGTGACCCGGACCCCGGTTCCAGCAAGTTCCATGCGCAGGTTCAGCGCGATCTGCCGTATCGCGGCCTTTGATGCCCCGTAGAGCGCCGAGTTGGATGGGTAGAGCGCCGCAACAGAACCTATCGTCACCACATGCCCTCGTCTGCGCGCGATCATTCCGGGCAGGACGAGGTTCAACAGGCGCAGCGTTCCGGTGACATTGGTGTCGATAACGCTTTTGATATCCGCATGCGCGGTTCCGGCCATGCCCTCAAATCCCGCACCAAGCCCTGCGTTGCAGACGACAATGTCCGGCTCCAATTCCGAAAGCGCCCCTGCCATGGCTGCCGGATCGGTTACATCCGCAACCGCCACTGCGCAGCCGGTGCGATCGGAAAGCTTCGAAAGGCGGTCCACCCGCCGCGCCAAGGCCGTGACTTTGAATCCAGCGGCGCTCAAGACTTCGACCACTCCGGCTCCGATCCCGGATGATGCGCCCGTGACCAAGGCCGTCGTCAACTCAACCATCAGCCCACTCCAGCGGGTCAAAGTGCACACCGCCGAAATGCTGCTCCGTCGGTTGCACCTCGACCAGCGAGACATTCACGTGCGGCGGAGCGTTCACCGCAAACATCACGGCGTCGGCGATATCCTCGGGCGTCAGAGACGTGATCGGCAGGGTGGTTGGCACATTTGGTCCGGGGTCGGGGACAGCCACCTCAAAGAACTCCGTCGTGACACGCCCCGGCGCGATCTCGCTGACCCGAATGCCGGTACCCCGTAACTCCAGTCGCAGATTCTGGCTGATCATCCTCACCGCGCCCTTCGACCCGCCATAGACCGCCGAGTTTATCGGATAGGAGCCCGCAACGGATCCCATGTTGACGATGTGCCCGCGCCCTCGCTCAATCATGCCGGGCAGAAGAACCCGCGTGACCTGCAAAAGCGCCTCTACATTCGTCCCTATGGTCCGCGCAACGTCGCCGGGCGATGCCGTAGCCAGTCCTGTAATTCCGGCACCTAGCCCGGCATTGTTGATCAGAATATCCGGTGCGACATTTGAAAGGGCCGCTTCGGTGCTTTCTGCATCCATCAGATCGGCGGAAAGGGGAATGCAGCCAGTTTCAGCGGCCAACGCCTCCAACCGATCCATCCGTCTTGCGAGCGCCCAGGTCTCGACGCCAGATGCCGTCAACGCCCGCACACAAGCTGCCCCGATGCCGGAAGAAGCGCCTGTAACCAGTGCAGATCTGAGAGGCTCACCTGCCATCTTTCGCAGCTTTCAACTCACGGCCATGTCGCCACCGGCGGCATCGACATCAGCACCGCCTCGATATTGTGTCCGGTCTGCAGCCCGAACTTGGTTCCGCGATCATAGACCAGGTTGAACTCAGCATATCGACCGCGTTTGAAGAGCTGATGGGCACGGTCATCCTCGGTCCACGCCTCATCCATGTGCCGCTCGGTGACGGGGACGAAAGCTCTCAGGAAGTCCCGACCGACATCCTGCGTGAACGCGAAATCCGCTTCCCAGTCGTCGGTGCAGTGATCGTCGTAGAAGATGCCGCCGACGCCGCGTGCCTCGCCGCGGTGCGTAATCATGAAGTAGTCATCGGCCCATGCCTTGAACTTGGGGTAATAGGCCGCATCGTGGGCGTCGCAGGCATCTTGCAGGCGGGCATGGAAGAAGGCGGTATCCTCGCCAATCTCCCGCATCGGGTTCAGGTCGGACCCGCCGCCAAACCACCAGGCACCTGGCGTCCAGAACATCCGCGTGTTCATGTGCACCGCCGGGCATTTGGGCGAGCGCATATGTGCGACCAGCGAGATGCCGGAGGCCCAGAACCGTGGGTCCTCGTCTATTCCCGGCATGTCCCGCCGCGCCCGCATGGACCGGCGGGCGTCCGGCCCCAATTTGCCGTGCACGACTGATATGTTGACACCCACTTTCTCGAAACAGCGCCCGCCGCGCATCACCGACATCTCGCCGCCCCCGCCGCCATCGCGTTCGGTCACAGTCCGCTCGAACCGCCCGGCGGGCAGATCAGCATGGGGTCCCGTCGTTTGCTGGTCTTCCAGCCCTTCGAAGGCTGCGCAGATCTGGTCCCGCAGCTCGTGGAACCATGCCCCGGCCCGGGCCTTTTCTTCGACCATGTCCCCCATGTGCACCTTCCGGTTGTGGCTTTCCTGCATCGGCTCTGGACATAACGGCCCTGGCACGGTTTGCGCAAGCCACCACGTCTCGACCAAATCGGCGATTTCGGGTATTCGCCGCGCCATACGCCAAAGGAGGCATCCATGATGAGGCTATCGGCTCCACGCATGACCGGCTGACGCGACTCCAGCGTTCTTCCGGTCTCCCGCGCGATCCCACTCGCGCTTTGCTAGGCCTGACCTCGTCAATTCTCCGACAATCGGATCTGGATGCATCTAATGTTTCGCCGTTTTGAGAATCTGATCAACCCTTTCGCCACGTTCAAACAGGGCACACCGCCGCGTGGTCTCTGGGCATTCTATCGCTTCCACCTCAGTGCCATGCGCAAGTGGATCCCCTTCATCCTGCTGACCGGATTGATCGCCGCCGTCATTGAAAGCGGCCTGATCTTCTATTCCGGCCGCCTGATCGACCTGATGGCCGAAGAAGGGCCCGAGGCGTTTTGGCAGACGCACTGGCTGGAGGTGACGCTTGCCGCGACGTTCATCCTTTTTGCCCGGCCCATCGCGATCGGCATAAACCACCTGTTCCTCGAGCAGACCGTTGCCTCGAACCTGCAGGAACAGGTCCGCTGGCGCGCCCACAAACACATGCTGGGGCAGTCCATGGGCTTTTTCCAGTCGGACTTTGCGGGGCGTTTGTCGAACCGTGTAATGCAGACCGGCCCTGCGCTGGAGGATTCCACCTACATGGCTTTCGAGGGGCTGTGGTACGCTGGCACCTACGCGATCGGCGCCATGATACTGCTGGCGCAGATCGATATCCTGCTGGCGATCCCGTTGGCGGCCTGGCTGGTGATCTATGCCCTCTATGTGCGCAACGTGGCCCTTCGTGTCGCGACGGCGTCCGAGAAATGGTCCGATGCAAGGTCCATGGTTACGGGCCGGGTCGTCGACGCCTATGCCAATATCGAGACAGTGAAGCTGTTCGCGCAGGACGGGCGAGAGGAAGCCTATGTCCTGTCCGCAATGCGCCGTCTTCGCCTGCGCTTCCAGCGCTTCCTGCGTCTGATGACAGAGCTTTCGTTGGGGCTGACGGCCATCAATGGCCTGCTGATTATCGGCGTGATCGGGCCGGCCATCTGGCTGTGGCAGAACGGCACGGTCACGGTCGGTCATGTGGCAGCGGCCTCTGCGCTGTGCATCCGGCTCAACGGGATGTCCGGTTGGATCATGTGGGTTGTCATCCGCCTTTTCGAGCATTTCGGCGTGATCAATGAAGGCCTGCGGTCAATTGCGGTTGATCACGACGTGGTCGATGCCCCGGATGCGGGCACCTTGTCAGTCAAGGATGCGGCGATCCGTTTCGATGATCTTGTACATCACTACGGCAAAGAGTCTGGCGGTTTGGATGGCGTAACGCTGGACATCGCCGGGGGTGAGAAGGTCGGTCTGGTTGGTCGGTCCGGCGCGGGTAAATCCTCGCTGGTTAACCTGCTATTGCGCTTCCGAGATGCCGAGCACGGGCAGATCCTGATCGATGGTCAGGACATTGCCAGGGTGACGCAGGACAGTTTGCGCGCACAGATCGGGATGGTGACGCAGGACAGCTCTCTGCTGCACCGGTCAATCCGCGCAAACATCCTCTATGGCCGTCCGGACGCAACGGATGCGCAAATGATCCAGGCTGCTGAACGTGCCGAAGCACACGCTTTCATCAGGGATCTGACCGATCCAGAGGGCCGCAGCGGTTACAACGCCCAGGTCGGCGAGCGGGGCGTCAAACTATCGGGCGGCCAACGCCAACGTATCGCCCTGGCTCGGGTGATCCTGAAGGATGCTCCGATCCTGGTGTTGGACGAGGCGACATCGGCGCTAGACTCCGAGGTCGAGGCAGCCATTCAGGACACGCTTTACGGCGTGATGCAGGGCAAGACAGTGATCGCAATCGCCCACCGGCTGTCCACAATCCGCCGCATGGACCGGATCGTCGTGATGGACGATGGCCGGATTGTCGAGATCGGCACGCATCAAAGCCTGCTCGCCAAACAGGGCCTCTACGCCGGCTTCTGGGCACGCCAGTCCGGCGGCATGATCGGGGTCGAGGCGGCGGGATGAACATGGGGTCTGGGGCAGACGTCCACCCTTCTGTTCTGAAAGAAAGACCAGAAATGTCCGAGATCGAGATCCGTACGGTGCGCGAAGAAGACGCCCCAAGCTTCTGTTCGACTGTTGACGCGGTGGCCCAGGAGGGTCGCTGGCTGGGTGGCTCCAAGGGTAAGGCGTTGGAGGAGGCACAGGCCTACATCACCGAAAACCTTGCTGCAGAGAACCCACATTTTGTTGCCGTTGATCACGCCGATCCCAAAACGATCATCGGCTGGGCTGATATCGTACGGATGTTGCCGGAAAGCCGACGGCATTGCGGCATTCTGGGCATGGGGCTGCTGCCGGACCGCCGGGGGAAGGGACTCGGCCGGGCGCTGCTGGCAGCGGCCTTGGAGCATGCCGATGCACTTCCCATGGACCGGGTGGAATTGTCAGTTGTCGCTGACAACACGGCGGGCATCGTCCTGTATGAACGCATGGGCTTTCTTCACGAGGGCGTCCGCCGCCGCGCTTGGCAGATTGGCGAACGGACCCGTGACCTCGTCATGATGGCCCGGACGCATCCTGACCTGCTGCCCGAGATCATGGAAAACACGGCATCCACCGTCTGACCGCTGTCGTCTGCTGCAGGTCTTCCTTCGATGCTGGGCTGTTTTCGCGGCGCAGGTGTCGTGCTTAAGCTGGGATTAACGAGCCGCCGCACCATATACTGCTCTACATGAAATTCTTCGAACGCATCATTGATCCCTACACTCCTGCAAATGGTCCTCCCCCGCAGACCCTGTGGGCGTACGGCCGTTGGGCAACGCGCGGGGCAGAGGGTGCGATCATCGCACTTGGCCTGACGTCGGTCGTTCTCGGCATTATCGAGGCTGCGGCCGCCTTCGTGGTCGCCTGGGTCGTGGACCTCGCCGTCAAGGGCGGGTCGGATGGCTTCTTTGCCGACAACATGTGGCCCCTGATCGCGGCAGCGGCTTTTTTCCTGCTGGCCCGGCCGGTCTTCATGAGCATCAATGGCGCGATCACCAGCCGGGGGATCGGCACCAGCCTCTATCCAATGGGTGTTTTGCGCATTCACCGGCACATACTCGGCCAACCGCTGCGTTATTTCGAAGACGATTTCGCGGGTCGCCTGACCCAGAAGGAAATCCAGTCGACTTATGCCTTGGTCGAGATCATCACCGAGACGCTGCACGCTGTGGTTTTCGGGATTGCCACCGTGATCGGCACGCTGATCCTTTTCCAGGGCGTGGACCTGTCGCTGGCTGCTGTGATTGTCATCTGGTTCGCCGCCTACATCTGGCTGATCTGGTACTTCCTGCCGAAGATCAGGCAAAAGTCGCGAAAGCGTGCTGATGGAAAGTCGCTGATTTCGGGTCAGCTGGTCGACAGCGTCGGGCACATGTCCACTGTCAAGCTGTTTGCCCATGCGGGGCGGGAGCACAAGGCTGCCGAGGATGCCGTGCGGACCTATCGCAAAGCTGCCTTCGCATTTGGCCGGACGACGTGGCTGTTCCGGACATGGCTCACCTTTTTGTCCGGCCTCTTGCCGGTTGTCCTGATCGGTCTGACGCTTGTTCTGTGGACGCAGGGGCACGCGACCGCCGGGACAATCGCGCTGGCGGGTTTGGTCTCCACTCGCCTGTCGCAGATGACGGGCTGGATCAGCTTCACGGCATTGAACATCTTCGCAAATTTCGGGGTGCTGGAAGATGGTATTCGCACCCTCGCACCGCCAATTGGGCTGACAGACGCGCCGGACGCCGCTGATCCGCCGCTGCTCCGCGGACGCGTGGCCTTCGAGGGCGTCAGCTTTCGATACGGACGTGACATCGGCGGTATCCGCGAGATCGACCTGACCGTGGC
>JBCCMP010000061.1:0-16254 GCA_039026295.1 Pseudomonadota bacterium | reverse complement strand
CGAAGCCACATCGGCCCTGGATGCCGAATCCGAAGCCCGCGTCCAGGAGGCGCTTGGCCGACTTATGCAGAACCGGACCACGCTGGTGATCGCCCATCGCCTTGCGACCGTCCGCGAGGCCAGCATGATCCATGTCATGGACGCCGGGAAGGTCGTGGAAAGCGGATCCCACGATGCCCTCCTGGCCCGCAAAGGCGTCTACGCCAACCTCTACCGACTGCAGTTCGGAAAAGACGGTCCGGTGGCCGAAAAGCAAGTTCAGCCTAAGAATTGACCGATTTTCGTTCCGGTTGGCAATGCAGCAGAAAATTTAGCTAACCGCCAGAACGGCAGATTCTCTGGACATCGGGCAACAGCAAAATATCGCCTCACCGAGTGTGCCCGGAAAAGATGTCCGTCACGGAAATCATGCGTATCAGCGCATTCAGCGCTCTGGCGTGGATACGGTTTCCATTCATCTTGCAGGCGTCGGTTCAGACGCCTATTGTGCGCCCGTCTACTGAAATCTGAGGGTGCAGTCGGGGAAATGTCCAGCGTCGCGGTTTGGCACGATGGCCGGGAACTGGCGGCTGCCGAGATCCGGGATTCTTCGACTGAATGTCCGATTTGCCGTTCCCGATCAGCCCGAAGCCGTTGTTTGACCATCCAGAAAAACCCCAGGATCGATTTCGTGAGGTGTCCGGATTGCTTCGGTATTTCAGCCGACATGATGCCATTGCCGCACGTGTTGGACGATTATTATGCTAACTATTATTCTCGGGTGGAGAAAGAACTGATCACCTTCTCGAAACCGATCAGAATGGCTCAGATGCTGATGCGTTGGATCAAGCCCGAGGACAGTGTCGCGCGGATCCTGGATTATGGTGGTGGTGATGGTCGGATTGCCGTCAATCTGGCAACGCTACTGGTTAAACAAAACCCGCAACGGCAGATCACAGTCGATGTCGTCGATTACGTCGACAAGAAGCCGCTAGAGGTGAGCCCGCATGTCCTGGTGCGCTATGATCGTGGGTTGCAGGACGCAAAAGAATCGGCCGATATAGTTTTGGCGAGCGCGATCCTGGAACACATACCCGACTATTACGCGGAAATGTCCAAGCTTTGGGCGACTCTGCGACCAGGTGGCCTGTTTTATACGCGCACACCTTACATGTCGCCTTTCGCACGGATCTTCAAAAGTCTGGATATGACCTATCCGGCCCATGTCCACGACCTGGGGCATGCGTTCTGGAACCGAGCGGCAGAGACCCAAGGCGTGACCGTGCTTGCCTCGCAACCTTCGATTATCGAGACCACCCTGGACAGCCATTTTTTGCGGACTGTGATCGCCGCCGTCTGCAAGTTCCCGGCTCATGTTTTGAGCATGCTCAATCTGCCTATCGTCTGGCCGTTCTATGGTGGATGGCAAGTCATCTGGAAAAAATCGTCATGACTCAGACGCTGGCGATCGTCACGCCATACTATAACAGCCCGACAACGATCGAGCCGTTGTGCACAGCCATTGCACAGGCCCTGGAAGGCCAAGATCTGGATTGGAGATTGGTCTTCGTGGACGATAGAAGCCCATGTGACGGTTGGTCCCGGATACGGGAACTTGGCAAGACGAACCAGAACGTGCGCGGCGTCCGGATGAGCCACAATGTCGGTCAAAATCTGGCGATCAAGGCCGGTCTTCACGCAGCCGATGCCGATCTTTATGTCGTGATGGACTGCGATCTGCAGGACAATCCCCAAGACATCCCACGGCTGCTCAGAAGTATCAGGGACGGCTCCGCCGATATTGTTCTGGCCAGGCGCAGCAAATCACGGGATGTTCGTGTCACGCGCTGGTTCCTGCGCGAAGGCTTCTATCGGATTCTGCGATTTTTGACGGGTGCTGATCTAGGGGCTGAACATGGGACTTTTTGCGCCTTCAGACGATCGGCAACTACCTATCTGAGGCAGATCAATTCGCGCTTTCAGGTCTTCGCTTTGAATATCCGTGTCATTGGTTTCGACGTCGTCGAGGTGCCGGTTGACCGCCGCCCACGATCTGAAGGAGAAAGCAGCTACAGTTTCTGGGACCTTGTTCGTTTAGCGATCTATATCCTGATCCGCTACTCGGATCGATTGGTGCGCTTCTTCATGATTTTCGGCGGCGCGGTGTTCGTGCTCTCGATGCTCGCACTGGCTTTCTATGGCATCCTTGGACTGATGGGAGCCTTCGGTGTGAGCGGTTTCGCGACGATTGTTTTGATGCTGGTCGGATATGGCGGTTTCCAGACATTGGTCACCAGTCTTGTCGGGATTTATTGCGCGCGCATCCTGAACGAAACGCGGGCGGATCCGCTATACTTCATCGAACATGACACCGATCAGTCGACATAGCGCAGTGCTGTCATGCCCATGTTTCGCGTCGTCTAATGACCGTTCCCGTGTGAGGATACCCGCAGTCGGATATTCATCGCGCAAGACATGACCCGTCACCGCATTCTTGTTCTCGGCGTCTCATCCAATGTGACCATCGGTATATTGAAGGCACTTCGGGCGCAGAGCGATCTGGACCTGCACATTGTCGGCGCCTGCGTGTCACACAGAGCGGCCGGGTTTACCTTCTGTGACGACTGGTTGATCTGCCCCTATGCGAACGATCCCGGATTTTCAGCCTGGCTGACGGAAACCGCGGAAGCCTATCAGGCCGATGCAATCCTTTCGGGCGTCGAAGCTGTCTTGCTGAAATTCGCTGAACTGCAAGCGGCCTTGGCCCCACGTGCGGTTCTGGTCCACTCTCTCCGCGCAGCGCGCACGTTTACGGACAAATGGTTGACCTGCCAATGGTTCGCGAGCCACGGATTGGCGCATCCTGAAACGCTTTGGATTGATGGCACAGTCGGGTTCGAGGAACTGGCCGAAACGCTTGGACTGCCATTTATCGTGAAACCTGCGATCGGCGGCGGATCCAACGGCCTGCGGCGGATCGGGACGCGTGAAGAATATGATGCACTTCCAGAAGCAGCCGGTCTCATCGCCCAACAGATCGTTGGTACAGCAGATGAGGAATACACCTGTGCCGTATATCAGTCGCCTAATGGATACCGGCGGGTTCTGATTCAGAGACGATATCTGAAAGGTGGCTCTACCAGCTATGCCGAGCTTGTCGCGGACAGCACCATCCGGGCTTATTGCGACGCGATTGCTGACGCAATTGGCGAGCCAGGCGCATTCAACATCCAGCTTCGGATCAGCGACGACGGCGTGCCTGTTTGTTTCGAGGTGAATTTGCGCCTCTCTGGCACAACCCACATGCGCCATCAGTTTGGGTTTCGCGACTGTGTCGCCTGGCTGATCGAAGCCATGGGCGGCCATCCCCGGCCAGAGCTTTTCCAGCCAACCGGCATGGTTGTCGGGCTGCGCATGGAAAACGAGGTTTTCCTGGACGAAGCAGGCAAGGAACGCTTGTTGTCACTGGCAGCACCGGACCATGGCCGATGAACTTTGCGATCACGGGCATAGCGGGATTTGTCGGCGGGACTCTCGCACGGCTGCTGGCGCCTGACGGACAGGTCATCGGTTTTTACAGTACAAGCCTCCCGCATGATTGCGCTGCTGCACATTTACGCCAGGCTTCTTTGGAGAATGCTGCAGAATGTGCCGCGCTGGATCTGACCAGTCTTTCGGCCGAAGTAATGATTCATTGCGCAGCAAAGTTGTCCAAGCGTGACAGCGGGATCAACGTTGTCGCGGCGAACGCCGAGATGACCCTGAATGGTGTCGAGATCGCCAAACGGTTGGGCTGCAGATTGTTCGTCAATATCTCCAGCACGGCTGTCTACGCGGGCCCGGACCCTGATGGAACGCGCGAAGATCACGCGGTGCCAGGTATTGAAACTTATGGTCGGTCCAAGTTGGTCGGTGAGGCGATCGCCACTTATAGTGCCGGTTCAGCGATGAACGTCGTAAGCCTGCGCATCCCATCGCCGCAAGGGCCCGGCAACCCGCATCGTTCGATGGTGCCGATGATGGCCAAGTCTGCCCGGGAACAGGGCTTCATCAGGGTTCTGGGCGACCCACGGCGACGGCAGAGCTATTTGGACCTGCGCGAACTGGCAGAAGCGGTTAGACGGCTCAGCGCCTCTCCTGGGCCGCTACGCGCAGCTTACAACGTTGCTAGCGTCGCTTCGGCAGGAAACATGGATGTTGCGACATCGATCGCGCGGCACTGCCGAACGCCATGCCTGGTCGAGGATCAACGCACGGAGGAGTCGGCGCACCCTGAGGCATGGAATCTGATTTGCGATGCCGCGGCGACGGACTTCGATTTTCGTCCTCAGTATCAATTGGACGACACCGTAAAATGGATCATGCAGGCCACTGCATGAGGATTGCGGTCTTCTCCGACATCCATGGCAACCAGTATGCTTACGAGGCTTTTATAGAAGCGATTGAACCAGAAGCTCTGGATCAGATCTGGTTCCTGGGTGACTGGATTGGATACTATTACGGCGGCTGCGATATCCTACGCGACATGCGGGCGCGGGGTGTCCGCATGATCCGCGGGAACCATGACCAATACCTTCTGGATGCATTGGAAAGCGGCCAAGATAGGCTTGCAGCACTGGCAGCTCGCTACGGACAATCCTATGAGATCGCCAGTACCGAATTGAGCGATGCAGATATAGATTTCCTAAGATGTGTGCCGGCTGAAATAGTGGAGGTCACTGACGGATGTCGTATCCGCGCCGTTCATGGTGCGCCGTGGGACCTGCTCGAGGGTCGCGCCTATCCGGACGTCGATCGGACCAAGTTTGCCCCTTGGGCTGCAGATTACGACTTTTTGTTCCTTGGTCACACCCACCACCAGATGGAGTTGGATTATGGCGGGCTCACCGTGATCAATCCCGGCTCATTGGGACAACAAAGGGATGGGAACAGGTGCAGTTATCTGATTTTCGATACCATAGCGCGCAGATTTGACCGCTTCAGTGTTGTGTTCGACACTGCGCAATTGATCCGCGATGTAAAAAAATGGGATCCGCATCAAACCGGATTCATCGAGGTCCTGACAAGAAAGCCGCTGTAGGTTGGAGCGATTTGCTCATGACGGACCGTGCCTGTATGGGGACGGGCGAACGAGATCGAGGGAAGAGATATGGCGCGCCGCACCATTGCTGGCAGAGGTTGGAGGTTTGTCGCCACCGGCGTAATCGTCAACGCCGCCTTGTTCCTGTTGTTGTGGTTGTTGCTCCGCTCCGGCATGGACTACTTAATCGCGGTGACCATCGTGTACATCGTCGGGATCGTCTGGGGTTACTTGCAAAACCGCATCTGGTCCTGGCAAAGCACTGCGCCGGCTGGCAGGTCGTTTTGGAATTATCTGGTAGTCTATGCTGGCATCTATGTCGCCCATATCGGATTTGTGACCGGTTTGGTTGAATGGCTTGAAATGGCACCCTTTTTTGCCGTCATGGTCTCGGTCCTCTTGCTGATTACACCTGTTTTTGTGGCGCTGGACCGGCTGGTGTTTCGTGAGCAGATGCAATGAGCGAAGCTGAACTTTCCAACATCCTTACCGACGCCTTCGATGACCCGGTCCTGCGGCAACGGATCGAGGCGGAAGCCAAGTTCGGCGCCCACGAGGTGCACGCGCGGCTTGCAGCATTGCCCGTAGGTGCCCGTGTTCTCGAGATCGGGTGCGGGACCGGCGCGTTGCTCGCCATCTTGGCCAAGACGTGGCCAAACCTGTCGTTTTCAGGGGTCGAACCCATCGGGTCCGGCTTTTCGCCATTTGCCGCCGTGCTGGACCGGATTCAGGCGGCAAATCCCGGCTTACAGATCCACCGGGAAACCGTGGAGAAAATGCGCCCTGTGGATGGCGATCCACCCTTCGATTTAATTTTTTCTGTTAACGTCTTCGAGCATCTCGGAGACTGGCGTCAGGGCCTCGAGTCCGCCATGCGTCTGCTGGCACCTGGCGGTACGCACGTCATCATATGCCCGAACTATGCCCTACCGTTCGAGTCGCACTTCAACATCCCACTTCTGGGAGGTCCGCGCTTTTCGCGATGGCTGTTCGCACGGCGTATTGCGCGAATGGAGCAGGACTATGACGCTCACGGACTGTGGGAATCTCTGAATTTCATCACCTCAGGGCAACTGGCCCAGCAATGCCGCGAGCGCATGTATGATGTCTGGTTCGATACTGAGATCATGGGCCGCATGCTGGCGCGTCTGCAGGGCGACGCGGATTTCGCAAAGCGCCGAGCCGGGATGGGCGGTTTGGCCAGATTTCTGGACCGGATCGGCATCTCGCGTCTATTCGCAGCCTTACCCGCAGGCGCTTCGCCTTACATGAGAGCCGAGATCAAGTCTCGCGGTTGACGCCGAGAATTGCACGGGCCTCGGTGATCACACGCTCTATGCTGATTCCAAGATCAAAAAACAGCGGCAGACGAACCAGACGGGCCGAAATGTCATCGGTGACAGGCAATGCCTCGGGAGTCTTGCCATGCGCCAGTCCCGCTGGCGCGCTGTGGAGCGGGACATAGTGGAACGGGGTAACGATTCCACACGCTCGCATCGTTTGGATAAAACCATCGCGGTCCGTGCTGTCGTGCAATAGCAGATAGAACAGGTGTCCGTTACCCACATACTCATTGGGACAGGACGGCAGACTGACGCGTCCAGCCGCAGCCAGATCGGAGAAGGCTTCCATGTAACGCTCGAACATGCTGACGCGCCGTGCATTGACGAAATCCAGCATCTCGAGCTGAGCATAAAGGAACGAGGCGATCAGTTCCCCGGGCAGGAAGGATGACCCGATGTCGACCCAGGTGTACTTGTCCACGTGCCCACGCAGAAAGTTCGACCGGTTGGTGCCTTTCTCACGAATGATTTCGGCGCGTTCCAACAGATCAGGCCGATTAACGGTGAGCGCTCCGCCCTCGCCAGAGATGATGTTCTTCGTTTCGTGAAAGCTGAATGCGCCCAGATCGCCAAGTGCACCGGCTTTGCGCCCCTTGTAAGTCGACCCAAGCGCCTGCGCGGCGTCTTCCACCAGCACAAGATCATGAGCCCTGGCGATGTCAGCGAGCGCGTCCATATCTGCCGGAATGCCGGCATAGTGGACGGCAAAAATCGCACGCGTCCGATCGGTGACGGCGCGCGCGACCGCTTCTGGATCAATGTTCAAGGTCTTGGGGTCGATATCCACAAAAACCGGCACCGCTCCGCGCAATGCGACCGCATTGGCTGTCGAGACAAAGGTGAACGAGGGCATTATCACCTCGTCACCCGATCCCAGATCACAGAGCATTGCCGCCATCTCCAGCGCGGCCGTGCAAGAGTGTGTCAGCAAGGCCGCCCGGGCGTCGGTCGCCTCGACGATGCGTGCATTGCACAGGCGTGTGAAGTGTCCATCACCTGACAGTTGCTGTCGTTCGATTGCTTCGCGCAGATAACGGATCTCGTTGGCGATGAACGATGGTCGGTTGAAAGGTATCGGGTCTGTCATGCTATTCTGCGTGCATAATTCGGCCATATCTGCGGCGTGAACCCTAGGCTACGCAGCCCACGTATTGAATCGCAAATTGGCGCTTTGGTTCAGATTTTTCGAACCCATGCGCCCGGCTCTGGATGTTCGCTACGCGATCCATTATGCGCAGTCGCGAAAGAGGGGCATGGGGCGGACCCCTCAGGTCATGGAGCGGCATTGATGGCAGAGGTCAACACCGGCTTTCGCGGGCTGCTGCGGTACGCTGCGATCTACGAAATCCTGCAGTCCTTGATGGGCGCTGAACGAGGCCGACGTCACTTTGTCAGTAAACATGTCCGCCCTAATTCTGGCGACGTTGTTGTGGACATTGGCTGCGGCCCAGCAGAGCTTCTTCGCCATATGCCAGCCGTCCGTTACTTCGGATACGAGCCGAACCCCCGTTATGTCGAACGGGCAAAGAAGGCCTTTTCGGATCAGGTCGCAAGCGGCCTCGGCAACTTCCAATGCAAGTACTTTGACGAAGACGATCTCGCACAGCTGCCACCAGTTGACATTGCGATTGTCAGCGCCGTGCTGCACCACATGGATGACGAACAGGCGCAGCACCTTTTTGGACTGTTTCGAAAGATTCTGAAGCCCGGTGGGCGAGTTGTGACCTTGGACAACGTCTTCGTGGACAACCAGAATCCGATCGCTCGTTTTCTGATTTCAATGGACCGCGGGCAGAACGTCCGCAGTCCTGAAGGATACGCAGCGTTGGCTGAAGGTGTGTTCGATAGGATCGACACCACCGTCGAACACAGGCGTTTTCCCCCCTATACCCACTTCATCATGACTGCGTCCTGATCACCGACAGCGGGCGATCATTCACTGTCCTTCTGGTCTCTGCTCAACCCCAGGCGCTGTCCGACACCGTCGCGGCTCTGCAGCGCTTCCAGCCAGTTGGTGTTTTCAATATACCAGTCGACGGTCGCCGCCAGCCCTTCGTCAAGCGTCATCGACGATCGCCAGTTAAGCTCTCGATCGATCTTCGCCGCATCAATCGCATAGCGGAAATCGTGGCCCGGTCGATCCGTAACAAACTGAATCAAGCGATCGTGCGGCGCTGCCGCTGGACGGCGTGCGTCCAGACAGGCGCAGATCTTTCGCACGATCTCGATGTTCTGCGCCTCGGCATTGCCGCCGATATTATAGGTCTCACCCGGACGTCCATCGCGCAGGACTTTCAACAAGGCGTCGGCATGATCCTCGACATACAGCCAGTCCCGTACATTCAGTCCGTTGCCGTAAACTGGAATGTCGCGGCCAGCCAAAGCATTCAAAATGATCACCGGGATCAGCTTTTCCGGAAATTGGCACGGCCCGTAGTTATTGGAGCAATTGCTGACTACAACCGGCAAACCGTAGGTTGCTCCCCAGGCACGCGCCATCATGTCAGACGCAGCTTTGGAAGCTGCATAGGGCGAGTTCGGCGCGTATCGGGTCTCTTCGGTGAACAGCCCCTCGTCACCCAGCGAGCCGTAGACCTCGTCGGTAGAAACCTGGTGAAAGCGGAAGCTTTCTGGCCGACCTGCTCCGTCCCAAAAGGCGCGTGCGGCCTGCAGCAAAACCGTTGTGCCGACAACATTGGTGCGGATAAAGGTGTCCGGGCCGTCGATCGACCGGTCGACATGGCTTTCAGCGGCCAGATGCATCACCGCATCCGGGCGATGCCGGACAAAGACGACGGCGAGCGCATCCGCGTCGCAGACATCAACCTGTTCGAACGTATAATTCGGCGAGTCCGCAGCATCACCCAGGCTTGCCGGATTGGCCGCATATGTAAGGCAGTCAACATTGACGACGTGATCACCTGCCGCGACTGCCCGACGGACCACTGCCGATCCTATAAATCCGCATCCGCCGGTAACAAGAATCTTCATGGCCACCAAACTTTGTTCCGCTGCGTCCCCAAGGCACGCCCGCGCGGGATTACAAAATCCGGGCACCTCCGGTAAAGGCTTGAATCCAAGTGCCGCGTCGACAAAGGGACACGCATATGGCTGCGCGCAAGGGGATCATTCTGGCAGGTGGAGCGGGCACACGTCTTTTCCCGATCACCAAGGCCGTCTCGAAGCAGCTTCTGCCGCTTTGGGACAAGCCGATGATCTATTATCCGCTTTCTGTCCTGATGCTCACCGGCATTCGCGAAATTGCGATCATCACTTCGCCTCAGGACAAGACTCAGTTTCAGCGGCTGCTGGGCGACGGATCAGATCTGGGCCTGCAGTTTACCTGGATCGTGCAGCCGTCCCCCGATGGGCTGGCGCAAGCGTATCTTCTGGCCGAAGATTTCCTGGATGGCGCGCCGTCCATGATGATCCTGGGCGACAATATTTTCTACGGTCACGGACTGCAACCAGCACTGATAGAGGCAAGCGAACGGACCGACGTGGCCACAATCATCGGCTATCGTGTTGCCGATCCGGAGCGCTATGGCGTCGTGGAATTTGCGCCCGACCTGCGCGTTCTGTCCGTCGAGGAAAAACCCGATAATCCAAAATCCAACTTCGCCATTACCGGCCTCTATCTGTTCGATGGCAACGCGCCAGATCTGGCGCGTCGGGTTAAGCCCTCGGTACGTGGCGAACTTGAGATTACCTCGATGATCCAATTGTACCTGGACGCCGATCTTCTTGCGGTGCGTTTGCTTGGCAGGGGATATGCATGGCTGGACACTGGCACACAAGACAGTCTGGCCGAGGCCGGCGAGTATGTCCGTGCGATCGAGAAACGTCAGGGCCTGAAGATCGGCAGCCCTGAAGAAATTGCGTTTCGGCAGGGGTTCATTGACCGAGCGCAGTTGGAACGGATTGCCGCGCCCATGCTGAACACCGGGTATGGGCAGTATCTCGCATCGCTTCTAGCGTGACGCGGCGAAGAGACTTCCCATGACAGCCCTGCGCAACAAAGCGACGTCGCAACCGTCCCGCGGACTGATGATCGGCTTGGCGTTTTTCGTGCTGATCAAACTGATTGCGATTTCATTCGGTCTGGGTTCGAAAGAAGGTCCACGCTTGGGAGATGACTCTTATGTCTATCTCTATTACGGCGAGCTGGCGGGCGATCTGCCGTTGCAGATGTCGGGGCCGTCCTCCTTGCGCGATATGGTGAACTTGGACACCCTCGCCAAAGCCGACGAACGCTCCAGGTTTCTTGTACATCGCGCGCTGATGCGCACCACGCAGAGCTCCCGACTGTTCACGCTATGGCCGATTAAGCTGCTGCCGGTCGAGCAGCTCAGCTTTTACCAGACCTTCTGGATCTACGAGCTGTCCGTACTTGCCATTATCACGGTCGGATTGGGTATTCTTGCAAGCAATCTGCCCTCGGTTAGCAGACTGTGGCTGTCGTTGCCATTGATTGCACTCGTGATCCTGCCGGGCCAGGGACTGCATTTTTTCATCCCGTCCACCACGGCGCTAGGCTTCGGCATGGCAATCTGGGGGCTTGTGCTGAACCGGCGGGCGTACCCTGTACTGCTGTGCCTATTTGCAATCGGTGCCTTGTCTGCTCATCAGATCGGATTGGCACATGTTGCCATCGGGATCGGGCTTGCAATGACAACCTGGCTAAACGGAACACGCACTTTGCCAAGCAGTCTGATCAAGGCCGCTGCCCTTATCTTGGCCACGGTCGCTTTCGGCTTGATCATCAGATCGATGCCCGTCGATGCCGCCTTGGTCTTTGACTTCACCCGGTTCGGTCTTGCACCACTTATCGAGAACATCTCCGGATTTCCAAATTATTTTCAAAGGTTTGCTCAGCGCGACATGCTTTCCGCTGCCTTGGCGGTCGTCGGTCTTGTCCTGCTCGCGAAGCGTAAGACTTCATGGTCTTACAGGATCATTCCACACGACCCGCTCACTCTTCTCGCGTTCGGGTTGATCGCGATGATCGTTCTCAGCAGCCTCTACATCATTGACGGCTATGCTGCCGAGGTTCCGTTCCGTTTTGTTACCATCCTCTTCATCCTGGGCATTCTCACACTTTGCCACATGTGGTCATGGCCCGTGAACCCACGCTATCGCCGGTGGACCATGGTGGTCGTGATCGCTGCAGCGGCACTGTCCAGTTTGAATTATGCCATTGAAAACAGGGACAAGCGCTGGCCGGAGCTGGACCGTCAGGTCATTGCCCGGCATATAGAGGCCGTGCCTGACGACGCACCGATCCTTTATCTGGATCAGGATTTCACCTTGATGGCTGGCTTCCTAACAGGTGGCATCGACCACCCCGCCTATGTGCCGGCACTTCTGGCGCTCGACCCAGAAAGGTCGACTGCGACCCTGGCCGAAGCGCCACCTGCAGCTGCCGTGGGCTTGTTGCCCCGCGGCCTGCGCACCCGGGCCAATCTCCGCTGGTCGCTTACATCACCTGCCCGCTACGGCTTCGACATGTCGAGTACGGCACGCCTGACCATCTGGACCAAAGTCAAGATCGACAGGCTGTCCGTCCGATGGGACGGCGCTGAACCGCCCAAGGCAGAGATCGAGGGTGGTCCGAGTTGCAATGTAATAGACGTTGGCGACGATCGATTTGACATCGGCGCAGACTGCCTTGCGGTGCTTCCGGCAGGTAAAATCATCATGAGAGGCGAAGGCTTCATCTCCGGCCTTGCAGCGAACGATCAACCTGACAAACTGATGTGGCCATGGGACGGGCCGCTGACAGTGCTGTTCTATCCGGGCACCAGCTACATCTGGAAACCAAACTGGTTCGAGACGTCTTTCTCAATGCAGGAGATCGCAAACCGGACCCATGGTTGGGATGCAGCGCTTACTTTAGAGGACATGGTTCCAACAAGCGATGAGGGTGGCGTGATCTGGTTGGTGCCACGCGAGAACCGATGAGTGCTTTTACCAGTCAAGGCCAGACCGAACCCTCAAGTTCTTCGTCAGTCAGTGGCCGACCCTGATGGCGATCACGCAAGTGCAGCAAAAGCTCGGTGAGGTCTGAGTCGCAACCGGTTTGATAAAGCGGAAAGCGTCGATCTCCGTTCACCAAATCCTCAAGCTTTGCCGCAGGAGAAGCCGGTTCCCGATAGGCTGAAAGGTTTGCAAGCAGAACCGGGCGACGGCGCTCAATTACTTCATAGATAACCTTGGTAATTCCTTCGGTTACCACAAGATCGGCTTCGTCGATGGCATCAGAGTAAGAGCCGTAGCTCTTGTCGATTATGTTGGACCCAAGACCATACAAATGATCTACGTGGCTGGGAATAACACCGCGACCGATCCCACTTGTGCTTAAGCGAGACGAAAGGTCATCGGTTGTGGTCTTTATTCGTATCGCCAGTTCAAACCGGTTGTCGTTGGCGAGTGTCCGCGCAAACGCATCCACAACCGAAAAACACTCAAAACAACTTGGCGCAAGGCCCGGCCAGGCGTCGCGCCAAATCAAGAAATTCGGTGCCAACAAGATACGGAACGGTCGGTCGATGGAGTCGCGCATGTCTGGCGGAAATGGTCTGGTTCGCCCATTTCGCTCAATTTCTATACCAGATCGACCGAGCGGTGCGTGATGGGGTGACCGCGGCGCAAACCAGTCAATATCTGGATGGCTGTTGAAGCCATTCTCGGCGATCGCAGCGGCAAATTGTCGACGCTTTGCGCTGCCATGAACCACAAGACTTCCGTGGTTCTGCATCCGAACCGGAATGCCAGTTCGACGAGCAGACTGCACAACAGCCGCCTCCCAGGCATCAGTGACACAATCCATTTCGACCCGGATTACTGATCGTCTATGCTGACGAAACATCTGACTCAAACCCACTTCGTAGCCGCCCATCTCAAGCAACGACTTATCGATCAGACGCTCCAGCCCCTGTGCTAAGTCTGGATCGTCCAATCCTGGTATTTTAGCAACCGCGGCAATTGCATCAGCCCGGTCCTTGGAAACACCGAGCCGCGGCATAACGATCTCGTGCGCCCGCTTTCCCTTTAAACGAGACCGCAAGATCCGGTGCGCGTTCTGCAGCACGCGAGACCAGGATCTGAGTGGCTTGCCCGATTGGCGTACCTTCAGCGCATGCGGCTCACCAGGCCTACCGATTACGCGTATCGCAGCGACTCTGAGGTCGAACACGCACCCTTTTGGCAGCATCGACGGGAACAGTATCGGCAGCGCTTCGCAGTCTTTGCCAATGCTAACGTCTACTTTTCCAATCCGCAGCCAAGGAAGCATTTCCGTTGCACGGTAAGGCCGGGTGCTTCCCTCCACAACCAATATGGCCTCGGCACCTAGTTTCGCCTCAAGCATACGAACCTTGTTGTGGAACTGGATTACTTTGAGACTGGTCAGGCGAATAAGCGAGTCTTCCGTTGGCGTCAGGCCAGAAGCCTCCAGATGATTGCAAACGATCGCCCAGGTCGCGAGCGTAGATGACTGTTGTTCTGAAACTGTGCTTTCGTCGAGAACTTCAGTCGGGTTGATCAGACGAGCTGATATCCCATCGAGCGCAGCGTAAACCGCGTAGTTTAAACCGATACATGGTCCGTCTACGCTGTTCAAAAAACGCTGTGTCTGTTCCGATGCATCAACGACCAAATAAAATTTATGCTGGATATTTTTGCCCATTGCACCCGCATAGAATGAGACGCACCAGTAGACGGCCGTCCTAAACCGTCTTGGTCATTCTGCTGGAAACTTTGCCGCGACCTTCCGCCACTCATCGGCGAAGTCGACATCCTGCCAGTCTTCGAACCACGGGCCTCCATTCGTGAAGTGCACCGCATTCGGCTGACCATCGTCGGCGATGGTATTCCAGCCTTCAAGCCAGTTCCAAGACGTTGGGATCGATCCGATCTCGTTATCTTCTGCCCATTGCATGCGGTGCAAGTATGCGCCGCTCTCCGAGTTTACGACGTCCACGGTAAGCTTCCGGGTTGATGCATGCGCACAGTTGAACAACATGAAGGACGACCAGTTCTTACGTGGATAGACGGTCTGTGCTTGGCCATCCATCTTGGTCGTGTTTTTCGGTGTGTAGTCATGCTGCACACAAGCCACCGCGTGGTCAGGCTTCATGTACTGAGACAGCTCAGCAACATCACCGCAAAACAGGAAATCGCAGTCGCAGAACAGGGCCCATCCGTCGAACCCGGCCAAATGGGGCGTTAGAAAGCGGGAATACGTGAATTCGGTAGATGCAAGTGGATCAATCTCACGAGTGTAAAGCCCCCGAACAACCAGTTCAGTGATTTTAATCGGAATGACCTCAACATCGATACTTGCATTGTCGAGCAATGAACGACGCGCAACCTGATACGCGATGTCTTCTCTGGAATCCCAACCAATATAAACGCGCAATTTGTCCACTACGGCCCCCTTGTTTTCCCGTTAGATCGAGTCCTCGCGCACCGATAGACCATGATTATTTCACTTTCAATCCGAGATATCTTACCCGCGCAACTAGCACGCTGGGCAGTTCCCGATGGTGGCTGGCGGCCTGGCGTCCGGCCCTGATTGTGCGAAAATGGGCTGACTTGTCGCCCCCCTTACCCCATCAATCCCTCTCCCCGTGCGCGGTCCAGGATGTTCTTGACCGACGATACCGACCACCGGCGTCCGCCGCGCGGGGTGCGGACGTACTGCGCTTCCAGATGCCTCGCACAGGCGGCCAGCGTCGGGGTGGGCAGCGCCTGCCAGACCGCGGCGACCAACGCGGTCAGGCTCTCATCCTCGGCCCCACGGCGCGACCGGGCCATCACCTCTTCCGGGATCAGCCCGTCCCGCGCCAGACGGCGGCAGACCCGGATCAGGCTGTCGCGGGTCCAGGGCCGCTGGTCCCACGGGCGAACCGCGCCGCGGGCCTTCAGGACCCGCAGCACCTGGTCCCAGGACGCACCCGGGCGCAGGCGGCGCACCAGCGGCACCAGATCGGCGGCGGCGTCCAGAACCCGCTCCGTCCGGGCCGCGTCGCGGGCGATTGCAAGCTTCTGCTGGCCAGCCCGGTCTCCAGCGACCAGGGCAGGGTTGCCGCCGCGCCGCCCCGCCGCACGGGCGGTGGCCAGACCGGCCTTCGTGCGTTCCCGGATCAGCTGACGCTCGAATTCGGCCACGGCCCCCAGGATCTGCAGCGTCAGCCGTCCCTGCGCCGAGGTCGTGTCGATCGGATCGCCCAGCGACCGGAACCCGGCCCCTTTTGCCTCCAGTCCCTCGACGATCTCCAGCAGGTGGCTCAGCGATCGCGCCAGGCGGTCCAGCCGGGCGATGACCAGCACATCGCCCTGCCCCACGCGCTCCAGCGCCCGCGCCAGTTCCGGCCTGCTGCGTGCCGCGCCAGAGGCGACGTCCCGGAAGATCCGCGCGCAGCCTGCCTCCTCCAGCAGCGCAATCTGCGGATCGGTGGTCTGATCCTCGGTCGACACCCGCGCATAGCCGATCAGCGCCACCGGATCTGAGGGGCGGATCCGGGCCGTCCAGAAGCGGAACCGGCTGTGGCCGGTCACTTCCCGGACCAGACCCAGACCGTCGAACCTATCCATCAGGTGCCGCGCCTGGGTGCCGGACACGCCCAGTTCGGCCGAGATCACCTTGGCCGACACCACGGGCAGCCGGGCCAGCAGGCCGATCAGGGCAGGCGCCCCCCTTCCCTGCAGGCCACCGGTCGCCACTCCGGCCCGCTCACGCCACAGGCGAACCCGATCGATCTCGACCAGAGCGGCCTGCGCGGCGTCGGTTGCGGCGGCGAGCCACCTCTCCAGCCGCGCCGCCGCGTCCAGACCCGACCCCGATGCAGG
>JBCCMP010000060.1:0-16426 GCA_039026295.1 Pseudomonadota bacterium | reverse complement strand
GCTGCCGCTGCCACGCGGCCAGTCGATGCTGTCTATCGGCATCGCGGCACCGACGAACCTGATGACGGATCGCGCTGACGAGTTGCGGGAGATCCTGATGCGCAATGTCGGTGGTTTCGCGCGGCAGACGCTCAACGCCGCTTGAAGATCGGCTGTCGTTTCTCCCGCATTGCAGCTAGCCCTTCTATCACGTCTTCTGAATGCGCACAGCTTCGGACGAGTTCTTCGATCCGCGGCTGATCCGGCGAATCATGGACGATTTCCTTCATCGCGGCCACAGATAGCGGTGCGAGTTTTGCCGCATTCTGCGCCATATCCATCGCATCAGCCATCAGGTCCCGGGTCGCAATTTTCCGGATGAAACCTGCGGCCACCAGATCGTCTGCCACCAGTTCCTGGTTGAGATACAAGAGTTCTGCAGCGCGGGTCGGTCCAAGCGCCGCTGCGATCCTGCGGATGCTGGCCGGCACATAAACGAAGCCGAACCGTGCCGCCGGGATCATAAACCGTGCACCGGGGACCGAAATCAGCGTGTCGCAAATCACCGCCACATGGACACCGCCCCCCATACAGTGACCGTTCAGCGCCCCGATCACCGGCATCGGAAGGCGCGCCCATTTTTCAAAAACATCCGAAAAATGGGATTTCAGGAAGTTCTCTGGTTTGAAATCACCGAGTTCCGCCAGATCAAAACCCGAAGTGAAGGCCCTGTCCCCTGCCCCGGTCAGGATCACCGCACGCACGCCCGATGACGGCAGTTCATCAGCGAGCGAATCCAGCCGGTCCAACGCGTCTGTGCCGATGGCATTGCGTTTGGGTTCGTTGTCGATGGTGACCGTCAACACGTTACCGTCGCGATGAGTTTTGATGTGATCCCGGCTCACGGCTACCTCCGCTCTTGTGATTTCGGCGACCCTAGCTCAGGCCAAGACCGCTTTCCATTTGCCGATGATCCGGTAGCCGATACTGTCACGCTGAACAGGAGGAGACATGGGACGACTGTCAGGCAAACGCGCCCTGATCATTGGCGCGGGATCGGTTGGCGCCGGTTGGGGCAATGGCCGGGCAACTGCTGCGTTGATGGTTCGAGAGAGTGCAGAAGTGTTCGGCAGCGATCGATCCGGCGAGGCTTTGCAGGCGACGGCGGATGTCGTGGGCGGGCCAATGCATCAGCGCACGGCGGATATCAACAATTCGCAAGAGATTGACGCGCTGGTTGCAGACGCCGCAGAGAAGATGGGCGGCATAGATATTCTGGTCAACAATGTCGGCGGCTCTATGCCCGGCGACGTGGTGTCGATGGCCCCTGATGTCTGGTCAGGGCAATTCGACCACAATATCAATTACGTGTTCGAGACAATGAAACGCGTCATCCCGATCATGGCAGGTCAGGGTGGCGGTGCCATCGTCAACCTTGCCTCGATCGCCGCCTTGCGGTTCTTTGGGCCTGACTGCGTGGCCTACGCCGCCGCAAAGGCCGGTTTGATCAAGATGGGTCAGGTGACGGCGGTCAAATACGCTTCGCAACATGTACGCGTGAACACAGTGGTGCCCGGCCTGATGCACACACCTTTGGTTGAGGCGCGGATCGTGCATCAGCGCGGCGGCGGCGATGCTGACGCGGTCATTGCGGCCCGCAATGCGCAGGTCCCTATGGGCCATATGGGCGATGGCTGGGATGTGGCGCATGCGGTGTGCTTCCTCGCATCGGGTGATGCAAAGTATATAACGGCGACCGAACTGGTGGTCGACGGGGGGCTTCAGGCAAGCTGTGTCGCCCCAAATCCAATGTCCTGACGGGAGGCCAACATGGCAAAGACCATTCAGATAACTAGTTTCGGAGCCGCGGATACCATGCAGTTGGTTGACCTGGATGTCGGCGACCCCGGTCCCGGGCAGATCCGCATCCGGCATGAGGCCTGCGGGCTGAACTTTATCGACGTCTATCAACGATCGGGTGTCTACCCTCTGGAACTCCCTCATGCGTTAGGAATGGAGGGCGCAGGGATCGTCGAAGCCGTCGGCGATGGCGTCACCCATCTGGCCGAGGGGGATCGCGCCGCATATGCAGGCGCGCCTCCGGGGTCTTACTGCGAGGCGCGCGTGATGAACGCGATGCAGGTCTGCAAACTGCCCGATGCGATCAGCTTCGATACAGGCGCGGCGATGATGCTGAAGGGCCTGACGACACAGTATCTGTTTCGATCCACAGGCCGGTTGACGGGCGGTGAGACGGTCCTTTTTCACGCGGCAGCGGGAGGTGTGGGCCTGATTGCCTGCCAGTGGGCACGCGCCATGGGCGTGCGACTGATCGGAACAGCGGGAACGGATGAAAAGTGCCGCCTGGCAGAACGCTTTGGCGCTGATGTCTGCATCAATTATGCCACCGAAGACTGGGAAGCGCGGGTCAAGGACCTGACCGATGGCAAGGGGGTCGATGTAGTGATGGACTCGGTCGGCAAATCGACCTGGGAGGGGTCGCTTAACTCCCTGAGGCCGATGGGGATTATGGCGACGTTCGGAAATGCCTCTGGCAAGCCTGATCCGGTGGACCCGCAGGTTCTGGCAGGAAAAGGGTCGCTTTATCTGACGCGCCCTACCCTTTTTACACACATCGCAACGCGAGAGGCTTGTCAGGAACGCGCCGATGATCTGTTTGGGATGGTTGCCGCTGGCAAGGTCTCGATCGAGATCAACCAGACCTATGCTCTGGCCGATACCGTTCAGGCCCATAAGGACCTGGAGGCGCGCAAGACTACCGGCGCGACAGTGATCAAACCGTAAAGACCAGCATAAGGGGTGCGGCAAGCCGCACCCCGTAGCTTTTTCAGTATGGCAAGCTTCCGAGTCCGTGGAAGCCGTTAGGCGAAGTCGAAGTTCGATGCGCTGAGGTCGTCGACACTGACGCCGCGCAGGTAGATTGCGTCGCCATCATCGACCTTGATGACCGAACTGCGGCCTACATCGTGGGCGTTGTCCAGCACGTCCTCGAAATTGGTGAGAGCGGTGCCAACCAGAGCGATGGCGTCGTCATAGACGTCGAAATCCCAGACCCAGTCGATTCCGCTGTCTGCATTGAACACGAAGGTGTCGCTGTCGCGCCCGCCGATCAGCTTGTCGTTGCCTGTTCCGCCATTCAGCACGTCTTCGCCGCGCCCGCCCAGCAACAGATCGCGTCCGGCGCCGCCGCTCAACCCGTCGCTACCGCGGCCGCCGCTGACATAGTCCCGGCCATCGCCGCCGTGAATTCCATCATCGCCAGAGCCACCGCTGAGCCAATCCCTGCCCGCACCGCCATCGATCAGGTCACGGCCCGAGCCACCAAGGACCTTGTCGTTGCCACCATCGCCCGACAATTCATCATCGCCCGAGCCGCCGGAGATGAAATCGCGGCCTTCGCCGCCAGAAATGACGTCATAGCCGCCTTTACCCACCAGGTAGTCGCGGCCAGCGCCGCCATCGATGCCATCATCCCGGCTGTCGCCGACGATAAAGTCGCGACCCGAAGTTCCGGTGCGTTCCACATATTCGTTGATGTGGATATCGACAATCTGTGCCCCGTCGCGCGTGAAGTCAGCGGCGACAGGATCGATGAATGCGCCAGCTGCATTGGTGCCGCCAAGAATGATCGGCGTTCCGTCAGGGCCGCCCTCTGATCCGATGAAGCCGGGGTGCTTCTGAACCACGCCGCCCTCTGTCTCGCCGGTGTTCGGCCCGGTCTGGTTGATGAACGCCGCCTCGAGTTCAGTGTTTACTTCTGTACCGGCGTCATAGACATCCTGACCAGAAAGGCTGACCGTCTGCGCGCCCTTGAAGTTACCTGCGCCGTCGAAAAGAACCAGTGCCTCGTCGGATCCGACGAAGGCATCGTTGGACGGCAGGATCATTGCCGCATAGCTGACTGATGTGTTCAGGGCACCATTGACACTGACGATGGCAGAGGCTTGCTCTTGGGTCGCAATCGGGCCCCCGGCACCAAAGACCACCGCGCCCTGACTGCCCGGCGATGCGGCCGCCCTTTCTGCGCCCAAGGTGGCTGTCGCGCCGTCTTCGGCCAGCGACTCCAGGCCGGCAGAGGCCGCTTCACCTTCGTTAAAGAGATCAAAGCTGCCGTCGTGAAATCCGAAGTAGAAAGGCGTCAGGAAGGTTCCACCGGTCTCGGACGTATTGCGGACGGTGATGCGAAGTTCAGTCATGCGGTTTCTCCCGATAAAGTTGTGCGTGCGGACCATGACCAACCGGCGGGCGGATGACGAATAACGCTTCAACACACCTGATCGGGGCGTTGTGAATTCCGGTGATCGAGCGCTTTACCGGCTGTTCATCTTGATCTGCGGTGCGCTGTCCCCTTGACCCACAGGTGCGCCCATGCCACCTCGCGCCCGGATGAACAGACGAGGATGATGATGGGTTTCCGCTGCGGTATTGTCGGCTTGCCGAACGTTGGTAAATCGACCCTGTTCAATGCTCTGACCCGCACTGCTGCGGCTCAGGCGGCGAATTTTCCCTTCTGCACGATCGAACCGAATGTCGGAGAGGTCAGTGTCCCCGACGCCAGGCTGGACAAAATCGCCGCCATCGCCAAATCGGCAAACGTGATTCCAGCGCGCCTCACCTTCGTCGACATCGCAGGATTGGTGAAGGGTGCCTCAAAGGGCGAGGGTCTAGGCAATCAGTTTCTTGCGAACATCCGTGAGGTCGACGCGATCGCGCACGTTCTACGCTGTTTTGAAGACGGCGACATTACCCATGTCGAAGGCCGTGTAGACCCGGTCGCAGACGCAGAGACGATCGAAACAGAGCTGATGCTCGCCGATCTCGAATCGATCGACCGGCGGCTGCAGAACCTGTCGCGCAAGATCAAAGGCGGGGACAAGGACGCCGTCCAACAGGATCGGCTCTTGCGGGTCGCACAGGACGCTCTGGAAAACGGCAGACCTGCACGGACTGTGGAAGTCGATGCCGAAGACAGAAAGGTCTGGAGCACGCTGCAATTGCTGACCGCCTTGCCCGTGCTTTTCGTGTGCAATGTCGAAGAAGTGGCGGCGGCAACCGGTAACGCACATTCTGCCGCTGTGGCGGAGATGGCGGCGGCTCAGGGTGCCGGGCATGTCGTGATATCGGCCGCGATCGAGGAAGAGATTGCTCAGCTTGATGATGAAGATCGCACAAGTTTTCTGGATGACATGGGTCTGGATGTTCCCGGCCTCGATCGCCTGATCGTGGCCGGCTACAATTTACTGGGACTGATCACCTATTTCACCGCAGGCCCGAAAGAGAGCCGGGCCTGGACAATTGCCCATGGAACGCTGGCGCCGCAGGCTGCCGGTGTGATCCACGGAGATTTCGAGGCGAAGTTCATTCGTGCGGAAACGATTTCGTACGACGACTATGTGACGTTGGGAGGCGAGCAGCCCGCGAAGGAAGCCGGAAAAATGCGCGCAGAAGGAAAAGCTTACCGGGTCGTGGACGGCGACGTGCTGCATATCCTGCACGGCGGCTGAGGCCAGTGGCAAGATTCTTGACCTGTTAATCCGACTCGATTATCTGAGGCCGCGCTGCTGGGGAATAGGTTAACGGTAGACCCACGGACTCTGACTCCGTTAGTCCTGGTTCGAATCCAGGTTCCCCAGCCAAGATCCCCTTACGTCGCAGCTTTGGTGACGTCTTGAGTGACGGTTTTCCGACGGTTGAATTCACATTTTCGATGAGACCAATCAGAATTCGGGCGGGCCCAGTTAAGTTGTTTCGCCAGGATGCATGGTCTCCTGCCGATCGTTTTCATCATGAAAAGATCGGCAGAAAGGTGGAACGTGATTCTGATGGCCGCAAAAGTCTAAATGCGGATCGTTCCGGGACTAATATCATGCGGCTTTGAGATCCAGATCGTGACCCATGCTCATCTGCGATACGATTTCCTCATAGCCCTCTTTCTGGCTGAGTTCCCGGATCACACTTTGACTCAACTCGAAGAATTCGAGGTTCTCGAGGTGCTCTCTTGCCTGGCTTGACAACCTCGTTACCCGGGTGCTGACCTCCTTCGCAGAGGCTTCATTCTCTTGGATAAGTTGGCTCAATTGACGGACCGATGAATTGATCTGCTCCGCCCCGACCGACTGCTCTTTCGTCGCGGTAGAGATGTCCGCCACCAACTCTGCCGTGCGTTGAATCATCGGGCTTAGACGCTCAATACGCTCCGCTGCATCGGTAGACACCTCCAGCGTACTGGACGAAAGCGAAGATATTTCTTCTGCCGCAATCTGACTGCGCTCTGCGAGTTTGCGAACCTCAGATGCGACGACGGCGAAACCAAGACCGTGCTCACCTGCCCGCGCGGCCTCTACCGCAGCATTGAGGGCCAGCAAATCGGTCTGACGCGCGATTTCCTGGATGATCATAATCTTCTCTGCGATGGAGTTCATTGCTTGCGACGCCTGAAGCACCGAGCTTGCACTTTCTCGCGCCTCTTGCGCCGCCTGCTGTGCAAGCTTGTCGGTTTCTTCGGCGTTCTCTGCCGTCAGTGTCAGATTAGCTGTAATCTCGACAACCGCCGCGGAAGCGGTCTGTGCCGCGCCTGACTGTTTTTGGCTGACAGAGGCAATGACCCCCGCGGCGCTGTCCAGATCCTGCGATTCTTTCGAAACCTTTTCCGCTGCTTCGCGCGCACCGTCGATCACTTGGTTCAAGGAAACAGCCATGATCTGGAAGGCCATGCTCAGGCGATCGTGCTCGGAAACTGGCGTGACCTCGGCGGTGAGGTCACCGCCAGCAATGGCATCCGCCGTCTCGGCAGTTGCCGATACGTACCCCGCAACTTGATCGATGTCAGACAGTATTTTTGCAATCTCTCCGCCTGGCTTGACCTTTGGTTTGGTAACCTCTGTCTTGCCGCGCCTGAGATCGTAAAGTGCCGATAGAACGACCTGCACATCGCGTCCAAACGACCGCAGGGTTAAGACGACGATCAGCGCGGACCCAATTATTATGATCGCGGCCGCCGCGCCGATGAAGAGCTCCTGCTGTTCCTTTTCCGCAATCAACTCTCTGAAATGCTTGTCGGCGTCACCAATAACATACTCGGAGACTTCATAGATCAGTCCAAGCCGCTCTGTGGCCAACGCAAACCATTCTGATCCGACGACGCCTTGACCGTCAGAGTTCGCACGGATCTGCGTAAGCACTTTTCGTTTCGCCTCTACCTTGTCTACTGTCGGACCGACAACCGTATTCAAATACTTTTCACGCTCGTTCGGAAGGGCTTGCGCAAGGAAATTCTCGATCGCAGTTTTTTCGCGAGCTCGCCGATAGTTATAGGATTTGTAGGTGGCAGGATTTATCTCGCCTGTCGCTGCCTGGTTGAACAGCGCCGCACCGAGCGCCCTTTCGAGACCGCCGTGCTCCATCGCCTGTACAAGGAAGGTAAATGACGTGAACTCCATAGCCAGCTCTGCGTCGGGCGTCAAAGCGACCATCGAATACAATAGTTCGATGACCTTCTCGATTTCGCCAGCGTAGAAGTCGATATTCTTCTTAATGGTCACATTGCCGGAATCGACACGTATCCTGTGTTCTGCGACGCGCTGAGAAAGTAGGGACAAAGCCGCAACCTGCTCAGCGATAGATGGCAATCGACTGGCAATCTCCGAGTCGGTTATCACAACCGAGAGCGCCGTCAGTGCGTTATCGACAAGGGCGCGCTGTTCATCCACTGCTTTGCGTCTGTCCGCGGCACCTTCAGATGAAATCAATCCAACTGTTCGCCCCCGCTCGACCTGCAGGGTACGTACGCTGACATTAAGTTCCGAGACAAACGGAATGATTACTTCGACGCGTTTCAGCTTCTGCGTGGATGTCATGCTCTCGTAAATCGCAACGGCGAAGAGTGTGGCGATCACACCAAGCAGACCAAAGGCCAACAGACTTATTTTCAGCTTTAAGCTCATCACTTACCCCAACTGACATGCAAACCGGATGATAACCGTCGCGCCTCTCAGGCGATGTTGAATACAAGATCAGTCTTTGTTTTACGTAAGACCAGTTGGACGAATTTGGTTTGGTTTTTCAGTGTGACTTGGCCGTGCTTTAGATTTTTTCGGAGGCCAATCAATGCACCAATCCCGCTTGAATCGATGAACTCAATCTCTGCCAGATCGATGATCAGGTTGGTGGCACCTGCATTGATCAGAGACATGCCCTGTTCCTTCAGAACATGGGCGTTTGCGATTACAAGGCGCGGGCCACTGGCTTTCAGAAGCGCGGGCGGATTACCCGAATCGGCAGACGGCTGTGACATGGAAAACCCCTCAGTGACACGCAAGACGCGCGCACTATCGGGATGTGCCGTTAATGTCAGCTTACCTGTCGTGCTCGTTTACATACGAAAATGCCGACTTATGGCGCGACTAAATTCATCTTGAAAAGATCGGTCGGACCGTCAGCGACCAGACGTCCTTCCACAGTTTACCCGCTTTCATGCTGTCCGCGCCCAAGCCTCGCGTTTGCGGTACAATGTCGATGGACTGACATCCAATATACGCGCGGCACGTGGTATCGAGCCATCGCACTCCTGGATCGTGACCTCGATGAACTCCCGCTCAAGATCAGCCAGTGTTGCACCAACCAGACCACGAAGCATGTCGCCAGGTGACATGTCTCCGATATCTGCCGGTGCAGATGATATTCCATTCATTCTTTGCGGCAGCGAATCCGGCATCAAATGCCGGACATTCCACGCCGGATCGGCGGGCATTTCTGCTTCTGTCGGCTGGAAACCGCTGTTGGCAGGCCGTGAAGTTTGGAAAATGGACGGCGGGAGCATGTCGAGCGTTATTTCGTCGCCATCATGCAGAACGACCGCGTTGCGCAGGACATTCTCGAGCTGCCGCACGTTTCCGGGCCAGGGGAACTCCAGCAATGCATCGCGCGCGGCCTGAGTGATCCGCCGGAAGCGCTTTGCCTCTTCTTTTGAATACCGGGAGAGCAGCTGATCTGCGATTTCCAGCACGTCCTGTCCACGTTCCCGAAGCGGCGGCATCTGGATAGGCACGACGTGGAGACGGTAATAAAGGTCTTCACGGAAACGGCCAGCGCGCACCTCTTCAGCGGGATCACGGTTGGTCGCGCAAACGATGCGAACATCGACCTTCCGCGGCTCGACGGCGCCAACAGGTTGGACCATCGACGTTTGCAGAAAGCGCAAAAGCTTGGTTTGAAGCGCAAGATCCATCTCGCAGATCTCGTCCAGGAAAAGTGTTCCGCCGTCAGCCGCGGCACCTGCGCCGATCTTGTCTGAAATCGCGCCAGTAAACGAACCTTTTAGGTGACCGAAAACCTCCGACTCCAAAAGATCCTTCGGGATCGCGCCGCAATTGATCACGACGAACGGACCTGACCGCCGCGTGGACTGGTCGTGAATTGCCTGAGCGGCAATTTCTTTCCCAGTCCCGCTTTCACCGGTAATGAATACAGTGGCAGTCGACCGTCCAATATTCCGGACCATTGCATAGATCTGCCGCATTTTCGCCGAAGTTCCGACGAAGCCGCGAATCTCCGGCGACGGCCTCTCAAGATCGTTTCCGCTGGCGGCATCGGCCGCATCCAGCGCCATTGACTTTATTGCGTTCTCAACGGCACTCAACAAGCGACGGTCATCAAACGGTTTCACCAGGAAATCGAACGCGCCGCCGCGCATCGCCTCAACGGCCCGGTTTATTGACCCGTTTGCCGTGATCACGACAACCTTCGAATTCGGCTCGGTCGTGTGAATTTCCTTAAGAATATCAATGCCGTTGCCGTCGGGTAACATGAGGTCCAGCAGCACCAACCGGTTCTTCTGAGCGCGAAAAGTGGACAATGCCTCGCGCGCACTGAAAACCGGATTGACCTTTAGACCTGCTCGTTCCAATGCCGCCTGGTAGACCATCGACAAAGACGGCGTGTCCTCGACCAGCAGAACTGGTTCTGAAAAGTCCAGTTTCATCCTCGCCCTCGTATCTCTCAATCGCCGAGTACGAAGTCCAACACCCTGTTTGCTTCTTCGAGCAATTCCGGACCATCTCGACCGATTTGGACAGTATCGGTCTCATGTCCGGCAGAATTAAGGCATCGTGACAATTCCTGCAGTCGTGTTGCGCCGACAATGCCCGCAACCGAAATTAAAACATGGGTCCCAGCTCGGATATCCGACATGTCAAAGCGTTCCATGCCGCCGCTGATCTGTGCAGTTGCGGCTTTGATGTCTTTACCGATCTGCACGGCGAGATCATCCATCGCGCTGCCGCGGAAAGTGCTGCACAGTCTGGCGTAGACATCCCAGTCAATCTCTGGACCAGGCTGATCCTCAGCCTCGTTGCCGCGACCGGCTTCCGCTGCGGTTTCATATTCAGCGTTTTCCGGGACTGCGTCGGCTGTCGGGTCGATCGCGGAGACGGGGCGGTTTCGGCGCGAGTCTATATGCTTCAGGATTTCTTCTCCGAACGTCTCGATGGACAGGATCGGCTTGGCGATAATGCCGTCCGCGCCCGCGCTGTCGATGGCCGCACGGTGTTCCCGCATAACGTAGGCAGTAAGGGCGATCATTGGCAGTTCAGCGGTCGTGGTCGGCAGGGCCCGGACACGGCGGATGAGATCAATCCCTGAAATCTCCGGCATCTCGATATCGACCAAGGCGACATCGAAGCCTTGATTCTGCAAAACATCCCAGGCCTCTGCGCCATCAGTGGCCAGAACAACAGTGGCGTCCAGACTTTCGAGCATCTGCACGGCGACCATCTGATTTGTCGGATTGTCTTCAGCCAACAAAACGCGCATGCCCGCGAGATTCATCTGCGCCCCCACCTTGTTTGCTACACTTGGTCCGGCAAAACCTAAGTCAGCGCGGTATCCTGTCAGCGTTTTGATAGCTTTCAGTTACCGTCGTATCGCCGTCAAGCGCTCGCAGCACAGATTCCTGATCGAAGAGGTCGGCGCAAACTTGATCAAACACGTCAGGATCCGATGGCCGGCCGACTGATATAAGTCGAGCGTATGGGTGTCGTTCGCGAAGATCAGAAAATTGGGAGGCATTCTCAATGGCACCTGACTCAATGAATATTGACATTACATCTTCATCGGCGCAGCTCTCGTCCCAAAGTTCCTGATTGTGGTTCAGCAGAACCGTCCGAAAGACTGCCTCGGTCGTTTCGCTCACGGTGACCACGCGAACCAGACTCTGCGGACGTGAAACGACTTCTACCGGAACGCGAAGTGAAATCCGGTTACGCTCAGGTCTCAGTCGCTCCGCAGAAATTCCGCCGCCCATGAGGACTGCCAGACGCCGAGCTATTACTATCCCAAGTGTGTTGGCGCGAGTGACCCCCGGTTCGCCCCTGCTCTCGCGATGACCGCCAAGAACGAATCCGAGTGGACGACCGGCGGCATCCAGCCGCAGTACGCCGGCACAAGCGATGTCGACGGAAAACTCGCCATCGCGGAACCAGAGGTTCAACTGCAGTTCGCCGCCATCACCACTTTCTGCGGCGAACCGGCACAATTGGATCAGGATTTGTTTCAGACGGAGCGGGTCTCCGAGAATCCATATCTGATCGGAACCACGCAGGCGCAGTTCCACGGTCCGTCCGGTCCGCACGCGATGCAGATCCAGAGCTTGACCAAGTTGATCTCCGAAATCGCCCAGCCGAAACGGCTTGGCATTGATTTCAAGTCGATCATCCTCAATGTCCGAGAAATCTATGATGTCATTGAGCAGATCAGACATGTCTGTGCCTGATCTTTGCGCTTGTTCGAGAAGACGATCCTGCGGCGGTGAGAGGTTGCTTTGACGGGCGAGCGCGATCAGGCCAATAATTCCATTCATCGGAGTTCTGAGTTCATGGCTGATCATTGACAGGAAGCGCTCTTTGCCAACTTTGCCTTCGTCCGCACCATCAGAAATCACCTCACTGGGGCGGTACAACGCCTGCCAGGAAAGGAACGCAGTCAGTGCGCCAGCCACCGCGAGCGCAAGCATTAACGCGACTTCGGATCTGTCAGTAGGCGGCAGAAGCGCTGGTTCCTTCAGCGATCCGGATAGTTCTGACAGTGCTGGCAAACGGCCCGATAGGAGGACAGCCAGCTCAACACCATCACGAGGAGCCGGTCTGCCGGCTGTCAAATCGGTCTTATGGGCGTCCAGAACGGCACTCAGTGCCGGAAGAGCGCCGATCGATTGATCATGTTCCCGCAGTTCCGCCGCCTGCGGTGACGTCTGCAAGACCTGCAGCTTTCCCCAGATGGCATCGTTCAATCGCGCTGTCGGCGGCACAGTGTCGTCAACTATTGCGCCTGCTAGTGCGAGTTCAGCGGACAATTCAGCAAGATCGGCACGCAGTTCGTTCAGCAGCTTTGTCGGTGCAGACCTGTCTGCAGGCGAAACACTCGGGGATCGATCGCTCAAGGCGACAGCCAGCAGCAGGCCAAAGGCCACAAACGAAAGGCATAGCGGCACCGCCAGCACCATCAATCGTGCGCTAGTTGAAGCGCGTTGGTTAGTGTTGTCGGGCATCGCGCCACCGGTGCAACTGGAATCACCGTCAGGTTGATTCTATTCTGGCACAAGTCAATGAAGCTGCAAAGAAACTAGCCCTCGAACACGCGCAGCTGAAGCTTAGCCAGCGTAGCCAAGTCCTTGCAGTGCGTCCTTTATCTCCTGCAGGATTTCAGGATCATCAATCGTTGCAGGCATCTTATAGGCCTCGCTATCGGCAATCTTCGACATCGTTGCGCGCAAGATCTTGCCTGACCGCGTTTTGGGCAAACGATCGACAACCGTAGCAAGTTTGAATGCCGCGACCGGTCCGATCTCGTTGCGCACGCGCTGCACACATTCGCGAACCACCTCGTCGTGTGGGCGGTTGACACCTGCATTCAAGCAAAGAAATCCCAAAGGCAGCTGTCCCTTCAGTTCATCAGCGACCCCTATCACAGCGCATTCACCGACATCCTTGTGTCCAGCGAGCACTTCCTCCATCGCGCCCGTCGACAGGCGATGGCCTGCAACATTGATGACATCATCAGTACGCGCCATGATGTGAATGTAGCCATCCTCGTCGATGACTCCGGCGTCCGAGGTATCGTAGTAGCCGGGGAATGCCGTCATGTAGCTGTCGACATACCGCTGATCGGCGTTCCAAAGCGTGGGCAAACATCCGGGCGGCAAAGGAAGTTTGATCGCAATCGCACCAAGGGTTCCAGGCTCGGTCTGGTTTCCTCCTTCATCAAGAACCTGCACGTCGTATCCCGGCATCGGAACTGAGGAGGAGCCGTACTTTACCGGAAGGATCTCGATACCTGCCGGGTTTGCGGCAATCGACCAACCGGTTTCTGTCTGCCACCAGTGGTCGATAACAGGAATCCGCGTCTGTTGTTCCGCCCATTGGATCGTATCGGGGTCGGCGCGTTCACCTGCCAGGAAAAGGAGGCGCAGATTCGAGAGGTCGTATTTCTTGATAAACGCACCGTCCGGATCGTCTCGTTTGATAGCGCGAAATGCGGTTGGTGCCGTGAAGAAAGACGCCACCTTGTGCTCTGACATCACCCGCCAGAACGTTCCGGCATCCGGAGTTCCGACCGGCTTGCCCTCGAAGATGATCGCTGTGTTTCCGGTCAGCAGCGGACCGTAGCAGATGTAGGAGTGGCCGACGACCCATCCGACATCGCTGGCCGCCCAGAACACTTCACCCGGATCGACGCCGTAGATGTTCTTCATCGTCCAATGCAACGCTACCATGTGCCCACCGCTCGGACGAACGACGCCCTTGGGCTGACCAGTGGTGCCAGAGGTATACATGATGTAAAGCGGATCCATACCGCCCACCGGCACGCAGTCTGCGGGTTCAGCGCCGTCCAAAAAGTCGGACCAGTCGACATAGTATCCGTCAATGTCGACGGGATGTTGCTCCCGCTGCAGTACCGCACAGAAGTCAGGCTTGTGACTGGCAAGCGCGACAGCCTCGTCCAGCAGGGGCTTGTATTCAACGACCCGACCGGGTTCGATCCCGCACGAAGCGGACAGGATCGCCTTTGGCTGCGCATCATCCAGCCGAACCGCCAGCTCATTCGCGGCGAATCCGCCGAAGACCACGGAATGAACCGCGCCAATCCGTGCGCAGGCCAGCATCGAGATGCACGCCTCAGGCACCATCGGCATGTAGATTATGACACGATCACCCTTGCTCACCCCGCGCCGTGCCAGCGCACCGGCAAGATGAGCCACTTCATCTCTGAGTTCGGAATAGCTGATCGTCCGCTTCGCACCGGTAATCGGACTGTCATAGATAAAAGCTGCTTGCTCACCGCGGCCCGCCTCGACATGGCGGTCGACGCAGTTCCAGCAGGTATTCGCTTCGCCGTCTTCAAACCATTTGTAAAATGGCGCGTCACCGGTAAGTGCCTTGCTCGGCTTGACTGTCCAATCGATCGCATCTGCCGCCTGAAGCCAGAACCCCTCCGGGTCCTCTTTCCATGCACCATAAACGTCGGCGTACCCCATCGCTCTTCTCCGTCTTCTGCGCAGACCGGTTGCCCCGTCTACCGGAGCGCAAATGGGTCATTAAAAGTCCCCCGGCCCCTTATCCGTAGTTGGCCACCGGGGTACCTGCCAATGCCGCAATGTTCAACAGCCCACGCGGAGTGACCGACGGGCTCACGATGTGGGCCTTGTTGCCCATGCCCATTAGGATCGGCCCAATTTCCAGCCCGCCGGTCAGCTGTTTCAGAATGTTGCGCGACCCCGATGCCGCATCGACATTGGCAAAGACTAGACAGTTTGCCGCACCGTGCAGGCGAGAGTTCGGGAAAACGCGTTCGCGGAACTCTGGATTCAGGGCGTGATCGGCGTGCATCTCGCCCTCGTATTCGAAGTCAACCTCCCGCTGATCCAGGATTTCAAGAGCACGGCGCATCTTTCGTCCGGAATCGGTATCCAGAGAGCCAAAAACAGAGTGGCTCAGCAGCGCAATCTTCGGCTCCAACCCAAACCGTCTGATATGCCGCGCTGCACCGATGCAGGTGGCGGCGATCTGCTCGGGCTCGGGCTCGATATTGACCTGACTGTCCGCGATGAAAATCACACCTTGATCCAGAATGACCGGGCTAAGCGCGCCGACGGCTTTCAGGAAACCACCGTGACCGTCCTGCATTCCGCCCATCACCTGTCGGACATAGTCGAGATGCCAGCGGTACTGACCTGAAGATCCGCAGATCATGCTGTCTGCATGTCCAAGCCGCACTGCCACTGCTGCGATCGCCGTTGTATTGGTGCGCATGATCGTCCGCGCGGTGTCCGGCGTGACACCCTGACGTTCCTGAAGCTTGTGATAGGTCGTCCAGTACTCGCGGTAACGCGGGTCGTCCTGCGGGTTGACCAGTTGGAAGTCGGCATTGGCACGTATGGGAAGTGCATTCTCTTCGATCCGCGACTGGATAACGTCAGGCCGTCCGATCAGGATAGGCTGATCGATGCCCTCCTCGATCATGGACTGCGCTGCACGAAGAACCCTTTCGTCTTCCCCTTCGGCAAAAATTATTCGGCGCCGGGCTGTGCGCGCCGCCTCGAAGACCGGGCGCATCAGCATGGACGATTTGAAGACATTCGCCTCCAGTCGTGTGCGGTACTCTGCAAGATTGACCTCGCGGGTCGCCACGCCGGTCTCCACAGCAGCCTTTGCGACAGCTGATGCGACCACTGAAAGCAAACGCGGATCGAAAGGCTTGGGGATCAGATAATCCCGGCCGAACACCATCCGTTCACCCTGATACGCCGCCGCAGCTTCGGCGGAGGACGTCTTGCGGGCCAAATCTGCCAGTGCGTGCGCGCACGCGATCTTCATTTCCTCATTGATCCGGGTTGCGCCGACATCAAGCGCACCGCGGAAGATGAACGGGAAGCAGAGGACGTTGTTGACCTGATTTGGGTAGTCCGACCGACCTGTGCAAATGATGGCGTCAGCCCGCGCTTCGGCGGCCGCATCTGGCATAATCTCGGGCGTGGGATTGGCCAGCGCCATGATTACTGGGTTCTCGGCCATCTGACCCACCATTTCCGGCGTCAGGATGCCCGGTGCGGACAGGCCGAGGAACAGGTCCGCCCCGGCGATAACCTCGCCCAAACCGACCGTTTTGCCTTGATCCGGCTGTGCGTAAGACAACTTCGTCTCGTCCAGATCCTTGCGGCCCGCGTGGACGAGGCCCTCGACATCGACCAACCAAACGTTCTCCCGCTTCAGTCCGAGGTCGAGCAACAGGTTTAGACAAGCAATTCCGGCCGCCCCGCCACCGGTCGAGACAATGCGCTGCATCTGGCGGGAAAACGGTTCGAAGACATTCGCATCGTCTCGACCGGTGGCGGGGCGGCCGGAATTGCTTGTCTAAACCTGTTGCTCGACCTCGG
>JBCCMP010000059.1:0-16470 GCA_039026295.1 Pseudomonadota bacterium | reverse complement strand
GATAGAGGCCATGGCCGAGCACAACATCCGCTTCGGTGCCCTGGGCCCGAGGCGGATGCGGATTGTGACCCATCTGGATGTTGATGAGGCGGCGGCAAAAACCCTGTGCGGCGCGCTGCGTGGGTGTCTGAGATAGGGACGTTCAGGCCGGCTCGGTCATCGCGGGCGCTGCGCAGTCGGCAATCAACGCGGCGATCTGGCGGCAGTCGTCTTCTGTGAATGTGAGGGGTACACGCATGTCGAAAAGACGGGACAGGATCCGGTCGGTGTTTGGGGCCTGCTGCCTGCCCGCATAGCGCCAGCTTTGATGGGCGGATGTGTAGCCATGGGGCTCCGGGGCGCCGAACCATTTGAGTTCGACACCGACCGCAGCGGTTGCCGCGAGAAAATCCGTAACTTCCTGATCGGTCAGTTCCGGCAGCCGGAACTGGATTGAACTGCCGACATGCGTCTCGGCATTCGGCGTCTCTCTCAGGATCAATCCGGGGGCACCGCGCAGGCCGTCTTGCAGGATCGCGTAACGGGTGTTCCAGCGCTCGACCTGCCGGGTCAGGTTCTGCAATTGCGGACGCAGTATCGCCGCCCGCAGATTGTCCATCCGGCTTGAGCAGTTCGGTGTGTCGAGCCGGACATCTGTGAATGCCTCCGGCGCTGGCGCGGCGAGGTGACGGTCGTAGAGCATGTAACTGCCGGACCTGACGATCGCGCGGGACATGACACCCGGGTCGGCGGTGGTCACGAACCCGCCCTCGCCGGAATTGATGTGCTTGTAGGTCTGGGTGGAGAAACAGGCGGCCTTGCCAAAAGTGCCCGAGGGCCTTCCGTTCCATGCTCCGCCCATGGTGTGGGCGCAGTCCTCGATCAGGGTCAGATCGTGGGCGGCGCACAATTCCATCAGCGCGTCCATGTCCACCAGGTGTCCGCGCATGTGAGAGATCAGCAGGAAATGCGCCTGATGGGCCTTCGCGGTAAGATCGTCGAGGTCGATGACCAAGTCTTCCGTCGTCTCGACCAGCACGGGCCGCGCACCGACGGCATGGATCGCGCCGGGCACCGGGGACAGGGTGAACGCGTTGGTGAGGACCGCATCGCCTGGACTGACCCCGCAGGCCGCCAGGGCAATCTGCATGGCGGTTCCGCCCGATGCGGTGGCCAGGCAGTAGGGCACACCCAGACAGGCTGCGAATTCCTGCTCCAGCAGGGCGGTCTCGGACGTCTCGCCCTCGGCCGCATTGTAGCGATGCAGGCGGCCGGTGCGCAGCACGGCGACCGCTGCTTCGATTGCCGGCTCGGGCAACGGCTCTTGCTGGGTAAAGGGCTTGGTAAAGGCGTCCGGCATCCGGTCCCCACATCTCTGCGCAGATCTTTGGTGACAGGTTGCGATCACCCGTTCAAGGCGGGGATGACCGTGTCGCCATATTCCATGATGATCTGCTCTTCCCGGCCATTGTCGAGATAGATGTTGAACTGGGTCACGCCGGCGGCTTCCAGATCTCGCAATCGCGCGATGTGGGCGTCGGTATCGCCGAGGACCGAGAAGCTTTCGATGATGTCGTCGGTGATGAAGTCCAGATACGGGTTATCGGACTGCCCGTGTTTGGAGTAATCATAGCCGCGCCGCCCTTCGATGTAGGCGGTCAGCGCCGGGGGGATGTCGTCCCGGTCGGTCCCGTAGCGTTCGACGATGTCTGCGACGTGGTTGCCGACCATGGCCGGGAACCACCGGGTCGCGTCCAGGCATTCCTGCCGTGTGCCGAAATAGGCGGGGCAGGCGGCCATGACCTTGTAACCTGACATGTCGCGGCCTTCGTCTGTCCCGGCCTGTTTGGCCTGATCGGCAAGCCATTTGATGATGGCAGGTTCGCCGATCTGCAGGACAAGTCCGTCGCCGATCCGGCCTGCGGTATTCAGGGCCTTGGGGCCATAGGCGGCGACCCAGACCGGAATCTCGTAGCCTTCGGCCCAGGGAAACTGGATAGGATTGGGGCAGTCGCCGTACTGCACTTCCTCGCCGCGGATCAGGGCCTTGACGGTTTGGGTGAACTCTTCCAGCCGCTTCAGGGTGGCCGGTTTGTTGCCCATCACCCGAACGGCGCTGTCACCGCGGCCGACGCCGATCTCGAACCGGCCGCCGGATTGCTTGGCCAATGATCCGAACATCGAGGCGGCAACCGACCAGTCCCGAGTGGAGGGGTTGGTGACACACGGGCCGAAGATCATCTTCTCGGTGTGCTCGATGCACATGGCCATGGCGGGGTAGCTGTCGCGCCACAGGATGTGGCTGTCGTAGAACCAGCAGTAGGTAAATCCGGCATTTTCAGCCTGCCGGACCAATGCCTTGGCGCGGCTGGGATCGACGACGCCCTTGAAGGTGATGGCGAATTCCATGGTGGCCTCTTTGACCTTTGCCCGGCCCGTTCGCAGCCGTTTATCTCACCATGCTGAAATTTTTCCGCCCGGTCAAATTCATGCCGTCAGAACGCGATCACCAGCTTCCCGAAATGCCCTGCCGCACGCATGGCGCGGTTGAGGCGCCACATGACAGAAGCACTTGCTGAACTCCGCGTCTACTTCAACGACCCGTCAGAGTAGTGAAAGCGTTGCTCCCACGGGTCATAGGTCAGTTTGAAACTGTGCTGGCCCGGCTTGCAGAACAAAAGGTCGCGGACGTCTTGGTGGGACAATTTTACAAGAAAGTGGCGCTCGTCGTCAGTCACGGTATCGGGGATATGGGACAACGCCGCATCGATTTCGTCGACTTTGCCGAATACCTCTGGATCGTCCTCGTCCAGGCAGTTTCGAACATATCTGTCCTGCGGCAGGCCGGTTGCGACGTTGCCAACAGCCAACGCCAGTTGCCCCTTATTGAGACTCCCTTTAGCACATGTAATATCTGCAAAATGCACCAGAGCGGCAAGGAATGCCGCTCTGGTGCATTTTGAGTCCGACACCCGCGCCCCTCTGAGGTCCGCCCCCTGCATCTCCGCCCCTCTGAGGTCCGCCCCTTGCAGGCGGGCGCCCTCCAGATCAGCGTTCGGCAGATAGGCTCGCTGCAGGTCTGCCTGGCGCAGATCTGCGCCCTCTAGCACCGGTGCCGCCAGCAGATCGAGATAGCGGTGATAGTATTCCCGCTTTTCGGTGTCGAAAGCCTGTCGTTCCTGATCTGAAAACGCGTGATCCCATTGCCACCCGCGCGCTTTCAGATACTGAGCTCTGAAATCCCTGACCCATTGGCTGTAGGTCAGCCAGTCGTCTGGCCGTCGGGTCAGGCGCGCTTCGGCCATTTTGACAGGCGCCAGCGTTGCGCGGGCAAATCCCGCTACGGTTTCATACCAAGGCTGTTTGCGGTCACGCCATGCATCTGGGTCGGTGTCATGCCAGCCGAATTCATACCATTCCCGGTGATCGTCCCAGCGCTGCAGGTCTGTAGGCGGATCGTTCGGCAGATGGCCCAGCCACCGGATCGGCTGTTCGATCCCGCCGGTCGACAGCCACGAGAAACCGGCCAGCAGAATGGCCAGCCGGGCAACATTACCCCTTTGCGCCCTGCCCCAGGGGCGATGGGCGATGTTGCGGTCCCGCCGGGCCATGCGGCGGCGCATGACGTTGAAGGTGGCAATGCCGATGACCAGCGTGATGCCCAGGCACAGCCCGGTCCAGAAACCCAGCAGCTCGTGATGGCGCGGCAGGGACGCCAGGAACAGCAGCGCCATGACGACAATGCCATAGCCCCAGGCCAGCACGATGCTGGGCATCGCCATCGCCGCCCCCATGGCCCGGTCCGGCGCCGAGCGATCCCCGCGCATTCGGTTGCGGTACCAAAGCGCGGCATGGCTGAGCAGAGTGGGAAAAATACGCTCGGACAGCGGCTCGCCGCCCGCACGCGGCGGGGCGTCGGCCAGGGCGTCCCACAGATTGATCAGGTAGAGGTGCAGGTAACAATACAGCGTCGCTGTAAGCACCGGGGCGGCGATGAAAAATGCCAACGGCGGGACGTCGATGTTCACCACCGGCAGCTTGGTCGCCGCGTCAACGGCGTAGAAGTCGGCGTCCTGGTGCGTCATCAGCGTGACGGTGACAAAGGCCAGCAGCGCCAGCAGGCCGAACCAGATCGCTCGCGCGTTCTGGCTGACCTTTGCGATGTGATCCAGCACATCGTCGTTTCCTGCTCCCACGCGCTCTGGTGCGCGCGGGCTGCGTTTGACGCGGCGAATCTGTTTTTTGCGACCGGACATGCCCACCCACGCGAATCAACCCGACGCAAGATACGCCGATGGCGGCGCACCTTAAAGGTGCAGGATCAGAACGCGATCACCAGTTTGCCGAAATGCCCCGCAGCACGCATTGCGTGGTAGGCGGCGGGTGCATCGTCGAAGCTGAACGTCTGGTCGATCACCGGCTTGATCCCGTGTGCTTCGATGGCGCGGTTCATCTGCGCGAACATCTGGCGGGGGCCGACATAGATGCCTTTCATCGTGATCGATTTGCGCATGATGCCAGTCGGCACGATCTGGCCCGCGCCGCCGGTCAGGATCCCGATCAGGCCGATGGTGCCTTCGACTTTCGCGGCTTCGATGGATTTTTGCAGAGTGCCCGGCCCGCCAACCTCGACAACCCGGTCCGCACCATTGCCGGTCAGGCGGAGGACCTCTTGCTCCCAGTCTGGCATTGTCCGGTAGTTGACGGTTTCGGTTGCGCCGAGCGTTTTCATCCGTTCCAGTTTCGCGTCAGAAGAGGACGTGACGATCGTCTTTGCGCCCATTGCGGCGCAGAACTGCTGCGCGAAGACCGAGACACCGCCTGTGCCAAGCAGCACAACAGTTTCACCTGCAATCACCGGGGTCGGCCGGGTCAGGGCGTGCCACGCCGTCAGCGCGGCGCAGGGCAGGGTAGCGGCCTCGGCGAAGGAATAGCCGTCCGGGATCGCGATCACGCCGCCTGCCGGGAGCACGACCTCTTCTGCCAGCATTCCCTGCCGTGCGCCGCCGAGAGCGGATGCCATGGCAGCTGGCGTACATGATCCTGCTTCCCAATCGGCAAAGAAGCAGGATGCGACGCGGTCGCCAACGGACCATTCGGTGACGCCGGGGCCAATGGCCGTTATCTCCCCTGCACCGTCAGAATTGGGGGTCGTCGGATAGGCCAGGCCGCGCGGGACCGGATCCTCGATTGTGGTCAGGTCGCGGTAGTTGATCGAGTTCGCATGGACCCGCATGCGAACCTCGCCGGGGCCAGGCTCTGGCATGTCGACTTCTGCAAGATTGAGGGCATCGACACCGCCGTCAGAGATGATTTGCCAGGCGCGCATGGGGGTCTCCTCAGGTGGCCAGATATCCGCCATCGACCTGATGGGTCGATCCGGTGATGAAGCTGGCTTTTTCGGACAGAAGAAAGGCGATCAGTTCGCCGACCTCTTCGGGCTGGCCGAAGCGGCCGATCTTGGTACGGCCCATGATCAGGGCGTTGCGTTCATTGTCGTCGCGGATGTGCTGGGTCATCGGTGTTTCGATGTAGCCGGGCGCCACAGCGTTGACGCGGATACCGGCATCGGCCCAACGCGCGCCAAGGGCGCGGGTCAGGTTCACAACGCCTGCTTTGGCGGCAGAGTAACCGGGAACCGGGGGAAGAGAGACATACCCGGCGACCGATGCGATGTTGACGATTGCCCCGCCGCCGCGGGCCAGCGCGTCACGGGCGGCAAGACAGCAGCGCATTGTGCCGTTGAGATTGATGTCCACCGTCTGCTCGAAGACCTCCATCGAGTCGCCGTCACCCAAAGCGCCGACGCCTGCCGCATTCACAAGCCCATGCAAGGTGTCAAACTCGGCGAAGAGGGCGCTCACCGCATCCATGTCCCGGACATCCAGCCGGCGGGCCGACGGGCCGGCAGCATCCAGTTCTTCGTCCGTGATGCCGGTGGGAATCACATCCCAACCGCCATCTTGCAGAATCGCCATTGTGGCCGCGCCGATTCCGCTGGTTCCGCCGGTGATGATGCAGGTTTTCGACATTTCTCCCCCCGAAATCTTGTCTTCCATGGCTTTCCACGGCTTGTCCCCGACACAGTCCACAGATTGGAATTGCACGTCTAGAAAAAGAATCGAACATCCATAGGGGGTTGGCCGCGATGTCCCACTTATCCCCGTTGTTATCCCAACTTATCCCCGGTAATCTAAATGTGGTGCCTATCGAGCGGGCACCAAGAAGATGTAGCCCTACGCCGTTCCGTAAGAGAACAGGGGGGACCATGGCCGACGGCAGTCAGATTTCCGAGGTGCGGCTGCAACCGCACAACATCGAAGCAGAGCAGGCCCTGTTGGGCGCGCTGCTGCTGAACAATGATATTTTTGATCGCATCGCGGCGATCATCCAGCCGAACCATTTCTATGACCCGGTTCATGGGCGCATCTTCGAGGTTGCCTCGCGCCGGATCCAGAAGAATGCGCTTGCCTCGCCGGTGACTCTGAAACCGTTTCTGGCCGAGGACGAGGGCCTGCAGGAACTCGGCGGCACCGACTATTTGGCGCGGTTGGCCGGTGCGGCGATTTCGATCGTGGCGGCGAAGGATTACGCTCAGTCGATCCGTGACATGGCGATGCGGCGCGACCTGATCCGCATTGGCGAAGAGATACAGGGCCGCGCCGGGGACTTCACCGAGGATACCGAGCCGCCAGAGCAGATCACCCAGGCGGAACAGCAGCTCTATACCCTCGCTGAAAAGGGCAAGTACGAGGGCGGCTTTGTCAGCTTTGCCCGCGCCGCGGAAGACGCTGCGAACATGGTTAACGCGGCATTCCAGCGGGGCGGGGGACTGGCGGGCATGTCAACTGGTCTCAGCGAGATGGATTACAAACTGGGCGGGCTGCGTCCATCGGACCTGCTGATCCTTGCCGGGCGTCCGTCCATGGGAAAGACGGCGCTGGCAACGAACATCGCGTTCAACATCGCGCTCAAGCACCGGGTTGGCGAGAAGCCCGACGGGACGCAGGGCACCATCGATGGTGGGGCGGTCGGGTTCTTCTCTTTGGAGATGTCATCAGAGCAGCTTGCCAACCGTATTCTGGCGTCAGAAGCGCGGATCAAATCGCACGAACTCCTTTCGGGAAAACTTTCCGAGCAGGACTTCAAGCGCTTTCTGGAGGTGGCCCGCGATCTCGAGCGGGTTCCCTTGTACATTGATGACACTCCAGCCCTGTCGATTGCGCAGGTCGCGGCGCGCGCGCGGCGGCTGAAGCGGCAATTCGGCCTGGATGTGCTTGTGATCGATTATCTGCAGCTTGTCCGCCCCGCGTCTTCGAAGGATCAGGGCCGGGTGAACGAGGTTTCGGAAATCTCACAAGGCTTGAAGGCGATTGCCAAGGAGCTGGACATTCCGGTGATCGCCCTGTCGCAGTTGTCGCGGCGGGTCGAGGACCGGGACGACAAGCGGCCACAGCTCTCTGACCTGCGGGAATCTGGCTCTATCGAGCAGGACGCCGACGTGGTGATGTTTGTCTATCGCGAGAGCTATTATCACGACCGCATGAAGCCCCCCGAGGATGATGAAAAGTTCCCAGACTGGCAGGCCAAGGCCGAAAAACTGCATGGGCGGGCCGAGGTCATCATCGGAAAACAACGCCATGGGCCCATTGGCACGGTGGACCTGCACTTTGAAGACAGCTTCACTAAGTTCACCGATCCGGTCCGCGACCGCGGATATGGCGGCGGGGACTACGGCGCGGACGCCTTCTGATTTGGCGCGTGGCCTGTGGTTCGGCCCATGCTGAGCCTGTCCGCAAGGCTGAGCGTTGACCTGAACGCAATCGGGCGCAATTGGCGCAAACTGGATGCGCTGAGCGCGCCTGACTGCGAGACCGCTGCGGTCGTGAAGGCCGATGGCTATGGCTGCGGCGCCGGTGTCGTAGGTCAGGCCCTGGCGACGGCCGGAGCAGGGACATTCTTCGTGGCGGTGCCGTCCGAGGGGGCGGCCTTGCGAGATGCCATCGGCGCTGATCCTGTGATTTACATCCTGGGCGGTTACGGCGCTGATCAGGATGATCTCTACCGCACGGCGAGCCTGCGACCGGTTCTGAACAGTGCAGAGCAGGCGCATCAATGGTTTGCTGGCCTTAATGGGCCGTGTTCCATCCAAATCGACACGGGAATGAACCGATTGGGCATGGAGGCAGACGAGTTCGCGCCGTTTGCCGCCAATCTGCCGCCAGGCGTCCGATTGATCATGAGCCATATGGGCAATGCGGATGATCCGGGTCATCCGCTTAACGAGGCACAACGCGTCACGTTCGAGGGCATGTTTGGCGCTGGGTGCGCTCGGTCCCTTTCTGCCACGGCGGGACTGCTGCTCGGGCCGGACTACCATTTCGACATGACGCGGATGGGCATCGGGCTCTACGGCGGTTGGCCGTTCGAGGATGCCGAAAGGGTGGTCACCGTCGAAGCGCCGATCATTCAGGTCCGAGATCTCGCACCCGGTGAGACCGTTGGATACGGTGCCACATGGACCGCGTCGCGCCAAAGCCGGATCGCGACGATCTCTGCCGGGTATGCAGATGGACTGATCCGATATCTCTCGCACGGCGCGACGGCCTATATCGATGGCGAGCCGGTGACCTTTGCCGGCCGCGTCTCGATGGATCTGATAAGTTTGGATGTCACAGACCGCCCCTGCGAACCGGGTGACATGGTCGAATTGCTCGGACCGAACCAGAGCATCGACGATGTGGCAAAAGCCGCTGGAACCATCGGGCACGAGGTCCTGACCGCTCTGGGCTCGCGGTACCAGCGGACATATCTGCAACCCTGACTTTGCGCAGCCTTGATTTCGTACTTTTGCGGCACCACTCTCCCGCGCAGCCGATTTGCGGAGAGGCCCATGCGCTGCATCACTGGTCTTCTATTGATGCTCGGGCTTTCAGCCTGTGCGCCGCTTCCATCTGCCGGAATCGACTGGTTTGAAAACACCGCTGCCATGCAGAGGGACGGTCTGTTGAGGCAGGTTCGCGACCCAGCGGATGCTTCTGTGTCTGCTGATATCCTGGCGCGAAACTTCCTGCTGACCACGCTTAATCCAGAAATGGACCCGTTTGGTCAGGGGCTGACCCGGGACGTGTCCAATCGGCGTTTCCTGCGGAAATGGACCAAGCCGATTGCCTATCGTCTGATTGTCTCGAACGACGAGGATCGGGCAAGGATCAGCGGCCGGATCGAACGTTTCATGAAGCGATTGTCGATCCTCACCGGTGTTGAGATTTTCGAGGTTCCCGACGATACCGATGCGGATACCGATGCCGATGCCGGTGCCGATGAGCCGACCGCGAATATGCTGATTAGCTACGGCCCTGATCTGTTCTATCAAGCGCTGGTCAGCCCTGATCTGGCGCGGATTACGTCCCTTGGGCAGGGCCCGAACGAAGGGCTGGCATGGTATCAGGAAACCGTTCGCTCGTGGCGCACGGCGCCGTCTCCATGCGCCGGGGCGATGGCCTATTCCACCGGGGAAGAGGGCCTGCCGCAAAAGGGCGCAATCGGCCTTGTCGTCGTCCTTCTGCGTAAAGAGGTGCCCGACGTTCTGCTCGATTCATGCATAGAGGAAGAGATCGCCCAATCCATGGGACCGCTCGGCGATGACGAACGGTTGCGTCCTTCGCTGTTCAATGACGGCAGCGAGTTCGCCGTTCTGACAAAGCACGATGAAGCGATCCTTCGGATTCTTTATGATGATCGTCTTCGTCCGGGCATGACCGAGGCAGAGGTCGCGCCGCTGGTGCGGAAGATCATTTCAGAGCAACGTCTGGCCGATTGACGGCTTAGGGCGTCGGCGCGTTCGCAGGAGGCGTAGGGAGCAATTCTGCGACCTCCTCAGCCTTTGGCAGGGGCGGAACTTTGTCTTGATCCTGCATGAAATCCCACTCTGACACGTTTTCAGCCATCCAAAGAAAGCCGCGCAGCAAATGCGGGCAGAAGGCCGGGTCAGTGTCCCAGTATGCCTTTCCGATTTCCTGCCAACGCCAGGACATCATGCCCTCGGAATCATCATCGCCCATCGCCTGGATCATCAGCAGCCCTGTCGCAATCTCGAAGCTGCGATCCAGATGTTCTTCGCCGCTGTCCGCGATGAGGCCGAGCACCTCCCCCGGGTACCAGGTGTGTTTTTCGGTCATCATACACTTGCGCTTGAAGATGACCGTGCGCAGTGCTGCGATTTGCTTCTGGTTCTCCCGTGCCGACGCCATCGTGTCAGATTCCGCGATGTATTCGATTTCCTCGTCCGTGATCTCGGCGATCAGGCTGGACAGGGCGAGAATGATCTCGGCCCGTTCTTGCTCTGCTGTTTCGCTCAGAGGTATCATCTGCTCGGTGACATCATCGTGGTTTGGTTCAGGCGTTTCGCCATCTTGGCACAGGCCCGGAGCCGCATTATAGGGAACGCAGCGGCGCTAGGGAAAGGTCCGGATGGCAATTCTGCTGCATGTTCAGAGCTTTCTCGCCGCAATCGGTGCGGCTGTGCTGGGTCTTTGCCAATCGGCAGGCGCACTGCTGATGTTTGCCGGGTCCGGGGTCAGTCACGTTTTCATGCCGCCATGGTATCCGGTGGAACTTGGCCGGCAGTTAATGCGGATCGGCTATTTTTCACTGCCGGTGGTGGGGCTGACGGCTCTCTTTACCGGCGGCGCGTTGGCACTGCAGGTCTATTCAGGCGGATCGCGCTTCAACGTTGAAGCGGTCGTCCCGAACATCGTCGCCATCGCCATGACGCGCGAGTTGGGGCCGGTTCTGGGTGGATTGATGGTGGCGGGGCGTGTTTCTGCGTCGATCGCGGCAGAGATCGGGACGATGCGGGTGACAGAGCAAATCGATGCCCTGACCACGCTGTCCACCAACCCGATGAAGTATCTGGTGGCACCGCGCCTGCTGGCCGCAACCATAGCCATGCCGATCCTCGCAGGCGTTGGTGACATCATCGGGATCATGGGCGGTTTTCTTGTCGGTGTGACCCGTCTGGACTTCTCTGCCGGCACCTATATCAACACGACCTACAGCTTTCTGACGACCGGCGACGTTGTCTCTGGTCTGGTGAAGGCGGCGGTCTTCGGGTTCATCATTGCCCTGATGGGATGCTACCACGGCTACAACTCGGGTCGCGGTGCGCAGGGCGTTGGCCGCGCGACAACCAACGCCGTTGTCACGGCGTCGATCCTGATCCTTGCGTCGAACTACCTGCTGACCGAGGCCCTGTTCGGTACATGATGATACTGGCTTCCCGACGGACCTGCGCCCAATGACCGCCAAGATCGAAATGTCTGGCGTGGCGAAGTCGTTCGGGCCCAAGCATGTGCTGCGCGGGGTCGATCTGTCGGTCGAGAGAGGCCAGTCGCTGGTGATCATTGGCGGGTCCGGGACAGGCAAGTCCGTCACGCTGAAATGCGTGCTTGGCATCATCCGGCCAGACACCGGCGCAATCCGTGTCGACGGCGACGAGATCACCCATGTCTCTGGCCGGGCAAGGGAAGCGGTGCTGGACAAGTTCGGCATGCTGTTCCAGGGCGGTGCGCTGTTCGACAGCCTGCCGGTCTGGCAGAACGTTGCTTTCCGGCTGCTGCAGGGCAAACGCAAGAAGTCGCGCGCAGATGCCCGTGAGATCGCCATAGAAAAGCTCCGCAGGGTTGGATTGACGCCGGATGTTGCCGATCAGTTCCCGGCCGAGTTGTCCGGCGGCATGCAAAAGCGTGTCGGTCTGGCGCGGGCCATCGCGGCGGAGCCGGAAATCATCTTCTTTGATGAGCCAACCACGGGCCTCGATCCGATCATGGCAGATGTCATCAATGATCTGATCCGCGAGATAGTGGTGGAGATCGGCGCGACTGCGATGACGATCACGCACGACATGTCATCGGTCCGCAAGATCGCCGACAAGGTCGCGATGCTGCACGAAGGCACGATCCAATGGCACGGGCCCGTCGCAGATATCGAGACGACTGATAATGCATATGTCCACCAGTTCGTGAACGGGTTGCCAGAGGGGCCGATTGAGACAATCAGGTAACCGGCTGGCCAGATCGCGCAGGGGTCGAAGATGACAGATGTCGACACGTTCATCGCCGAACGTCTGGATGACCAGATCACCTATTTTTCAAACGCTGCCGGGCGCGAGCAGGGGCGTGGCAAACAGTGGCAGAACACGCTGATCGGGGCGGCCGCGCTAACGCCTATGCTGATCGCCCTGGCCGAGCTTTTCGAAGAGCCAATCTCGTCAATTCTGCGGGGTCTGTCTTTGGTATCTTCCGCCCTGGCCGCAATCGCCACATCGGTTATCGCGACGCGCAAGTACTGGGAGAACGGTGTCGCCTATCGGGCGCGCGAGCAGGCTCTTATCCGGGAGAAGATACTGTTCCAGATGCGGGCAGGACCATATGCGGACGGAGCATCTGATCCGCCGCCCGACCGGCTTTTGGTTGAGACTGTGGAGGCCATCATCGCCGAAGATGTCGTTGGGTGGACAGAGCGAATGCGTGATGCCAGCAAGCAGGCGTCCGGGAAGAACAGTGTCGATAAGAAGGGCGTGGAAGACGAAGGCGAGGCTTCTGACGCATCAGCGCCAGCAAGCGGGCGCGCCGACAGTGGCGCGTCCTAAAGGCGAAGCGGTGCAGCAATTCGCGATTGTTCGGGCCGTTAATCTGGGCCTGCTGGTGCTCTACCCCGCCGCATGGCTGGCTCCTCTGGCGACGGCCGGGATGTTCCCATGGCTCTTTGAGGGGTCTCAGATTTCCATCCTGGGCGGTGTGGCCGACCTGATGGAGGCAGATGTCGCGCTTGCGGTTCTGGTCGCGCTCTTTGCGGTGGTAATCCCCTACGCCAAGACGATCGCGCTGGCGGCTGTGCATTTCTACCGGGTCGATCCCCGGCACATCCCGGTCATCGAGGTTATCGGCAAGCTTAGCATGGCCGATGTCTTTCTGATCGCGCTCTACATCGTCATGGTCAAAGGCGTGGGTGTCGGATCTGTTGCGACCGCCTGGGGGCTTTGGCTCTTCACGGCCTGCGTGCTGGTTTCGATTTGGGTTTCCTGGATGACAGGCAAGATCATGCGTGCCGAGCATACGGCGTGATTTCGACGATCCTGACGATTGCAGGGATCTTCGCCGGGATCGGTATGTTTCTGGCGGCCATGTATTCCATGACACAGATCCTGCTGTTGAATGGAACGCACCGGCTTGCACACGCTGCAACACTGGTGTTGATGCTGATGGTGATGGGCGCGCTGATGGAGCGCTGGATTCCGATTGCCAGACTACTCGCAGTGCCGCTTCTTGGGACTGGATTCTGGCTGCTGGTGCTGGAGCCGCGCTGGTACCGGGTCTTTCCCCTGATGATCATGCTGTTCGCATTGCTGCTGATCATGGGATATGTCGCCCTGAACTGATCGCACGCGGAGAGCCCCTGACCGGGCCTGCCCAGGAGAAACCGTGGCCAAGACCGCCCCAAGTTTTGTGTGCCGAGAATGCGGTGCGGCCTTTCGCAAATGGGCCGGGCAATGCAGCGAATGCGGCGCTTGGAACGCTTTAGAGGAAGATGCCGGGCTTTCAGCCGCCGGACCTGCCAGCAAGAGCTTGGGCCAGTCCAAGGGGCGTCAGATGGTGCTGACCCCGTTGTCGGGGGATGAGGCACCACCGCCGCGCGGTGCTTCGGGGATCGCGGAATTGGACCGGGTTCTGGGCGGCGGACTGGTGCCTAGCTCCGCCATATTGGTGGGCGGTGATCCGGGGATCGGAAAATCCACGTTGCTGCTGCAGGCCGTCGCGGCCTTTGCCCGAAACGGAGCGAAGACCATCTATGTGTCGGGCGAGGAAGCCTCTGCCCAGGTTCGGATGCGCGCCGCCCGGTTGGGTCTGGACAACTCGCCGGTGAGCCTGGCCGCCGAGACGAATTTGCGCGACATTCTGACGACGCTGGAGGCAGAGAAGCCCCATCTGGTGGTAATCGATTCCATACAGACGATGTGGGCAGACAATGTGGATTCCGCGCCCGGATCTGTCAGCCAGGTCCGTGCCTCCGCCCATGAACTCACCAGCTTTGCCAAACGGCGGAATGTTGCTGTCATTTTGGTCGGCCATGTCACGAAAGAGGGCCAGATCGCGGGGCCACGGGTCGTCGAGCACATGGTCGATACGGTGCTCTATTTCGAAGGTGACCGGTCTCACCAGTTCCGCATTCTGCGCGCCGTCAAGAACCGGTTTGGCCCGGCAGACGAGATTGGCGTCTTCGAGATGACCGGGCAGGGCCTGTCGGAAGTCACCAATCCCTCGGCGCTGTTTCTGGGCGAGAGGGGGGAAGCCGCATCCGGTTCGGCCGTTTTCGCGGGCATAGAGGGCAGCCGCCCCGTACTCGTCGAATTTCAGGCGCTTGTCTCGCCATCGGTTCTGGGGACACCGCGACGCGCGGTGGTCGGCTGGGACCAAAGCCGTTTGTCGATGATCCTGGCCGTTCTGGAAGCCCGTTGCGGTGTCAGTTTTGCCGGGCAGGATGTCTATCTGAATGTCGCGGGCGGGCTTCGGATCGCCGAAACCGGTGCCGATCTTGCCGCCGCAGGCGCGCTGGTCTCTGCCCTGACTGGTCAGGCTCTGCCATCTGACACCGTGCTGTTCGGTGAGATTTCGCTGTCGGGCGCTGTGCGCCCCGTACCGCAACCGGAAAACCGCCTCAATGAGGCCGAAAAACTGGGGTTTTCCCAAGCGATCGTGCCGTCGCAGGTGCAGAAGTCGCGCGAATCAGGCATATCACTGCGGTCTGTTACTGGGCTGGCGGATCTGATATCGGGCTGCTTCACAGAACCCGACGACTAGAGGGCTGGGGGAGACCATGCAGTTTACTTACGTTGATGCAGCCGTTGCGGTTGTTGTGCTGCTGTCTGCGCTTCTTGCATACTCTCGCGGCTTCACGCGCGAGGTTCTTGCGATCTTCGGCTGGATCGCAGCAGCCTTCGCCGCCTTTTACTTCGCACCAATCCTGGAGCCCCTGATCCGCGAATTGCCGGTTGTCGGGCCGTTTCTGGCCGAGTCCTGCGTGATCTCGATGATTGCCGCGTTTTCGATCGTTGTCGCTGCGGTCTTGCTGGTTCTTGCGGTTTTCATGCCGATCTTCGCGTCGGTCGTCCTGGACTCGGCTCTCGGGCCAATCGACCGCGTCCTGGGCTTTCTGTTCGGTGTCGCGCGCGGATTACTGCTGCTGGTGATCGGCTACCTCATTTACGGCTATCTTTCGGTCAACGAGTTCGAGCAGGCGTTGGCAGACGGCACCGGCATGTCCGAGACGGGCATCGAAGCGGTCGATAATTCAGCATCGAAGAAGCTTTTTGACGACCTCGCCAATGTGCTGAACAGCTATCGCCCGAAAGAGATGCCGGCCTGGTTTTCTGACCGGATCGACGCGCTGATGGCACCCTGCGGCGGAGATCCGTCGGACGCGCCATCCGGTACGTCAACGCCCACGACTGGCGGAACCAACAGCTGATGCTCGCGCGGGTCGGCGAGCCACCCGCCCGTTCGCAAATTTCTTCAATTTTAAGGTCTCGGTGGATGACTCTCGCCGCTGACTGGCTATATTAGTCACATACGGGTGGCCATGGCAGAGCAGCACAGCATGGACGACACTGGCGGCGAGTACCCAACGGCCGAATATACATCGCCTTGGGATCAGGCTCCCTGGGACAACGCCCCCATGGGCGAGACTCCCTGGGATGACAAGCTCAATGAAGAATGCGGTGTCTACGGCGTGTTTGGTATCGCAGATGCTGCCAACTACGTAGCGCTTGGCCTGCACGCGTTGCAGCATCGCGGTCAGGAAGCGGCAGGCGTGTGTTCCTACACGCCGGAGGATGGTTTCAACACCGTCCGCCGAATCGGGCATGTCCGGGACAACTTCACGAAACAGTCTGTCATGGACATGTTGCCGGGCTCCTGCGCCATCGGACACACGCGTTATTCAACTGCAGGCGGTAAAGGGCAGACGGCGATACGCGACGTCCAGCCGCTTTATGCCGAGTTTGCCATGGGCGGCTGCGCGATCGCGCACAACGGCAACCTGACGAACGCAGATGTTCTGCGCGAGCAGCTGAAAGAACGCGGATCGATTTTTCAGTCATCGTCAGACACGGAATGCATCGTTCACCTGATGGCGCGGTCCATCCAGAAGAACATTCCCGACCGGATGAAGGACGCACTTCGCCTGGTCGAAGGGGCGTTTTCGGTGATCGCGATGACGCGCACGAAGATGATCGGCGTGCGCGATCCGAACGGCGTGCGCCCCCTAATGCTCGGCGAGTACAAGGACGCATGGATCCTGGCGTCCGAGACCTGCGCGCTGGACATTATCGGTGCCCGTCTGGTGCGGGAGATCGAGCCGGGTGAGATGGTCATCATCACCAAGGATGGCATTGAAAGCTCGCGCCCTTTTGACGAGGCCGAGAGCAGGTTT
>JBCCMP010000058.1:0-16518 GCA_039026295.1 Pseudomonadota bacterium | reverse complement strand
GTGGACCCGAGCGGCCCCGCAAGGTGCAGTCCCTCGGTTCCGGCTTTCTGATCAGCCCCGACGGCGTGGTGGTCACCAACAACCACGTGATCGAGGATGCGGACGAGATCACCGTCAACTTCCCGGACGGATTGTCGCTGACCGCAACCGTGATCGGCACCGATCCGCAGACCGACATTGCCGTCCTGAAAGTCAATCACGACGCCCCGCTGCCCTTTGTGGCCTTCGGGGACTCGGATATCGCCCGGGTCGGGGATTGGGTTCTGGCGATCGGCAATCCGTTCGGATTCGCCGGGTCCGTCTCTGCCGGGATCATCTCGGCGCGCAACCGCGACATCAACGCGGGCCGGTACGACGACTTCATCCAGACAGATGCAGCGATCAACCGCGGCAATTCCGGCGGTCCGCTGTTCAACATGGACGGCGAAGTGATCGGCGTGAACACGGCCATCGTCTCGCCGACAGGTGGATCGATCGGCATCGGCTTTTCGGTGCCGTCCAATCTGGCCAAGAAAATCGTCGCGCAATTGCAGGATTTCGGCGAAACCCGCCGTGGTTGGCTGGGCGTGCGCATCCAGTCGGTCAATGACGAACTGGCCGAAGCGCTTGGCATGGACCAGGCCATGGGGGCGCTGGTCGCCGAGGTGACGGCAGGCGGCCCGGCCGAGGATGCCGGTCTGGAAGCCGGTGACGTCATCATCAAGTTCGACGGCAAGGACGTCGAGGAAATGCGCGACCTGCCGCGTCTTGTCGCGGACACGGCCGTCGACAAGGCCGTCCGTGTCGTTGTGTTCCGAAAGGGCAAGACACAGACGTTCAAGGTGACGATCGGCTTGCTGGACGAGGAAGCGGTTTCCGCGTCTGCTGCGCCGCCATCGGACTCCACCGATAAGCCAGCATCCGCGACGGAGCTGGGTTCGGTCGGTCTGACGTTGCAGCCATTGTCTGAAGCGGCCCGCAAGGAGTTCGGGATCGCGGACGAGGTGACAGGCGTCGTGATCAGCGCAGTCGACCCCGACGGCAGCGCTGCGGAAAAGGGTGTCCAGCCGGGCGACGTGATCGTCGAGGTGGGCCAGGAACCGGTGACCAGCCCGGCCGAGGTGGAGACGCGCGTGACCGAGGCAAAGGAAGCGGGCCGTAAATCGGTGCTGTTCCTGATCCAGAACAAGGGTGATCTCAGGTTTGTCCCGCTCGCCCTGGCGGAAGACTGATCTGACGAAGCCGGAGGGGCCCAATGCCTGAGCTGTCGCAGCGCATCCGCGCCATTGTCACAGGTGGGACGGACGGCTGGGGCGTTCATTACCGCGCCCGGCAGATGCTGAATGCGGGCACGCCGGTGGTGATGCTGTCGGTCGGCGACCACGACATCTCGACCGATCGCTCGATCCTGGCAGAGATGCAGCGAAGCGCCGAAGGTGGCCATCTGGGCTACACGGCCGTTCAGGGCACGCTCGGTCTTCGGACGGCAATCGCCGGGCGCTACACGGCGCGAGGCGCGGCGACGGTCGGTCCGGAAAATGTCATCGTGACCTCCGGCGGACAGGGTGCGATCTTTGCGTCGATGATGGCGGCGCTGGACCCCGGTGACGCCTGCGTGGTCCTCGACCCGTTCTATGCCAGTTTCGACGTGACCATCCGTTCCGTGTCGGCGGACCCGGTCATTGTACCCACCGCCGCTGACGACGGCTTTCAGCCCGATGCGACCCGGATCGAGGCAGCGCTGACACCGCGGACGCGGGCGATCCTAATGAATTCGCCCAACAACCCGACCGGCGCTGTCTATGCCGCGGACCGCGTTGCGGCGATTGCCGATCTCTGCCGCCGCCGCGATCTTTGGCTGATATCGGACGAGCTCTACGACAGTCAGGTCCATGACGGTGCCCACACCAGCCCGCGCGATCTGCCGGGCATGGCCGAGCGGACCTTCCTGATCGGCTCGATGTCGAAGGGTCACGCGATGACCGGGGCGCGGATCGGATGGTCGATCGCGCCGAAGGATGCGGTGGACCGAATGCTCGATCTGGCCGGTGCGACGACTTATGGCCTGCCGGGTTTTCTGCAGGATGCCGCCGAATTTGCCCTGACACAGCGCGCGTCCCATGAAGCGGAGGTCGCGGCGCGGTATCGCCGACGCCGGGATCTGGCGCTGGCCATCGCCCAGCGCTCACCGGCGCTCGGCGTCGTGCCGCCGGGCGGCGGCATGTATGTGATGCTGGACATTCGCCGCACGGGCCTAAGCGGCACGCAATTTGCCGAACGTCTTCTGGACGATCAGCACATCGCGGTGATGCCGGGCGAAAGCTTTGGCAGGGCCGCAGCCGGTCACATCCGGATTGCCCTGACGGTGGCCGATGAAAGCCTGGCCGAAGCTGTCGGGAAGATAGCGGCCTTCGCCGAGAAGATCCTCCCCGCGACCGATGTCGCGGCCGGGGCCTGACTAGGCCCGGCCACGTCGTCTTTTCAGGTCAGAGGCCCTTGGCCTTGTAGGTATCGGCGACACGGCCGATCGCAACGATGTAGCCTGCGGTGCGCAGGTCCTTGACCTCGCTGCGGGACCGCCAGGTTTCGGCCATCTGCTGATAGGCGACACGCATCGTGTCATCCAGACCGGACCGCACCAGTTCCAGTTCGTCCGCGCCGCGAATGTACTTTTCACGGAACTCGGCGCCGACTTTCCTTTCCGTCAGGCGTTCCAGTTCGTCGACCAGCAGCATGTGGCGGCGTTCTTCCTGACGGCGCTGCATGCGGCCGAAGCGGATGTGGCTCAGGTTCTTGACCCATTCGAAATACGAAACCGTCACCCCGCCCGCATTGGCGTAGAGGTCGGGGATGATCACCTGTCCGGCGTCCCGCAGAACCTGATCTGCCCCGGCGGTGATGGGCCCGTTTGCCGCTTCGATGATCAGTTTGGTCTTGATCCGGCGGACATTGCCCAGCGAGATCACGCCCTCAAGCGCTGCCGGGATCAGGATGTCGCATTCCTCCTCCAGCACCTTGGCGCCGTCTTCGACATAGCTCGCCCCGGCGAACCCCTTGATGCCGCCCGTTTCGACGATGTGCTGCTTCACTGCCTCCACATCCAGCCCGGCGGGATTCATGATCGCGCCGTCGCGTTCGCCGATCCCGATGACCGTGCAGCCGTCTTCCTCTGTCAGGAACTTCGCGGCGTGGTAACCGACATTCCCCAGACCCTGGACGATGACCTTCTTGCCCTCCAGCGTGCCCGTCATTTTGGCCTTGGCGACGTCCTCGGGATGGCGGAAGAATTCCTGCAGGGCGTACTGGACGCCGCGGCCCGTCGCCTCGACCCGCCCGGCGATGCCCCCCGCATTGCGCGGTTTGCCCGTCACGCAGGCCTTGGCGTTGATGTCGGTCGTGTTCATGCGCGCATACTGGTCGGCCATCCACGCCATCTCGCGCTCGCCGGTGCCCATGTCGGGGGCGGGCACATTCTGCGACGGGTTGATCAGATCCCGCTTGATCAGCTCGTAGGCGAACCGCCGGGTGATCCGCTCCATCTCCTCCGCGTCCCATTCGCGGGGGTCGATCCTCAAGCCGCCTTTCGAGCCGCCGAAAGGCACTTCAACCAGGGCGCATTTGAAGGTCATCAGGGCGGCGAGCGCCTCGACCTCGTCCTGGTGCACATTGTCGGCAAACCGGATGCCGCCTTTCACCGGTTCCATCTGCTCGGAATGGACCGACCGGTAGCCGGTGAACGTGTGCACGCGGTCGCGCAGCTTGACGCCGAACCGGACCGTATAGGTCGAGTTGCAGACGCGGATTTTTTCTTCCAGGCCCTCGGGCATGTCGATGAGTTGCGCGGCCTGACGATACATCAGATCGACACTGTCGCGGAAACTGGGTTCGGTGGGGCTTTGAAACACGGTTGTACTCACGGCTTATGCCTCCCGGTTTGTATGATTGGCAACAGCCTCGCCACACACGGGACGCAGGGTCAACATCGAATATCGCCGATATCGGAAATGTCTTAGGAGTCCGTTGCCAGTATCATGTTTTCGGTCATGGCTTCCGGCTGGCACGCCGTGTCGGCGTGGCGGTCGCGGGATCCTCGGGCCAGGGATGCTTGGGGTAGCGCGCCCGCATGTCCTTGCGCACGTCGGCGTAAGACGAGGTCCAGAAGCCTGGCAGGTCAGTCGTCACCTGCACCGGCCGCTGTGCCGGAGAGAGAAGGTGCAGCACCAGCGGCACCCCGTCGCCGATGGTCGGATGCCGGGTCACGCCGAACAGCTCTTGCAGGCGAATGTACAGGGCGGGCGCGTCGCCGGAATAGTCGATGCGCGCCTCTGTGCCCAAAGGCGTCATGAAGTTCGGCGGCGCGAGCGCATCCAACCGCTCGCGCTGCGGCCAGTCAAAGAGCGACAGCAGACGCCCGTGCAGGTCTATTCTCGAGACGTGCTCCAGCCGCGTCATTCCGCTGGCTGCGTCGCCCAGCCAGGTCTCAAGGGTCTCCATCAGCGCATCGTCTGACAGATCCGGCAGACCGGCATCTGCGGTCCGGGCCCATCGGGTGCGGGCCCGAAGGGTGGTCGCCTGATCTGGCCAGGGCAGATCGCCCAGACCGATCTGACGGATGCCCTCCAGCAGCGCCGCGCCCAGGACATCCGGCGGTGCCGATTTCCAAAGACGGTCGGTCAGGGCAAGCGCGCCAAGCCGCTCCCGGTCCCGGGCTTCAACCTGTTTTGTGCGGGGGGACCACGCCGCGGATTGCTCCGCCTTGATCCGGTGCCCCAGAACATCGCGCAGATCCGGTTCGGAAACGACGACGGCACGCCGGATCAGGGCTTCCTGCCCATCCTCCAGATCCAGCGCGACAAGAAAACGCTGACCGGCCAGCGGATCGTCGCCGGGCAGCCTTGCGCCGCGGCCGTTCGACAGCAGATATCGCGGCGCATCGCCGGACCGGCGCTGCGCGATCCGGTCCGGAAACGCCATCGCCGCCAGACGCCCGGCAGCCGACAGGTCCCGGGCGGGGGTTCGGGTGCCGCTCAGATGGTGCGCTTCCTGCTGTATGCGGTCGCGGTGTGCGCGGTCGGTCGCACCTCTCTCGCCCGTCAGCAGGCGCAGTCGCTCCGCCAGGTCGGCACCGCGAACGCCCGCCATGTCCCGCTCTGTGATCAGGGCGGCGATCAGTCCGGCCAGTGCCCGTTCCTCTTCGTTCTGGCTGCATGCGATCATGTGAGCCAGCCGGGGATGGGTGGGCATCTGGCGGAGCGCGGCCCCGTGCTCTGACAGCCGCCCTGCTTCATCCAGGGCCCCCAGGTCGGCCAGCAGATCCCGCGCGGACTGATAAGGGCCGGGTCTCGGCGGATCGAGGAAGGCAAGCTTTGCGGGGTCAGGTTCCCCCCACGCGGCCAGTTCCAAAGCGAGGCCCGCCAGGTCGGCGGCCAGAATTTCTGGCGGCGCATAGGCGGGCAGGGCGCCCTCTTCGCCCTTTGTCCACATCCGGTAGCAGATACCGGGGGCCAGACGCCCGGCCCGGCCCCGCCGCTGGTCGGCCTCTGCCCGGCTGACGGGTAGGGTGACAAGACGCGACATTCCGGTGGCCGCGTCGATCTCTGCCCGGCGGCTGCGGCCGGTATCGACCACGACAGTCACCCCGGGAACGGTGAGGGAGGTCTCCGCGATTGCGGTCGCCAGCACGATCCGCCGGGTCTTTGCGGGACGCAGCGCCGCCTGCTGCTGTTTGAACGGCAGCGCTCCGTAAAGCGGCTGGATTGCCAGTTCGGGGACTTGCTGTGCCAGTCGTTCCGCGACGCGCTGGATCTCTCCGGCACCCGGCAGAAAGGCGAGGATGTCGCCGGTTGTCTCGCGCGCCGCTCGGGCGATCAGACCTGACGCTGCGTCTTCAAATGCGCCGCGCTGCCGGTTTGCCCGCTGGTTCGGTCGCCGCCAAGGCGCATCCAGCCACCGGGTCTCGACATCGAACATCCGGCCCGGGCTCTCGATCACCGCCGCACCGGCCATCAGTTTTGCGAAGCGCGCCGTGTCCACGGTTGCGGACATGGCGACGAGGCGCAGGTCCTCTCTCAGACCGGCCTGCACATCCAGCGCAAGGGCAAGACCGAGGTCCGAGTGGATCGAGCGTTCGTGCACCTCGTCGAACAAAACGCAGGCCACACCGGGCAGATCAGGCTCGGTCTGCAGCATGCGGGTCAGGATGCCCTCGGTGATCACCTCGATGGCGCGGCCGTTCCGGGACTCGCCCCTGATCCGATAACCAACCCGCTGTCCCGGTTCCTCGCCCAACTGCGCGGCCAGCCGGTGTGCCGCGGCGCGCGCGGCAATCCGGCGCGGCTCCAGCATCAGGATCTTGCCGGTCCCGCGCCATGCGGCGTCCAGAAGTGCGAGCGGCACCCGTGTGGTCTTTCCGGCCCCGGGCGGCGCGGCCAGCACCGCATTCCGCGCCTGATCCAGCGCTGCCAGCAGGTCGGGCAGCACGCCGTCGATCGGGAGGTGTCCTTCGGGCAGATCTGGCGGGCTCATGCCGGGGGGTTACCGCAGATCATCGCCCCGGGGAATGTGGAAGTCGCCCGCTACCAAACGCGGGCAGCTTCCGGTGTAATCAGTTTCGCAGCAGGATGACTGCCAGCCCGAACATGCTCTCCCCGGCACCGCGGACCACGTGGGCCAGCCCGTCGCCGCGTTCCTCCAGCCAGATGTTGAAGGGGAAGTTCGGCCGCTTTTTCATCATCTTGGGCTTGAACCCTGCGATCCGGCGATAGTTCGCCGGGCACCTGATCCGTGCCCCGTCCTGGACCGGCTTGCCCAGGTCGATGGCATAGCGCCGCCGTCCGTCGAAAACCTCGACCGTCCGCTCGCACATGCCGGCCAGAGGCCGCGGTGCCAGGGTCGCAATCGCCGCTGTGATCGGATCCAGCGTTCCGGTCTGGGCGGCCGGATCAATCTCCCAGGGTTTGGGAATGAAGGCAGGCTCGGCGTTCACGGTTGCCGGTGCCCCGCCGCCATAGATCATCTCGACGAACTGTTCCTTGTCCTTCATCCGTGACGCGGCGGAAAAGCGCCGGGGCACAAGCCCGTCTGCCGTGACATCGCCGGTGATGTCTGCCTCGAACGAGGCCTTGTAGAAAAACCCGACCACGCCCGCCGTGCGCATGATCGACTGGGCCTCGTAGGTTTCGCCCTTGAACGCGGCATCGATGGTCAACTCACCGGCCTTGATGCCGCCGAGGTAGAGATCATAGATCGTGTTGACCGGCCTTGGCTCCGGTGCCGTATTAAGGGCCGTCTTCATGGCTGCCTGCGGGGCGGGTTGTACGGCGAACACCGCCAGACCCGCTGCCACGGCCAATGCAAAGGCTTTCACTGCCCTCATCCCACTCGCTCCTTCCGTTGAAGCGCCGCCGTCTTTGGCCTACACCGTCGGTGGTCTACACCCGGCCATCCGGCGTCCGCGCCCCACAGCACCCTGTTTTGGACCAGAATGCCGCCACCTGCAATTACCGCGCCGCTTGATGATCTGGCTGCCCGCGTCGCGGCGGGGGAACGCCGGGCGCTTGCCCGGGCGATCACTCTGGTCGAATCGACCCGGCCTGACCATCGGGAACAGGCCCGATATCTGCTGGAACGGTTAAGCAATTCGGATTCCGTCGCGCGGCGCATCGGTCTGTCGGGCACGCCGGGCGTCGGCAAATCGACCTTCATCGAGGCGCTGGGCATGCGCCTGATCGGGCAGGGCCACAAGGTGGCCGTTCTGGCCGTCGACCCGTCATCGGCCCGCTCGGGCGGCTCGATCCTGGGTGACAAGACCCGGATGGAGGAGTTATCCCGCCAGTCCGGCGCGTTCATCCGCCCCTCGCCCTCGCACGGCGCGCTGGGCGGGGTCGCCCGGCGCACGCGCGAGACGATCCGACTGGTCGAAGCCGCAGGTTTTGACACGGTGCTGGTCGAAACCGTCGGGGTCGGACAGTCCGAAACCATGGTGGCCGAACTGACCGATGTCTTCCTGTTGCTGCTGGCCCCCGCGGGCGGGGACGAGTTGCAGGGCGTCAAGCGCGGGATCATGGAGATCGCTGACCTGATCCTCGTCAACAAGGCCGACGGGCCGCTGGAGGCGGTCGCGAACGCGACGCGAACCGAATACGCCGCCGCCCTGCACCTGATGCGGCCACGATCCGGCGATGCCGACGGATTTCCCATGGCGATGACCGTCTCGGCAGTGACTGGCCACGGGCTCGAGAAGGCCTGGGAAGAGGTGCGCCGTCTGTTCGACTGGCGGCGCGCGGAAGGCTGGATTGCCAAGCGCCGTGCCGCGCAGGCGGTGGCGGCCCTGGAACGCGCGCTAGAGGCCGGGGCGCTGCAGGTCTTGCTGCGGCGGGAGGATATTGCCGGGCACCTCTCGAAGCTAAGGGACGAGGTCGCGGCAGGATGGCGGGATCCTGAAGAGGCTGCAGAAACGCTTATCGCTGGGTCGGTATGAAAGCGCTCGGATGGCGAAATCACGGCACGAAAAGTTTCGCCAGCCAGATCATCCAAAACAGCAGACACAAAGCGATGGCCAACCATTTGCCCGCACGTGTCATCCAAAGGAAGAGATGCACCCATGAAGAGTGAGTCAGGTTTTGCGGTCTGAAGAGAGCCTTGAGGAACGCTTGCATCACTTCGAAGCTGAGCCAGGCCAAAGCAAATGCAATGGTTACAACCAACTGACTTTGCATCTTCATGACCGTTCCAAAACCACGCTGGCAAAGGACTAACGCAAGTCGCCTATCGGCTCAAATCCCGCAACTTCGGATCATCCATCCGAGGGGCTGGGCCACTCAGCAGAGGCTGGGCGACCATACCGCCGAACCGGGCTTCGGTCACCATCACGCGGCGCCCGTGGATCAGGCAAATCACACGATAATCTGAATCGACCCATTCCGTGTCCCCCCTGCGCCGCCAGGCAAGCCCGCCGCTTGCCGAGGCATTCCCGAACTCCAGCCTCTTGCCCGCGGCGTCCGTCGCCAGCCCGCGGCACTCATTGCAGAAGTGCCAAGGATAGCGCGGGAAAGACTTCAACGCGGCCCCGCAGCCGGGGCAGAAATGGTCCGGACGGGACAATGGGGCCTCTGAAATCCTGTTTCTGTCATGATCGCCCCGCACCGAAGCTTGGCAGCGGGCAATTTCTTCCCCTACCATCGCCAAAGATGCCGCAGCAATGATGGGCGCCGATATGCTCGACAATTCCGAAGCCTTCGCTGACCAGTATCATCGCGATGGCTACATTTTCCCAATCCGGGCCTTCAGCGCGGAACAGGCCGCCGCCTACCGGGCACGGCTGGAAGAAGCCGAGGCGAAGGTCGCGGACCACCCCGACCCCGGTGCGTTCTTCCGCGAATACGCCAATATCGGCCTCGATTTCGTGGGAGAGATCGTGAAGGACCCGGCCGTCACCGACTACGTTGCGGCGATCCTCGGGGAAGACCTGCTGATCCTGGGCTGTTCGTTCTTCATCAAGGAACCGAACACCCCGGCCTACGTGTCCTGGCATCAGGACCTGCACTACTGGGGACTGGAAGCCGACGACGAAATCACGGCCTGGGTCGCCCTTTCAGACGTGACGCGCGCGTCCGGATGCATGCGGTTCGTTCCGGGATCGCACAGGGAAATCGTCGCCCATCAGGATACCTACCACGAGGACAATCTGCTGACCCGCGGGCAGGAGATCGCCGTCGAGGTGGATGACGGAGAAGCCGTCGACGTGGAACTGAGGCCCGGAGAGATGTCGATCCACCATGGACGTCTCTTCCATGCCTCTGATCCGAACACGACGGGCGACCGGCGCATCGGGCTGGCGATCCGCTATATTCCGACGCGCATGACGCAGATCGGCGGCGCTGACATGTGCGTCACGCTCGTGCGCGGTGAAGACCGGTACGGCAACTTCACGCTGGCGGACTCCGGTACGGGCCTGCTGACGGCGGAAGATATCGCCCGCCATGCCGATATCAGAGAACGCCGCCGCAAGGTGCTGTACCGCGAAACGGCCTGACAGCGTCCGACCGGCCGAAAGGTTTTTGCCCGGGCTCAGGCCACCTTCATTCTCACGCCACGGTCTTTTTCGACAACTGGCCGGGTGGATGGCCCTCGGGCTCGGGAACAGGCGTCATCTGCACTGGGTGAGGCCACGCGGCCAAGAGCTCGGCCAGTGTCGCCTCGCCGCGGCCAAGCGCCGCCAAGGCCGGACCTTCCTCGCGGTGGATCGAGATTTTGTCTCCCGCCCGCCCGGCAAGCCCCTGATACTGCCGCCCAAGCCCGGAGGCGAGGGTCGAGCCGACAAGAATAGACGAGCGCCGTTTCGACAGGTCACCCTCCGGCTCGGTCTCTGCCGCGAGAATGCGGCGCAGGTCCGACACGTCGATTTCCAGATGCTCCACATCCCGTGCGTCGATCAACTCCAGCCGGTGATCGACACGGTCCGGATCGTTCGCATAGGTTTCCATGGCTGCCATGATCAGCGGCAGATCAATCGTCCCTGACCAGCGGCTGAACACCAGCCCAATCTCGCCCAGAATCGTGTATTCAATGGCCACTCCGGCAGGTCCTCCACGCGTTAACAGCAGGACCGACACGTCGCCCATGGCGTGTGAAATGTAAGGTGGTCGTTTATGCTGCGCTGCTGACGCAACAAGCCTTCAAGGCGACATTAATAATCTTACAGAACACGCGTGGATTGTATAGCGTCCCCAGGGGTGCGGGCTAAAGACTGTCTCAGTCTGTTGCAGACATGACGCCCGTACCTGCTGCTGCGAAGGCGGTCGTTACAGGGTCGCCGGCACGCTGCTTTTTGACGCCCAAGCCGGTAAACCCCGGTGCTTGACGCGTAAGTCGGGTAAGCGTATGCACCGCGTTCGAAATTCTCAGCCTTCGCGCCCGGGCGTCTTGTTCGTGGCAGCGACGGTTCGGCCAAAAGGATGAAACGATGTCACGACGCTGCGAACTGACCGGCAAGGGCGTGCTGACCGGCAACCGGGTCAGCCACTCCAACATCAAGACCCGTCGGCGCTATCTGCCGAACCTGCAGAATGTGACGCTGCAGTCCGAGGCACTCGGCCGCTCGTTCCGGCTTCGGGTCGCGGCATCGGCCCTGCGCACGGTCGATCACCGGGGCGGTCTCGACGCGTTCCTGATGAAAGCGCGTGATGGAGAGCTGTCGGACAAGGCCCTGAAGATCAAGAAGGACCTTCAGGCCGCCGCCACCGCCTGAGGGTTACACCCTTCGCTCGATGGGCGTCGCATCGCGGCGCCTTTTCGCGTTTCGGGGCTATGGGACCATGCCTGCAAGGCGCTCCAGGCGCCCCGGCACATCTCTGGCATCCACGTCGCATTCCCGGACCAGCCAGTCGAAGTGCTGGGTCAGCGACTTCACGCGCCCCTCGCTGCGAAAGGCCAGGTGGACGCGCCCGACATAGACGACCCCCAGGATCGGACCAAAGACTGTCAGCGGCGCGCTGAACAGCCGTCTTGCATCGAACAGAAACAGTCGCAGCGACGGGTAAAGGTCGTGGCAGTGGTCCTGAAGGGTCTTGATCTGGGCGGTCCGGATCTCACCCGGCAGGCCTTCATAGTAACCGGTGCCTGTCGCAAAGGCCTCCAGCTCGTGCAGCGGCACGGCGATCTCGTGATCTGAGGACCCGGACCGCAGCAGGCTCAGGCGGTCCACCGTTGCCCCGATGGCCTGGTCGGGGGTCTTGCCGATATGCGCGCCGTATTCCCAGCGCAGCATCTCCTCGGTCTTCAGGATGTCGGGCAGCGTCGCGGGCACATGGCGGATCTTGTAACCGTCGGCCTCCCGGTGCCAGGCAAGCATATGCTCATCGACCGAGGTGCGCTCCGCATTCGTGACGCCCACCTCCGCTGCGATCAGATCTCCCGGGCGCTCCGGTCGGTCGGTCAGGCCCAGCAGCCAGTCGGTCGAAACACCCAGCGTGCTCGCCGCCTCGGCGACCTGCTGGGCGCCGGGCAGCCGCGTCTCTCCGTCCTGCAGGGCCTGAGACCAGGTAGACCGGTCCGCCCCGGTCTGCCGGGCCAGCGCGGTCTGATTGGTCCCCGACTGCGCCATCGCCTGGCGCAGCCTGCTGCGAAACATCTCTGCCCGGTCGCGTTTGTCCATATTATCACGCTCTGTGAGAAAAATAACGATCAGTCATAAAAGTAGCGAATGTTCAGAAGTGTGGAAAGGCCGATTTGCCTCTATGACCTCGGCATCGCCAGACAGAACGAGGCCCGATCATGGACACACCCACCCGCACCCTTTGCAAAGCGATCACTTGGCAGATCAGCGGTCTGATCATGATGACGCTGATCGGTTACATCGCCATCGGGTCCTTTACCGCCGCCGGCGGGATCGCTGTTGCGGGGACTGTCGTCGGTGCGGTGGCGTTCATCTTGCACGAGCGGCTGTGGAACCGGGTGTCGTGGGGTCGGAAACTCTGATGTTTACTGCACGACCTCGGCCAGGATCCCGTCGACCCACGCCGGGACTGTCTGTGTGGCGGGGCCCAGAAGCTGCTGCCCGAAAAGGCTCGCGCCCTCGGACGGCTCCAGATTGATCTCCAGCGTGTCGGCACCGTGGCGCAGCGCCTCGGCCACGAACCCGGCGGCGGGATAGACATTGCCCGACGTTCCGATCGACACGAACAGATCGCAGACCTCCAGCTCGGCATAGATCCGCTCCATGTGGTACGGCATCTCGCCGAACCAGACGACATCCGGGCGGACGGCCTCGGGCGTTGAACAGGTGGGGCACTGGTCCGACCGGCTCATGTCCCCCGGCCAGTCCCATTGATACCCGCAAGACGAGCAGAGCGCGCGCAGCATCTCCCCGTGCATGTGGATGACCTCGCGCGATCCGCCCTGTTCGTGCAGATTGTCGATGTTCTGCGTGACCAGCGTCAGCTTGCCGGGCCAGGCCGCCTCCAGCCGCCCGAGCGCGTGATGGGCGGCATTCGGCTTCGCCTCCACCATGCCCCGGCGGCGCTGGTTATAGAAGTCCAGCACCATGTCCGGGTTGCGCGCATAGCCCTCGGGCGTCGCCACGTCCTCAAGGTTCACCTTCGTCCACAGCCCGTCCTTGTCGCGAAAGGTGCCAAGCCCGCTTTCAGCGGAAATGCCCGCCCCGGTCAGGATGACGATGTGCTGCATGGCCGCGCTCCGTTTGGGTGCGGCAAGGCCTATCACGCAGCGGTCCCGCTGTCGCTACCGGCCTTTCAGCTTGTCGGGCAACGGGACGTCGAAAATGCCGGGCGCATATAGGTTGAAGTCGCCATAGTTGAGCGGCACGCGCTCCAGATCCAAATATGGGACCGGCTCTAGGACATACAAAGATTGCACAATCTGCGAACCATTATCTTTTTCTTCCACGATGCCGATGCGGTTGTTGCTGTGGCGGTCCAGACCGACCTTCTGCGTGAACAGGAAGTTCGATTGCGCTTCGCGCATACTGCCAAATCCGGCCGTCTCCAGTGACGGAGCAATCGTTTGCCCGCCCTTGCCGACGAGCCATGGCAAGCCGCGATGCAAGCCACTGGCCATGGAGTGACCCAGCGTATTGTTCAGCGCAAAATGCAGCCCCGGACCTTGCATCAAGGCTCGATCCAAAAGCACAGGGATCATCGTATCGCCTGCCTTAAGGGCAACGGGCGCTTTCAGGGTCTTCAGCGTGTATCCGGCCGTCGACGAACATCCCGGCGCAAACAGGTGATTCATGACCCGGTTGATACCGGTGGTGCGGCCCTGCCACTGCGCCAGGAAGTTGGTGATCTGGTTGCCGGTCAGCCCCTTCAGATGATCGGCCCCGTAGACGGTTACGTTGTTCCAGCCCTTCAGGAAGCTTTCCGACTGTGCGACCTTTTGCAGGGTCTGCGACTTGCCATAGTTGAAGACCCTTGCAAGCGGGCCGCCGTGCAGGCGGAACACCTCGCCATTGTGGATCACAAAGACCATTGAATGGTGGGTCGGCCCGCGGGTCCCGGCCAGGATGGCCGTGCCGCCCTTTGTCGACTGGGTCACCGCCTGCTCTGCCGCTTCCTTGCCAAGCATCTTGAGCTCGCCGCGGCCCATGGCATCCAGAAGAACCTTGAATGCTTCACGCTGCGTGGCGGTGCCGCCGCCCTTGGCGACTTCCTGGAATACTTTCGTGACCTCGGGACTGGGTTTGGTCAGCACGGCCGACAACTCATCGACAGAGTTCATGGTGATCGAGCGTGTGGTGACCTGGGCAGTGGATTTGCCGAAGGTTTTCATGGCCATGCCGCCGACCAGCGTACAGTCCAAAAGCAGGAACGACACACCGCCGACGGCTTCCCACATATTCTCGGCCTGTCCGATCTGATGCATCGAGCCCCAGAACGGAATCATCCCGTACCAGGTCTCGTGGACACGCGGCTCGACGTATTTCTTGACGATCTTCTCACGCTCATCGCCGGTCAGCTCGCCATCGGCAGCAGCTTTCCGGGCTTCGGCTTCTGCCTTTTTGCGGCGGCTGTCCTGCGCCTGACTGCCGCCATAAATCGACGCGCCAACGCCAAGCGCTGCGATTGCGGCGAAAACAACCCACCAAGGATAGTTCACCACTGCCAGATCGCCGCGCGGCCGGACCGGGTAGCGCTGCCCCCGCATGGCGGCCTCGGCCGCTAGATCGGCATCGGCTTCGGTTTCCGGCAACACAAGGGACGTCGTGGCGACCGGCGCACTGCCGCTGAACTGCGCGACATGCGCCAGTTCATGGCACATGATTTCCTGCACTTCGGGGCTATCAGGCCGGATCACCGCCGGATCGACATGGACCGTATCGTCGACCGTCACCGCGGGTGCGCCAAGCGCGCGGCAGAGCCGGGCCGACGTCTCGTCGCCACGGACCCGCGCGCCGGACATGTCGCGGCTAAAGGACCATTCGGTGCGTGCTCTCAGATCGGGCGAGAGCCGGTCCTGTGCCTTTTCCGGCCGCAGGGCACGGATCTCGTCCAACGATGGCGGAAGGGTGTGGTTGGGCATAATAAGCCTCCTTGACAAATGACATCGATCAAAATTCGATCTGCACCCGGAGGTGCTCAATGGCGCTAGTCTACACCAAAGGGCCCGTATCACCAATCCACCTAAGGCTTGGGGTAAAATGAGGATACTCTGCGTCTGTCTCGGCAATATCTGCCGATCGCCCATGGCCGAAGGCGCGGTGCGCCGCGCGGCGGCCGAGGCCGGGCTGGACTGGCACGTCGACAGTGCCGGGACCGGCGACTGGCACATCGGCAGCCCGCCGGACCCGCGCGGTCTGGCCGCCGCCGCGCGGCGCGGCTATGACAACTCCGATCAGCGTGCGCGGCAGGTCGACCCGGCGGATTTTACCGCCTGCGATCTGATCCTGGCGATGGACGCGTCCAACCACGCCAATCTGACGCGGGTCGCCCCGCAGGGCACCGCGGAAAAGGTCCGGATGTTCGACCCGGACGGCCGCGACGTCCCCGACCCCTATTTCGGCGGGCCCGAGGGGTTCGACGACGTGCTGGACATGATCGAAGCCGCCGCGCGGGCCCTGGTAGCGCGCCACGCTTAACAACTTTGCCCGCCATGCTTAAGGTTTTGGCGCGCCACGCATGACGATTTGGCGCGCCACGCGCCCCCCGCTTGACCGGCGCGCAGAACCGCCGCATATCCCGCCCCATGACCGATCTTTCCCACATCCGCAACTTCTCGATCGTCGCGCATATCGACCACGGGAAGTCCACGCTGGCCGACCGCCTGATCCAGATGACCGGCGGGCTGGAAGAGCGCGAGATGTCCGAGCAGGTGCTCGACAGCATGGATATCGAGAAAGAGCGCGGGATCACCATCAAGGCCCAGACCGTGCGGCTGGCCTACACGGCGCAGGATGGTCAGGATTACACGATCAACCTGATCGACACGCCCGGCCATGTGGACTTCGCCTACGAGGTTTCGCGGTCAATGAAGGCGGTTGAGGGCTCTCTGCTGGTGGTCGATGCCAGCCAAGGCGTGGAAGCCCAGACGCTGGCCAATGTCTATCAGGCCATCGATGCCGACCACGAGATCGTGCCGGTCCTGAACAAGATCGACCTGCCTGCCGCCGAGCCTGAGCGGGTCTGCGAGCAGATCGAGGATGTCATCGGCATCGACGCCTCCGACGCCGTCGAAATCTCTGCCAAGACCGGGCTTGGCGTGGACGGGGTGCTGGAGGCGATCGTCACCCGCCTCCCCGCGCCGGACGGCGACGCCGACGCGCCCCTGAAGGCGATGCTGGTCGACAGCTGGTACGATGCCTATCTGGGCGTCGTCGTTCTGGTCCGCATCATCGACGGCGTCCTGAAAAAGGGTGAGCGCATCCGCATGATGGACACCAACGCCGTCTACCCGGTGGACCGGGTCGGCGTCTTCACCCCCAAGATGGTGCAGACCGATGTGCTCGGCCCCGGGGAGCTTGGCTTTCTGACAGCGTCGATCAAACAGGTCCGCGATACCCGCGTCGGCGACACCATCACGCACGAG
>JBCCMP010000057.1:0-16635 GCA_039026295.1 Pseudomonadota bacterium | reverse complement strand
GCTAGGCAGCGCGCAATCTCGACCCGCCGCCGCTCCCCACCGGACAGAGCGGATGCAGGGGTGCGGCGCAGATGCGTGAGTGAAAATTCGGCCAGCAACGCGTCAAGACGCCGGGAGCGCTCGAGGCGATCAGGCTCGACCAGTTCCAGCACCGCCCGGATATTGTCCTCGACCGTCATGCCGCGGAAAATCGACGCTTCCTGGGGCAGATAGCCAAGCCCGATCCGCGCGCGGCGGTACATTGGCAATGCGCTGACATCGAGGCCATCGACCATGATGGTTCCCGCGTCACAGGGAATCAGCCCGATCACCATGTAAAAGCAGGTTGTCTTTCCGGCGCCATTGGGGCCCAGAAGACCCACGGCCTCCCCCCGGTTCAGCTTAAGAGAAACGTCGCGCACAACCGGGCGGCGGCGATAGGATTTGCCGAGGCCGGTGACTGAAAGTCCGCCCTGCCCCGCAACCGCGACAAGCGGCTCGGCGAATGTCTGTGGCCCGTCCACGATCAGTTCGTCGGGCTTTTCGGAATGCAGAGCAGGTTGTTCGCCTCGGCGATCGCCTGCTGTTCCGGCGTGCACTTAGGTGTCGTTGCACCGCCTTCTGCCGGTTGCTGCGAGCGGAAAGTCAGGCCGACGCGGCCTTCAAGCTTTGCAACCCCGGTGTTGAGATCAACCACCAACGACTGACCTTTGGCGGCATTCTGGGTGCCCTGGGTCAGGTAGACATCCCCGCCCATTTTGACGATGCCGGTATCAAGATCGTATTCCGCCCAAGATCCTTGTGCCGTTTCGGCGCCGTTCGTCAGGAAGACGTTTCCCTTGGCCTCGACATTGGTGATCGCGCCGGTTTCATCCTCGGTCTGCTTATCCTGGTCGAACATCACTTCCATCATGTCGGCGGTCAGCCGCATGGTGCCCTGACCCGCAACGACATCACCGGTGAAGATTGCGATCTCTTCTTCCTGACGCACCTCCAGCGAATTTGCCGTGATCTCGATTGGGGCAGTCCGGTCGTGCTTCAGGCCGCCGAAAATATTATTGTTCTGCGCCGAAACCGGATTCGAAAATAACCCCGCCACCGCGAGGCAGAAAGCAATTCTGCGCACCGCCACCTCCAGACCTCAATCCCCGTTCAGGGACTATATATATCCCATCGCGCCTGCGGCGACCAGCGCCAAGCCGCGATGTCAGCCCGTTCCCTGCAAAATGCAACGGGCGCGCGGCGGTTTCCCGTCGCGCGCCCGGCGTAATTGGGTCGGCCTTGCTCAGACGCCGGTTTCGGTCACGAACTTGATGCGCTGGAAGCAGTCTAGGCCCTCGATCCCGCCTTCCGAGCCGTAGCCTGACTCGTTGACTCCGCCGAAGGGCGTTTCTGGGGTCGACACTGCCGGGTGGTTCACGCCGACGAGACCGGCATCAATGGCATCTTCCATGGCCTTGGCCTTCTTGCCGTCTGTTGTGAAGACGTAGGAGGCCAGCCCAAATTCCAGCTTGTTGGCGCGATCGACGACCTCGTCCATTTCCTTGAAGCTGGTCACGGGAGCTACGGGACCAAAGGGTTCCTCGTTCATGATGCGCGCATCTTCTGGGACGTCTTTCATGACCGTCGGTTGCCAGAAGTAGCCGTTGTTGCCCATACGCTCACCGCCGGCCATGACCGTTGCACCGCGGTCCTTGGCGTCCTGGACCCAGCCTTCCATCACCGGCAGGCGGCGGTCGGCGACCAGCGGGCCCATCTGGATTCCATCGTCGAGCCCGTTGCCGACATTCAGATTTCCGGCGAGTGCGGCGAAGCCTTCGGCAAACTTGTCGTAGACGTTTTCCTGCACATAGAAGCGGGTCGGCGAGATGCAGACCTGACCGGCATTGCGGAACTTGTTCGCACCGATCACCTCGACCGCCTTGTCGACATCCGCGTCGTCGAAGATGATCACGGGCGAGTGGCCGCCAAGCTCCATCGTGCAGCGGATCATGTTGTCGGCGGCCAGCTTCTGCAGGTGCTTGCCGACCGGGACTGAGCCGGTAAAGCTGAGCTTTTTCACACGCTTGTCACCGAGGACGTGGCGGGACACCGTGTCCGGCACACCGAAGACAACGTTCAGAACACCGTCCGGCAGACCTGCTTCCTGGAAGGCGCGGGCGATGGCAACGGCGGTGCCCGGCGTTTCTTCCGACGGCTTGATCACCAGCGAGCAGCCCGCCCCCAGCGCGGCACCGATCTTGCGCACGACATTCACGCAGGGGAAGTTCCAGGCGACAAACGCCGAGGCGACGCCGACCGGTTCCTTGGTGACCATCTGACGGGCGCCGGGGATGCGCGAGGGCACGATCCTGCCGTAGGCGCGTTTGCCTTCCTCGCCGAACCAGCGAAGGATGTCGCCGCCGAGAGCCATTTCGATCTTGCTCTCGAACAGCGGTTTGCCCATTTCCATGGTCATGTTCCGGGCGAGCCGGTCGAGATCGGCATCCAGGATATCGGCGGCCTTGTTGATGATCTGCTGACGGGCAAGGGCGGTCATGCCGCGCCAGACCTTGAAGCCGGCTTCTGCGGCATCCAGCGCCTCGTTCAGGTCCTCGGTGGAGGCGTGCGGGACGGCGCCCAGCACCTCTTCCGTGGCCGGATTGATCACATCCTCTTCGACCCCGGTCGAGCCTTTGCGCATCTGACCATTGATGAGCATTTCGAGGTTCTCGTAGCTCATGACATCTCCTCCTTCGGGTGGTGTTCGTGTCTGGAAAATCTGGCGCGAAGCTAGTCGAGAGACCCCAGCGCGGCAAGGCCAGCGGGCTGATATGCGATGCACCCTGTCACTGCATGCGCTGTAGGACAAGCCGTATGGCATGCGTATGGCTTGCGTATGGCTTTCTGCCCGACAGATAAGTCGACATTGGCCTCAAAGCGGGGGAGCGCGCGATGACAGGATATGTGCCGCAACAGGAGAAGTGGGAGACTATCTTGCCCGCTGACGCCGGGATGGATGCCGACCTGCTGGCGGACGCGGTGGCCTTTGCCGGGGCCAGCGAGAGCGCAATGAACAGGGACATCCGTGCTGCTTTGGAGGATGCCCACTTCGGGGAGCCGCCCGAGGATGGCGCGGTCATCGGACCGACCCGCGAACGCGGAGATCCATCCGGGATGATCCTGCGCGGCGGGAAGATCGTCGCGGAGTGGGGTCCGGTGGATCGAGCTGACATGACCTTCTCGATCACCAAGAGCTACATCGCGCTGGTCGCCGGGATCGCCGTGGCGGACGGCCTAATACCGGATCTGGACGCCCCGGCGCGAGAGCTGGTCCCCGACCTTTTCGAGGCAGAGCAGAACCGCGCTGTCACCTGGCGGCACCTGCTGACGAATGCGTCGGAATGGGAAGGAACGCTGTGGGGCAAGGCTGACCGGATCGACCGGCACCGAATTCTGGGGACGCCGTCGCCGGGTGCGCCGCCGAAGGGGTCACACCGGGATCTCGCCGCACCGGGTGGCTTCTGGGAATACAATGACGTTCGGGTCAACGTCTGTGCCTATGCCCTGATGCGAGTGCTGCGCCGCCCGCTGCCAGAGGTGCTGCGCGAGCGGATCATGGACCCGATCGGCGCCTCGCCCGATTGGGAATGGCATGGGTATGAGAGCTCGTGGGTCCAGATCGATGGACGGGACATGCAGTCGGTTTCGGGCGGTGGTCACTGGGGCGGCGGTATGATGATCTCGACCCGTGACCATGCCCGTGCCGGGCTGCTGGTCGCCAGTAACGGGCGCTGGGGCGACCGGCAGATCCTGCCGGAGGGCTGGATCGATCAGTGCCTGAGCCCGTGCGCGCTGAACCCGCAATACGGGTTCCTTTGGTGGCTGAACGGGACACAGGAGCAGGCACCGTCAGCGCCGCGAAGTTCGGTCTTCGCGATTGGTGTCGGGCGCAATGCGATCTGGCTGGATCGGGACCTGGATCTGGTGGCAGTCGTCCGCTGGATCGAGGGGTCGGCCTTCGACGGGTTCTGCGCACGGGTGATGGACGCAATCAGGACATAGGGGTCTGACCACGATCGACGCCGGTTCTATCCATGTCTGGATGCGCGCCATGCCGATGGTGCGACGCCGAACTTTGTCTGGAAGGCGCGGCTGAAGGCTTCCTTCGATGCATAACCCACGCGGTCGGCGATTGCGTCGATTGAAGCGCTTGAGTGCAGAAGCGCATCGGCCGCCTGATCCAGACGCCATGTCCGGAGATACGCCCCGGGCTGCTGACCCATCACGCGTTTGAATCGTTCCGTGAAACTTGAGCGCGACATGCCCGCCAGATCTGCCAGCTCGGCATTTGTGAGATCTTTTGCGGGATTGGCGTGAATCGCTGATACCGCGCGGGCGACCCGTTCGTCCTTTGCCGCTGCCAGCCACCCCGGCAGGCTGTCTTCTGACTGCGCCCAGCGGCGCAGTATGATGACGAGCAGAAGATCGAGCAGGCGAGAGACCATCAGACTGGCGCCGGGACGGGTCGTCCCGACCTCTCGGAGTACCAGTTGGCAGACCATGTCGACCCATTCGATCGGATTGTCGGATGGACTGTCCAGGACGATGACCTTCGGCAATGACTGAAGGATACCGGCGGCCAGATCGCCGTCCACCGTGAAGGTCCCCCAGAAGCAGTTTATGGCATCGTTGGCACGCTCGCCGGTTTCCGGATCGATCAGCCTCGCCTGGGGCGTGTTTCTGCGCGGGTCCGTGAACGTTGCCCGATGAGGCGTGCCCTGCAGCATCAACGCGATCTGCTTTTCGTGAAGAAACACGGCAGGATCATCGCCCACCTGGATCCGCAACGCGCCGTGTTCGACGATGTAGACGCACGGTCTTTCCGCCGGGACGGTGAAATCGAGCGGGCTGTCCGGCGTGATCACCCGAGCTGTTTCGCCGCGAACATGGACAATATCGAGCACCTCTGAGAAAGGGTCGGACCCGAAGTCCGGCGTTTCTGCTAAGTCTTCAAGCGTCCCTGTCATGGGCGAACCTCTTACCGGCCAGTACCTGTCTGGCCACGGGCGTCGATGTCCTTCAGAGCGTTCAGAACACCCTTTGATGTTCATTGATGCCCCGAACGAACAAGCGCTGAAAAGAGGAAACTGAACATGCTCAAATCTCTGAAATTCGTGCGTTTCGGGCTGTTTGCCGCGATGATGGCGCTGCCATCAATTGGCGCGGCCGAGACGTCCGCCGCTGACAAATCTGACGTCTCGGTCGTTCTGGTCCACGGTGCCTTTTCCGACGGATCGGCCTGGCACAAGGTCATCCCGATTCTGCAGGAGGCCGGCGTGTCCGTCAGCGCCGCGCAGTTGCCGCTGGCCTCGCTGGAAAGCGATGCGACCGTCGTCCGCCGCCTTCTGGATCTGCAGAAGGGGCCGGTCGTTCTGGTCGGCCATTCCTATGGCGGCAGTGTCATCACCGAGGCCGGTGCCCACGACAAGGTCGATACGCTGGTCTATGTCGCCGGGTTCGCGCTGGATGCCGGCCAAAGCCTGACAGAGATGACCAAGGGGCACCCGCCTTCGCCGTGGAAGGCTGCGGCGATCCCGGATGCGGCCGGTTTCGTGCGCCTGAGTGCGGACGGTATCGCGACCTACTTCGCACCTGATCTGCCGGCCGAAGAGGCGGCCCTGATCGCTGCAACGCAAGGACCCGTCCACTACAAGATCAACGATCAGGCCCCGACTGTTGCTGCATGGTCAATGCGTCCGACCTTCTATGTGCTGACCGAAAACGATCAGATCATCCCGCCAAAGCTGCAGGGCTTCTTCGCCAAACGCATGGGTGCTTCAGTCACAGAGGTGCAGGCAAGCCACGTCGCGATGCTTTCGCAGCCGGATGTGGTTGCCGAGGTGATCCTGAACGCGGTCGCGGCGACATCGAAAGACTGAGTTGCCAGCCCGGATCCGGCACGGCCGGGTCCGGGCCATCCCTGGAAATCGAATGACCGGAGTTTTCTCATGACCTTCTGGATCCTGACCGCATTGGTCCTGTACTTCATTCAGACGCTCTTGCCTGTGACCTTCCGCTATCGCGGCGATTCTTCGTCGATGAAGGCGCGGGATGAGATGCCGGAGGCGACAGCCTTGGTTCGCCGCGCCGAACGCGCGCTGGTCAATGTCGGCGAGGCGATGATCCTTTTCTTGCCACTTGCGCTGCTGACCCGGGATGTGGAGGGCGCCGCGACCGGTGCAGCGATCTTCGTGATCGCACGGGCCGCTCATGTCGTGCTGTACCTGACCGGTGTGCCTTACCTGCGCACGGTGGTCTGGGTCATCAGTCTTGTCGGTCTGGTGATGATGGCGATGGAGCTTGCCTGATCGGCGGACAAGGTTCGCGGCTGGCATCCTGTCCGGTGCCAACCGAGCTGGCGGCGTTTGGTCTGTCGGACAGGCCAGCCTTGATCGAGAAACTTTGGCAGCACGCCGGTTGCGCTGCTGCCCCCATGAAACGGAGTGACCCCATGTTTTCAGACGATCGCCTTCCCAATCATCTGGCGCTGAACATTCTGGCGCGGGTGCTGTTCACCTCGCTGTTCTTCCTGTCCGGTTTGACGCACTTCACGAACGTTCCCTACTATCTGTCGCTGATGCCGGAGGGTGTGCCGTTTGCGGTGCTGCTGATCTACGTCTCGGGTGTTGTCGAGCTGTTGGGCGCAGCGATGATCCTGCTGAACTGGCGGCCACGCCTCGGCGGATGGTTGCTGGTGTTGTTCCTGCTTCCGGTCACCTTCGTCGTGCATGGGTATCAGCTGGCGACCGAGGAAGACCCCATCCTCTGGGCCTTGCAGCAGGCGCATTTCCTGAAAGGGTTCGCGTTGACGGGGGCAGCTCTGCTGATCACGCAGCTTGGTGTCGGGCAGCGGCCTGTAGCGGCCGGCGCGGCGTAGGGTCGGTCAGTTGGCGGCAATCTCGGCGGACAGGATTTCCGCCATGGCCTGGCACTGATCGCCGAGGCGGGAGACCGGCCCCGCCACGACGGCAGCCAGTCGCCGTCCGCCGGTGCTGAGCGGCAATGCGACCGCCGCGAGATCGGCATCGTATTCGTGCAGGCTTTGAAACCAGCCGCGTGCAAGGGACTTTTTGATCTCGTCCTCGACCGCTTCGGGAGTGGTAAGCGCCCCCTCGCCATAGGGCTCGTAGGTGACGCCCTTCAGGGTGCGCCCGCGCTCTGCCGCCGTGTAGCTGGACAGGAGCGCCCGGCCCGAGGCCCCGGCATGTATCGGCACGCGCATCCCGGCGCGGGCGACGTAGCGGACCGGCGATGCGGACTCGATGACGTCGACATAGACCGAATGCTTGCCGGCGGGCGTGGCAAGGATCGCGGTCTCGCCGGTCTGGTCCGCGATGCGCCGCAACATCTGCGAAAGGCGCGCATCGACCGGATCCGCATCGACCAGGGCCTGGGCGGTGTCGAGCCAACGGCGGGTGGGGTAGTATCCGCCGCGCCGGGCCGGTTCGTACATGTAGCCCCGTTCGACCAGTGTGCTGAGCACGTTGTAGGTCGACGAGCGCGGCCAGCCGAAATGGCACTGTATCTCTGCCAGGCTGGCCGGTTTTCCGCGCGCGGCGAAATATTCAAGGACTGCGAGTGCGTTCTGGATCTGGCGGACGGCCATGGGCCGGGCCCCTTCCCTGTATCATCCCACTGATTTCGCCGCTGGCGACTGGACGGCGATATCGTACTTTCGTACATTTGGACAATCAAGTCACATATATGGACATTTCTGCGCTTGGGAGAGCCGACATGAACATCCAGACGACAGATTTCACCGATGCCGCACCGGATCTCTCGTACTGGGTGGCACCCGACTGCCACGGCATGAATTTCTACCGGATCGACCGGGGCCTGCAGGATTTGCTGACCATCTATCTGCCCGACGACCTGCGCGAACATCTGACGCCGCATTTCGAGCGGCTGGGGGAGTTGGCCGGGAAAGAGATCGACGACTGGGCCCGTCAGGCGGACAAGCGCGATCCGATCCTGCACCACCGTACGCCGCGCGGAAAGCTGGAGGACTGGATCGAGTTTCACCCGGCCTATCGCAACATGGAGGACGTGGCGCTGGGCGAATTCGGCTTTGCCTGCATGGTCCACAAGCCCGTGCTGGGCTGGGACAAGCCGATGCCGCACACGGCGAAGTACACCTTCCAGTATCTGTTCGGCCAGTCGGAGTTCGGGCAGCTCTGCCCGATCTCGGCCACCGAGACCTCGGCGACGATGATCTCGCTCTACGGCTCGGACGAGGTAAAGGCGCGGTTTCTGCCGGGGCTGCTGTCTCAGGACACCAAGACCATGCTGAAGGGCGCGCAGTTCATGACCGAACGGACCGGCGGTTCGGACGTGTCGAACATCGAGCTTGAAGCCCGGTGGGAGGATGGCGAATGGCGGCTATACGGTGAGAAGTGGTTCTGTTCCTGCGCGGATGGAGATGTGGCCCTTCTGCTGGCCCGGCCGCAGGGAGCGCCGGCCGGGAACAAGGGGATCGGACTGTTCGCCCTGCCCCGCCGTCGCGACGACGGCACGCGCAACGATTACCGGATCGTGCGGCTGAAGGACAAGCTCGGCAGCCGATCCATGGCCTCCGGCGAGATCGTCTTCGAGGGTGCGACGGCCTATGCGCTGGGCGATGTCGGCGCGCATGAAAACGACGGACTGAAAAAGATGATGACGCAGGTGTCGCTGTCGCGCCTGTCCCACGGCGTGCGCGCCGCCGCGATGATGCGCCGGTGCCTGAACGAGGCGCTGACGGTCGCGGGTTATCGCCGGGCCTTTGGCGAGACGATCATCCAGAAGCCGTTGCTCCGGCGCCAGTTGATGAAGCTGATGGTCCCGACCGAGCAGGCGCTGTCCATGTCGCTCTACCTCGGCACCCAGATCACCAAGGCAGAGGGCGGAGACCAGACCGCCGAGCGGCTTACCCGCATCCTGACGCCCGCCCACAAGTACCGCACGGCGCGCGACAATGTCCGCGTTGCAACAGGCGCGATGGAGGTGCGCGGCGGCAATGGCTTCATTGAGGACTGGGTCAACGCCAAGCTGGTCCGCGATGCGCATCTGGGCGTGCTGTGGGAAGGCACGTCGAACATCAACTCGCTGGACATCACCACGCGGGCCGTTGCCAAGGTCGGGGCTCACAGGGATCTGGAGGCGGACCTGCTGGCCCAGATCGAGGGTGCCGACGATATGCCCGGGCAGTACCGCGGCGAGCTTTCGAACACCGTGCAGCTTGCCATGGCCTTGGCCGACGAGGTCGGCACCTCGGGCAACCAGACGATGGCGCGCAAGGCATCGAGCGCCGTCTACAACGCCGCGACCGCAACCCTGCTGGCCACCGAAGGAGCAACCCTTGGCGGCCGGGGCGGCGATGCGCGTCGGCTGCTGCTGTCGCGGATGGTGCTGGACCATCGCATGCGCCCGCAGGACCCGTTGAGCGTGGGAGAAGGTGCCTTTGATGCCCGGGCGACCGACCTGCTGTTGTCGGATGCGCCGGTGTCCCTTGATGATGCTTCCGCGGCGCTGACCCTCTGATGGCGCCGAAGCCTCTGGACGGGATCCGGGTTCTAGACCTGACCCGGATCATCTCGGGCCCCTATTGCACCCGGCTCTTGGCCGATTGCGGGGCCGAGGTCATCAAGATCGAACCTATGGGCGGCGAGCACATGCGGCAGAAGCAGCCGATGCGGGGCGGGGCCAGCACCTATTTCGGGCATGCCAATGCGGGCAAAAAGTCGGTCACGATCGATTTCCGGTCGCCGGAGGATGTCGCCCGCATTCGTGCATTGGCCAGGACATGCGATATCGCGGTCGAAAACTTCCGGCCCGGCGTGGTGGCGGAACTGGGGCTGGACTATCCATCGCTCGCCGCCGAACGGCCCGACATCGTCTATTGCTCGATCTCGGGTTTCGGGCAGGACGGACCGAGGGCAAACGCGCCCGCCTATGCGCCGATTCTGCATGCGGTGTCCGGTCATGATCTGGCGGCCCAAAGCTATGATGGCACCGACCGGCCCGCTAAGAGCGGGATCTGGTACGCCGACATCATGGGCGGGGTCTATGCCTTCGGAGCCATACAGACGGCGATGATCGGGCGGTTGCGTCATGGCCACGGGCAGTTCATCGACGTCTCGCTGATGGACACCATGATCAACCTGATGATCCTTGAGGTGCAGGAGGCGCAGACACCCAGCGCCTTTCCGCGCTGGCTGGCCACCCCGGTGCGTGCCGCCGATGGGCATGTCATGGCGATCCCGATCACAGGCCGGAATTTCGAACGCCTGGCCGATGCGATCGGGAAGCCCGAGTTGCGCGATGATCCCCGCTTCAACACGCAATTGCCCCGCGAGGAAAACTGGCAGGCACTGATGGCCGAGATCGAGGCCTGGACCAGCACCCGCCCTGCAGCCGAGGCTGAAGCCCACCTGATGGCGGCTGGCGTGCCCTGCGCACGCTACCAGACCGTGGCCGAAGCAGTTGAAGACCCCCAGACCGCAAGCCGGGGCCTGATGGCCGATGTCGAGGATGGCGCGCGGGCGTTTCGGGTGCCGAACGCGCCGTTTCTGTTCGGGAACGCGCCGCTGGGGGTGGGCGGTGCGGTGCCGGAAATCGGGCAGCACACGGCCGAGATCCTTGGACAGCCGGTCAGCACCCACGCCGCGGAATAGGCGCTGTTCTTACATCTTCAGGCTGCTTCGTTGCATCTGAGCTTCAGGAGGCTGTTGATCGCGGATTGCAGCCGCACGATCCGCACCTTCGGCACCTCGTCGATCCCGTGCGCGGCGCAGCAGGGGACGGCATTCTCGTAACCGAACGGCAGCGGCGGAACGATGGAGCCCTTGAGACCAGAGAGGTGGAAGACGTCGACGCCCGCCAAGGACATCTCGAGCGTGTGACGACCGGAGGGTCGCGGAAAGGTTTCGTTCAGCACAACCATACCCTCCCACATCTGGGGAATGTAGTCAGCGATCACGCCCCGGCGCGAGATATCTATCAGAAGGCAGCGCCGCCCCCTCAGGATTGCAGGCAACTCGGCCTTGCCCGTGCGCGTGTCGACGATGTGGACGTCGAAGCCGTCGCGCCACATTAATTCGGCCGTCGGGGCGCCGACATATCCGGCACCGCCCAGAAGAATGACCGGGGGACGGGCGCCGTCGAAGCAGCATTCGGTCATCTTCACCCCGGCGGCGTTGACCGCGGCGGCAATCGTCGCACGGGTATCGGGAATATCCAGAATATCGTCATCGCGCAGGATACCTGGCAGAATTCCCGCGAGGTTCACCGTTTTCACACCCATGAGCCTGGCGATCAGGCGGATGCGTTTGCGCAAGCGACGGAAGGCGCGTTCATTGGCCGGGTCGAGGAAATCTGACTCGCTGACCGGTGCGGCAATCACCAGGCCGCGCGCACCGTTGTGGTCGAGAAAGCCGATCGGACTGGGCACCCATCGGATCAGCGCTTCGGTCCCCGGCGGGGCGTAGTGCGAGACGAAGTTCTGACTGCCCGCGTAGCAAAAGAAAATTGATCGCCATCCACCAAAGCACCGGTTCCAGAGGCCGATCAGGGCGTAGGTCACATAGATGCGGCTGAAGATCGCCATGATCACAAGCGGGATCTGAATGGCAGTGCGGCGCGCACGGCCCCAGCTTGGGCGTGAATCGTCCATGGTCTGAAAGTCCCAAATCAATTCGATGGGACAACACTACCGCAGCGCACAATCGCCCCCAGTGGGATTGGCCACAGTCAGGTCAGATTGTCTGTGTGTGACCAGATTTTGCGGCGGAAATGGCCGCGAGCGACCCACTGCGGAGGGTGGCGGCCATCAGCGCAGCAGCGCTTCGCGGGCCGCCTTCAGTCGATTGGCGATGGCAGTTGCCGCAGGCGACGGGCTGGCAAGGAGGTTCTGCCGCTCGTCCGGGTCCGCGGCCAGATCGTAGAGCTCGGCCCCGGCACCCTCGCGCTGCACAAGCTTGTGCGACCCGTCTCGAATGGCCCATCCCGTTGACCCGGCGCCTTTGGGCCGGGCGTTCGAGAAATGCTCGACATAGGCGTGCCCGCGCTGCGTTTGCGCCTGACCAGAAAGCACGGCGCGAAAGTCGATGCTGTCGGCAGCATTCGAAGTGCCGCCCGCGAGGCCGAGAATAGTGGCGTAAAGGTCCGTGGTGTTCACAAGCGCCGATGTCCTTCCCGGTGTCACACCGGGGCCGTTGACAACCAACGGAACCCGCGTGCCGCCATCATAAATGCTGCCTTTTGCGCGGTCGCGCATTCCATCGGCGCGGCGCACCTGACCCGGCGTGCCGTTGTCGCCGATGAACAGGATGATGGTGTTGGCGCGGACCTGAGGGTCGATCGCGCCGAGAACCCGGCCAAGTTCGGTATCCATCGCCTGCAGCGCCGCAAAGTAATGGCGCTGCGGCGCACGCTGGATCGATTGTGCGTCCTCTGCCAGATCCGAAAAGCTGTGCAGGTCGGCAGGCGGGACATGGAACGGGCTGTGCGGCGCGGTATAGGCAAGCCAAAGGAACCATGGTCCGGACTGGACCGTGATCCAGTCGATGGCACGGTTAGAAATCTCGGTCGTCGCGTAGGTCTTGACCTCGACTTCGCGCGCGGTGCCACCCGTCGCCTCGACCGCTGTCCAGTCCGAATAATCCTTGGCCCCGCCGGAATAGAGGCCGAAAAAATGATCGACACCCAGCCGGGCCGGGTGCCCGTAGTCTTTGGCGTCGGCGGTAAGGTGCCACTTTCCGATCAGCGCAGCGCTGTATCTGCCGGTTTCGGCGAGCCGGTCGAAAAGGCTGACCTCGCCATCATCCAGCGTCACCGCATTGTCCGGGCGAATGGCACCGCCGATCCCGGTGCGACTGCCATAGCGGCCGGTCATGATGGTCGCCCGCGTCGGGGAGCAGGTCGGGCTGGCATATGCGGCATCGAACACCATGCTATCCCGGCAGAGCGCGGTCAGTACCGGCATGCGCACCAGATCCGACCCTTCGGCATGGCACGGGCTGGCATCGACGCCCATGTCATCGGCAATGACCAAAAGTATGTTTGGCGGCAATCCGGCGGCATGGGCAGTCATTGGCGCTGTCAGAACAGCGATAAGGGCGAGGATAAATCTCATGTGAAAACTCGTGACGCGGATTGATGTTATGTCTCTTACGTGGAAGCGCAGGTTGTTGGTCTGCGACTATATCATCTTTCATTGACCCTGCTGGCTGGTGGACGCCATGCTGATGTGTCGACAAAGTTCGGATGAGATCCATGAACCAGGATGCCATACCAGCCCGCCGTGGCCGCGCCGTCCGCGTGAAGGCAGGGCAATGCCTGAAGGTGATCAACACCCATGGTCATCAGGTCGTCGATTTCTGGGCATTCTGTGACCCGAACGTGGCGGAGTACATGTCTATGGAGCACCTGCGCCCGACGCTGGAGCACTGCTTCCCCAAGGTTGGCCAGGACCTTGTCACCAACAAGCGTCGGCCGCTTCTGCATTTCGTTCAGGATACCTCGCCCGGCATTCACGACACGCTGATGGCAGCCTGCGATAACGAGCGCTATGGCCTGCTGGGGTGCACCGAATATCACGACAACTGCACCGACAACCTGCACCGCGCGATGCTGGATGTCGGGGTACAGCAGCACGAGACACCCTCGCCGTTCAATCTGTGGATGAACATCCCGATCGCGGCGGACGGAGCGCTGGGTTGGAAGCCGCCAGTGTCGCAGCCAGGCGACTTTGTCGTCTTCCGGGCCCATATGGATTGCATATGCGCCATGTCGGCGTGCCCGCAGGACATCCTGCCGATCAACGCGGGCAAACCGGTCGAGGCGCATTTCGAGGTTCTGGATCAGTAGAGGCATCCGCGATGGAGAACGAAAGCCTGCTGCGACTTGGTGCGTTCTTTGGCATCTTTGCCGCCATGGCCCTGTGGGAACTGGCCGCGCCGATGCGGGCCCGGGCGCTTGGGCGTGGCGGGCGCTGGGCGACAAACTGGGGCATCTCGATCGTGAATGCCGGGGTGTCGGCTGTTATGAAAGCCGGATTAGGCGCAGCGGCGGTCCTGGCCGCGCTGGATGCCGCTGACAGGCAGATCGGGCTTTTTCACGCGGTGGAGTGGGCATTCTGGATCGAGATCCTGATCGTCTTCGTCATTCTGGATTTCGCCATTTGGTTCCAGCATCTGGCGAGCCACAAAATCCCTATCCTTTGGCGGCTGCACCGGGTCCATCACGCGGATCGCGATATCGATGTGACGACCGCGATCCGCTTCCACCCCATCGAGATCGCGCTTTCGATGCTGTTCAAAATCGGGCTGGTCTATGCCCTAGGGGCACCTGTCGTCGCGGTGGTGTTGTTCGAGGTCGTTTTGAACGGTGCCGCCATGTTCAATCATGCGAACATCAAGCTTGGGTCGGCGGATCGCTGGCTGCGGCTGGCCGTCGTGACCCCCGACATGCACAGGGTTCATCATTCGATCGAACGGCGGGAACATGATGCAAACTACGGGTTCAACCTGTCGATCTGGGACCGGATGTTCGGAACTTATGTGGCGCAGCCGGAAGGTGGACATCAGGGCATGAAGATCGGTCTGCCAGAGCATCAGGACGCAGCCCCGGCCCGGCTGGGCTGGGCATTGCTGTTCCCGTTCCGGAAGTGACGGAGCAGGTCGATTTCGACACCGTTTCTGCGGCAGCGCGGGCAGATGGGTTGGGGCTGGTCGGTGCCTTTCATCCCGGCCCTGAGGACGGCGCCCCTGAAGAGGCCGAAACCCTGATCCTGCTGGGCCCGGACGGGCCCGACATGTGGACCGTCTTTTCGCAGTCGCCAGAGGCTTTGGATGGCGGGGGAGAGCCGATGGACAGGTGGTCCGTCCGCGTCATCTCGACCCTGGCCGCGTTGTTGGATGCCGAGGCGTTGTTTCCGTTCAGCGGCCCGCCATGGCAGCCGTTTCAAAGATGGGCGATGCTGGGTGAAGGGGCCGTTGCATCACCAATGGCCATGCAGGCAAGCCCGACCCGCGGCCTTTGGGCATCCTACCGGGGCGCGCTGGCGTTCAGGCACAGGATGGCCTTGCCCGGGGTCGTTGACAAAGCGCGCGTGTCTGATGCGTCACCCTGCGCAAAGTGTTCACAGCCTTGCGTGGAAGTCTGCCCGGTACAGGCTTTCGGAGACGGGGTCTACGACGTGCCCGCCTGCACGAAATGGCTGTCGGAAAATCCGGACGCGCCCTGCCACAACGGTTGTCTGGTGCGCAGATCATGCCCGGCAGGCGCCGGTTTGAGGCTGCCATCGGCGCAGCGATCCTTCCACATCACGGCTTTCTTGCGGGCGAACGGGCCCGGCTGAGCAATGGCGGAGACTTGTCCACAGGATCACAGATTCCTGTGGGTGGATTTAAAGGCTAATTGACGAATCGAGTATTCGGTGACGCTGTACGTCCATGCGCAAAGTGATCCTCCTTCGGCATGCGAAGTCCAGTTGGAACGACCCGCAACTGGATGACCATGACCGCCCGCTGAACAGCAGGGGCGAAGCGGCGGCACCGATCATCGGAGGCTGGCTGGCGCACAAGCACTTGAAGCCGGACGTCGTGCTGTGTTCATCGTCAGTGCGGACATGCCAGACGGTCGCGCGGATGCGGGCAAGCATGCCGGGCCTTCCGGAGCCTTTGGTCGAAGAAGGCCTGTATCATGCGTCGCCCACCGCGATGCGGGAGAGGCTGAACAGACTGCCAGAGCATCTGAAGATCGTGCTGCTGGTCGGGCATCAGCCCGGCCTTGGATCATTGGTCCGGCAATTGTCAGATGGCACGGAGCGGCGGCGCTGCAGAAGGGCGTACGAGCATTTCCCGACGGCTGCTGCGGCCGTGCTGGAGGCCGATTTGGACGACTGGTCCGAGTTGCGCCCCGGCTCAGCCCGTTTTGTGGATTTCGCGAAACCGCGAGAGTTGATCGACGCGAACGTCTGATCGCCTGATTTTGAAATCGATTGATGTCCGCCGGCGGTGATGCCGGCGGGTAAACTGACCCGCCACCCGCCGGGTTTTGCCTAAAGAATCAGGCAGATGGCACCGCTGGTCGTCATGATGCCCGCGACCATGGTTGCCGGGTAGTAGAGCAGATACATCATTGTCTTCAGCCTAGCCTTGTGGTGTCACCTTCCCGGGTCTATGTGCCGGTTGGTGACGCAATAATCGTTCATTCCCGGGCTCGAATCAGTGGGATATCCCACGACCGGCCCGATACAGGAGAGATAGTGCGCCAAGTTCGTGATTAAACCCTGAACGATAAATATTTTTTATTTTTTTCAATTTTCCGAGGCAGAAAGGGGTCCGCGATTGACAGAACCATGAAACTGACGCCGCTGCGCCGGTCAGGCCCAGCTGGTCATCGACGCAAATTTTCGGAGATGATCTCCCCAGTCAGTGCCCGAGGATCTGGCTGAGGAAGAGCTGCGTCCGCTCGGATTTCGGGTTTGTGAAAAACTCTTCCGGCTCGTTCTGTTCGACGATCTGGCCCTGGTCCATGAAGATAACGCGGTTCGCAACTTTGCGCGCAAAGCCCATCTCGTGCGTGACACAGATCATGGTCATTCCCTCTTCCGCGAGGGAGATCATGGTGTCG
>JBCCMP010000056.1:0-16743 GCA_039026295.1 Pseudomonadota bacterium | reverse complement strand
TCCAACCACATCGTCATGCCGATCGCCCTGCGTTTTCTTGATCGGCGCCAGCAGGTCTCCGGCGATGTCCGCAATCTGTTGCTCAACGCGCGGCGCATCTCGATCGCGCTCATCTTGGCGCTGGGCTTTTTCTACTTTCAGCTCTCCGGCGGATCCGATGCCCTCGCCGCCATCGGGCTCATCGCCTTCGCCGGTGTTGCCCAGTTCCTGCCGTCCCTGCTGGGCGGCATCTTCTGGCGCGGGGCAACCCGGGCCGGGGCATTGGCAGGACTGATGGTGGGCGCTTTGCTGTGGGCCTACACACTGTTCCTGCCCAGCTTCGGCGGCGATCTGCTGTTGTCGCGCGAGGTTTTGACCAACGGTCCATGGGGCATCGAACTCCTCCGCCCGCAGGCTCTGCTCGGCCTCGGCGGGTTCGATCCGCTGGTCCACGCGCTGATCTGGTCGGTCGGGGCCAACACTCTGGTCTTCATGATCATCTCGGTGCTCAGCGATGCAAATCCGCTCGAGCGGCTGCAAAGCGCGCAATTCGTCGACATCTTCCGCGCCGCGCAGGGCGCAAACCCGCCCTTCGAGACGGGCAGCGCACGGTCGGAGGATCTCTTCATCCTCGCCCAGCGCATCCTCGGTGCCGAACCTGCGCGACGGCTTTTCGACGAGATCGGGCGCATCCAGGGCCGCGCCACAGGTCTGCCTCTCCCCACGCCCGCCATGATGGCCCGGCTCGAGCGAGAGCTCGCAGGCTCGGTCGGTGCGCCCTCGGCCCACGCGATGGTCGCCCGCGTCGCCGGTCAGGCCGATATCGGCGTGCCAGAGCTGATCGACATCGCCGACGAAACACAGCGCCTCATGGAGACATCCCGGCAACTGACCGACAAATCGGCAGAGCTTGAGCGTGCCGCGCACGAACTTCGCGAAGCCAACGCCCGTCTCAGGACCCTGGATGCCCAGAAAGACGACTTTCTCAGCCAGGTCAGCCACGAACTGCGCACGCCCATGACCTCGATCCGCTCCTTCGCCGAGATCCTGCAGGAAGAGGATATCCAGTCGAACGACCGTCAGCGCTTTACCGGCATCATCCACGAAGAAAGCCAGCGGCTGACCCGCCTGCTCGATGAAATTCTCGATATCTCACGGCTCGAGGCAGGCACCCTAGACCTCCCCGTCGGCCCGATCGATGCCTCCGAGACGATCTCCGCCGCCATCGACACCGTTGGCGGCATGACCCGCGCCCGGGGCATCGCCGTCACCGCCGATGCGCCGCCCGGCCTGACCGTGCACGGCAATGCCGACCGGCTGCGGCAAGTGCTGATCAATCTTTTGTCCAACGCCGTGAAGTACAACACCGCGCCAGAACCAAAGATCCGCGTTGTCACCGCGGAAAGCGACCAGGGCCTGACCATTGACGTGATCGACAATGGCGGCGGCGTCAGCCGGGAAGAACTCACATCGGTCTTCGACAAGTTCACCCGGGGCCTGCGCGCCGATCAGGACCAGGGCGCGGGCCTTGGCCTGCCGATCAGCCGCGCGATCATGCGTACCATGGGCGGTGATCTGACCATCGAGTTTGCCGATGATCAGACCAGCTTCTTCCGCGCCTCTCTGCCGCGGGCAGCTTAAGGCGGCTCTAGCGAATGAACGTCCCGCCCTGCAGGTCGCGCACCGCCTGGCGCAACTCGCCCTCTGTGTTCATCACGATGGGCCCGTACCAGGCCACCGGTTCCTTGATCGGCTTGCCACTCACCAGCAGAAAGCGAATGCCTTCGTCCCCGGCCTGCACCACGATCTCGTCGCCCTGATCGAACAATACCAGCGATCGATTGCCGGTCGTCTCCCTGATCAGCAGTTCCTCGCCGTTCGGGCCTTCTTTCTCGGTCAGAACCCCGAACGGGTCAGAGGCATCGCGGAACGTGCCGGACCCTTCGAAGACATAGGCGAAGGCATGGCGCTCCACTTCCACCTTGAACCGTCGGCGCACCCCGGCCGGGACCGAGATATCCAGATAGCGCGGTTCCGCCGCGACCCCGTCGACCGGTCCTTTGACGCCCCAGAACTCGCCGCAAACGACGCGGACCTTCGTGCCATCGTCTTCGATGACCTCGGGGATCGCCGCACTTTCCACGTCCTGATAACGCGGCTCCGACATCTTCAGGCTGCTTGGCAGATTGGCCCAAAGCTGAAACCCGTGCATCCGGCCCTGCCGGTCACCGCGCGGCATTTCCTGATGCATGATCCCGCGCCCGGCGGTCATCCACTGCACATCGCCCGCGCTCAGCGTCCCGGTATTGCCCAGGCTGTCGCCATGGTCGACCTCGCCGTGCAGAACATAGGTGATCGTTTCGATCCCGCGATGGGGATGCCAGGGAAAGCCCTTCTCGAACTGCTGCGGGACATCGTTGCGAAAATCGTCGAACAACAGAAAAGGATCTGTCACGCCCGTCTCGCCAAAGCCGAAAGCCCGGTGCAGATGGACCCCTGCCCCTTCCATGTGCGGCTGAGCGAGGCTTTCCGATTTCACAGCGCGGATGGACATGATCCTTCTCCTCGTGACAGTGATTGCTTGGGCGGCAAAGGTAAGGCCTATGGGTGCCGTTTGAAGCGCCGCCCGGCGAACACTGTATTCTCTGCTGCGCAAGGATAGAGCCATGTCAGCCAATGCCGCTTCGGTCACCGCAGAGCCGATCACAGGTGCCTTGGGCGCAGTCGTCTCCGGCGTAGACCTCACCTTGCCGGACGCCGTTGATCTGGTGCGTCCGCTCCTGGATGAACATCTGGTACTGCGCTGCCCGGGACAGGACCTCGACAGGTTTCGACTGGCCGCCGTCGGCAGGGGCTTCGGACCACCCTTCCTGCACCCGATCGTCTCGAACGGCTTCGCCGACTGTCCGGAAGTGCTTGAACTCAGGCGAGAGCCGGACGACCAGATCATGTTCGGCGGCGAAAGCTGGCACGCCGACTGCACGTGGCTGGACCCGGCGGGCTACACCTCGATCCTGCATGCCCGCGAGATCCCGGCGGTGGGCGGCGACACGGCCTTTGCATCGACGATCGCCGCCTTCGAAAGCCTGTCGCCCGGGCTTCAGGACACATTGCGCGACCTCAGCGCCGTCCACGCCTATCACTGGTCCGAAAGGCGCGAGGAACCGCCGTTCGTCGTCACGCACCCCGTGGTCCGCCGCCACCCGGCGACCGGTCGCGAAGGGCTTTATGTGAACCGCATGTTCACCACACGGTTCGAGGGGATGACCATTGCCGAAAGCGCGCCGCTGATGGCCTTTCTCTGCGCGCATATGGAACGGATCGAGCATACATGTCGCTTCCGTTGGGCAACCGGTGACGTGCTGATCTGGGACAACAGGTTCACGCTGCACTACCCGGTGAACGACTTCACCGGTCACCGCCGCGTCATGATCCGAACCACTGCGTTGGAGGCGTAGACCAAAGCGGGCAATCAGGCCCGGCGGCGGCGCAAAAGGGTCCAGACACGCAGGTCGATCAGCACCTTTGCGCTGGCCACGATCACCAGACCGCACAGCGCGATCTTCGACCCGGTGCCCATTGTCCCTTCGATCAGCACGGCATGGACGACGGTGCCGATCACCACCACCACGATCAGAAAACTGTGCGCGAGCCGCCAGAAGCGAGGCCGGAAACGCCGCCGAAGCGCCGCGACCAGCGCCGCGGCAAAGACCGCCCACATGGCAATCACGCCCCAGACAGAAAACGGCGTCGGTGAAGAAAAGGTCAGCGCGTCAATCACGTCGGGCGGGCTGGTGACCCAAAGTCCGGCCACGTGCACGACAACGGCTGCGACCAGTCCGATACCGGCGATCTGATGGATCCAGCGCGACCGGCGCGGATCCAGCCCTGGCAGAACGTTCCCCGCCAGAAGAGGCTGCACCAGCAACAGCCCCAAAGCCGCTATCCCCGCAAACCCGGCAGCGATGTAGACCGGTTGGCGCCATTGCAGCAGCGGGCTGCCTGCCGCCACCAACAGTGGTACCGCGATCGCAGCGACCAGCGCCGCCCAGATCAAGACGGCGCGGGCCATGGCCCTCAGGCAGGCAGAAGCACGAACTGCACCGCCAGCGTCTTGTCGCTGGAACTGGGCATGATCGGGCGCAGGAACACCGTCTGGAAGCCGTTATCATCAAAGTCGGCATCATAGGCCAGGTGCCCGTGCGGCTGCCCGAAGGCCGGCACAATCTGCGGCATGTTCATCTGGAACGCGCCATCGGCGTCGGTCAGCGTCGCGCCATGGCTTTCCGGGTCACGCTCGTGCCCCTCGGTCGTGTGCGCCCACATCTGGATGCGAATACCAGGCAGCGGCGCGCCGTCGCCCGCGCGGCGCACGGTCCCGGTCATAAGAAAGCCGCCGCCGCCGATCTGATTCACGATCGGCGCGCCGGGCCGGTAATTGTTGGCCCCGCCCCGCATGGTCGGCGTCGGTGCCAGCCCGGCCGCCTCGGCCGGACGCAACAGACCGGTTGCTCCGCCAGCAAGCACCGCCCCGGCCGAGGCGATCAAAGTCCTGCGGTTCGTCAATGATGCCGTCATCTCGGTTTCTCCTGTGATCCCGCGGCCAGCAGCACAGCGTCGCCGCAGCGTTCGCCCTCTGCGGGAATGTAGTGCACCGCGCGGCGGGCGCAATCACCCCGCTCACCAGAGATTGTGCGCCGGGACAGCCCACTCTGGTCGCGCCGCAGCCCGAACGCGCCGCTTTTGGCCCTGCAAACGACACCCGCGTCGATCAGCCTGCCCAAAATGCGCGGCAGGGGAGGCGGCGTTGGAGATCCTGGGGGAAATGACCGCCTATCAGGCGGCGGGCTATGTCGGCGTGGCGTTCTACATCGGCTCTTACGCGTTGCTGCAGTTCGGGCTGATCCAGGGCCGCGGATACCTCTACGCCTTCCTGAACCTGATCGGTGCCTCGCTGGTGCTGATCAGTCTGGCAGAGGCGTATAATCTCGCATCCGCCATCATCCAGATCACGTGGATCACGATCTCGACCATCGGGATCGGGCGGGCCTATCTGCTGGACAAGGTTCTGCGGTTCACCGAGGACGAGAAGACCGTGCTTGCCCGCATAGCCCCCGGCCTCAGCAAACCGAACGCCCGCGCGTTGCTCAATCTGGGGGCGTGGGTCGAGGGGACCAACGGCACCGATCTCACCGTTCAGGGTGAGCCCATCAGCCACCTCTACTGGGTCAAATCCGGGCAGGTCGCCGTCTATGCCGGCGGCCAGCGCGTGGCCGAGATCGGGGCCGGGGCCGTCCTGGGCGAAGCGACAGTCCTGACCGGCACGCCCGCGACAGCCACGGTCACGGTTGACCAGGCCGCCAGCTATTTCTGCATCCCCGCTCAGGGCCTGCGCGACCTGACCACCCGCAACGCCGAGATCCGCGCCGAGTTGCAGGAAAGCTTCTCCAGCGAAATGCGCAACAAACTGGCCGAGTCCAACCAGCGGATGGTGGAGGAACGGGAGCGCGGGCAAGAGGCGTAGGGTGGAGTTTCGCCGCAACGCTCGCGCCCGCATTAACCTGTCTGGCGTTGGGATTTCACGGGGCTGAAACCTGTATGGCTTGCGTATGGCAAGCGTATCGCTATGTGTCCGGCGCGAGTCGAGTTGGCCTGTTAACCCTTCTCGAGACGGCAAGAATTAGCAAGGCCTTCGGATTGGGGCAGACCATGGATCCTGTCCCGCAAACTGACCATGGATCCTGTCCCACAAACTGATTGGCTCCGCGCCGCCCATCCGTCTTTCCTGCGAAGGTGGGAATGACGGAAATGGGAAATCGAGTGATGCCCCAAACCATCCTTCCGCCCGGTGGGCGCACCGGGCCGCGCCCCTCAGCGTGAACAATAGAGATCTAGAGATGTTCAAGCGGAAGTATACAGAAGTCTAAGTGGATGCCTCGTTGCTCGTATGCTTCTGCCAAGTTTCTAGAATGAAAACAGAAGCCGCGCTTGACGCATTGACCGCCAAATGAGCGATTCTAGGGTCAATCCGACGTGTCCCGCTGGCACGTCCGTGTGCATCACCAGCATGCGTGCGAAGTGACGCAATTCCAGAGATCACCGTGTGAAGGCCGCCCAAAACCTGCTTAACGTCGTTCCTAACTGCATCATCGAGGTCAGTTCGGTTTGGGGATAGTCGGAGATGGTTCTGCAATTCCCTGTATAGTGAAGTTAAATCCTTCTTCTTCGGCAACTCGTGACCGCTTTGCAGGATGACGGTCTTGCAAACACTTTCGAGCAGAGAGCACGCCGCCGTCACCGCATCCTCGGGGTCTGGTCCGGCTGAAGCTCTGGCCCGATCAATCTCCATCCGAACTCGATCAAGATCGAGTGACTTAGACAAACTATGGAGATCTGCGATCACAGGTTGTTCAGTGCTATTCGATATCTCATCACACAGTTCTGCAAACTTTTCCTGGTCATGGAAGTAGTCGGAGAATTGAAGATCGGCGAACTCCGGGTCTTTCAACCCTGCCGCAATTCGCTCATTCACTCTACGAATTTCAGTTTCGTGTTCTTCACAGGCGATTGCCCAAAGCGCCTTAAAGAGCCGCAGCACATCCTGAATACAGGCCTTTTTGACATACGATCTTAACCGATTTGCCTTAGAGCTACCAATGTCTGCGTATTCATCAGAGTAAATGTCCACCCCAAACTCATCTTCAAAAAACTCATGGAAAGTCGTGTTGGAGAAATCCAAAACATAACCACCCTCCATTTTGAAGAAATATTCCATCAATCGTTTTTGAGAATGCTTTAATTTCGCCATTCGTAGTCTCTAACGAATATCCTCACCCACACTTCGAATGCCCGCAGTCCAGGCAGGTCTCGCATCCCTCTTTCAGCTGCAGGTTAAAGCTTCCGCAGGTCGGGCAGGCGGCCGGTGCGACGCCGCCGACGACGCGGCGTTCTGCTGCCGGGTCCTCGGCCAGGCCCATGCCTTCGCCGGCGATGAAGCCGATCTCGATCAGGTGGCGTTCGATCACGTCGCCGATCGCCGCCAGGATCGAGGGGACATAGCGCCGGTTCATCCATGCGCCGCCGCGGGGGTCGAAGACGGCCTTCAATTCCTCCACCACGAAGGACACATCGCCGCCCCGGCGGAAGACGGCGGATATCATGCGGGTCAGCGCGACCGTCCACGCATAGTGCTCCATGTTCTTCGAGTTGATGAATATCTCGAAGGGCCGCCGCCGCCCGGCGGCGACCACGTCGTTCATGGTGATGTAGATCGCATGGGCGCTTTCCGGCCATTTCAGCTTGTAGGTCACACCCTCCAGCGTCTCCGGGCGCTCCAGCGGTTCGGCTATGTAGACGACATCGCCGGGTTCCGCGTCCGAGACAGGGTGCAGTTGCACCGGCGCGGGCGCTTCGGCCGGCTTTTCGCTCACCTCCAGCACCGAACCTGTCACAGCATTGGGCCGGTAGGTCGTGCAGCCCTTGCAGCCCTGATCCCAGGCGTCCAAATAGACCTGCCGGAAGTCATCGAAGCTGATGTCCTCCGGCACGTTGATCGTCTTGGGGATCGACGAATCCACGTACCGCTGCGCCACCGCCTGCATCGCCACGTGATCGCCGGGCGTCAGGGTCTGGGCGCTGACAAAGTAGTCGGGCAGATCCGCGTCGCCATGGAGTTCGCGCCACTTGGCGACCGCATAATCGACGACCTCTTCCTCGGTCCGGCTGCCATCCTTCTGCAGGACCTTGCGCGTGTAGGAATAGGCGAAGATCGGCTCGATCCCTGACGAGACATTCCCGGCATAGAGCGAGATCGTCCCCGTGGGCGCGATCGAGGTCAGCAGCGCGTTGCGGATGCCGTGCTCGGCGATGCCGGCCCGGATATCGTCCGGCAGTGTCAGGATGTGCGCACCCTTCAGGTACTCGTCGCGGTCGAAAAGCGGAAAGGCTCCCTTCTCCCGCGCCAGATCGACCGATGCCCGGTACGCCGCGTGCTGGATCGCGGCCATCCATTCGCCTGTCTTGGCGACGGCCTCGTCAGATCCATAGCGCAGGCAGCACATGGCCAGGGCATCGGCCAGACCCGTGACGCCCAGCCCGATGCGGCGCTTGGCCTGCGCTTCGGCCCGCTGCTCCTCAAGCGGGAAACGCGAGACATCGACGACGTTGTCCATCATGCGAATAGCGGTCGTCACATTCTCGGTCAGCGAGGTCATGCAGACCTGCGCCCTGCCCTCTTCCGCCGCGCCCTCCTCAAAGGGCGACAAGATCAGCGAGGCGAGGTTGATCGACCCCAGAAGGCACGCCCCATAGGGCGGCAGCGGCTGCTCCCCGCATGGGTTCGTCGCGGCAATCGTCTCGGCGTAATGCAGGTTGTTCTGCGCGTTGATGCGGTCGATGAAGATCACGCCGGGTTCGGCCTGATCGTAGGTCGACTGCATGATCTGCTGCCATAGATCGCCCGCGCGCACCGTCCGGTAGGTCCGGCTCTCGAACACCAGCGGCCAGTCGGCATCGTCCTTGACGGCCTGCATGAAGGCATCGGTCGCCAGCACACTCAGGTTGAACATGCGCAGGCGCGCCGGGTCCTTTTTCGCCGCGATGAAATCCTCGATGTCCGGATGATCGCAGCGCAGGGTGGCCATCATGGCCCCGCGGCGTGACCCGGCCGACATGATCGTCCGGCACATCGCATCCCAGACGTCCATGAAGCTGAGCGGCCCAGAGGCATCCGCCCCGACCCCCGCCACCGGCGCACCCTTGGGACGAAGGGTCGAGAAATCATACCCGATGCCGCCGCCCTGCTGCATGGTCAGCGCGGCTTCCTTCAGGTTCTCGAAAATCCCGCCCATGCTGTCGCCGATGGTGCCCATGACGAAGCAGTTGAACAGCGTCACCGACCGCCCCGTCCCGGCACCGGCCAGAATGCGCCCGGCGGGCAGGAACTGAAAGTCCGCCAGCGTATCGTAGAACCGCCCCTGCCAGTTGTGCGGGTCCGCCTCGTTCGCCGCCAGGGCGGTCGCCACGCGCCGCCAGCTGTCCTCGACGGTTTCGTCAATGGGCGCGCCTTCGGGCGACTTGAGACGATACTTCATGTCCCAGATCGACTCAGAGATAGGCGCAGCGAAGCGTGTCATGGCCAGATCCTACCATATATTGTGGTTCTATATAGATATACCACATCATACAGTTTCGCAATGACAGGACACCGCGAAACCTGACGACGAAAATCGACCTGCCGCCGCACCAAGTCAACACCGGCACCGTGCGCCGCTAACAACCATCGTGAGTCCTGCCGGTGACAGCACAGAACCCCGCCGAGAGCAATTCCGGGGAAGGTTAACGAAGGCTTGAGCCGCGAGTCGCTTGCCCGTATTCTTGGCGCGAGGCAGGAGGGGCATTGTGCAGCAAAGATCTGCATCGGTCTTGAAGTGGGGCAGCATCACCGCAAGCGCAGTGATGTGTTGCATCGCGGTCTTCGTATGCGCGCCCCATACGTCGGCCGAAGAGCCGATCGATCCACCGCGCCCGAACATGAATCTTTTCGGCGTCACCGGGCTTATCGACACGCCGACCGCTGACATGCAGCCCGACGGGCAGTTTACCTTTACCGCCAGCTATTTCGGCGGCTTCCTGCGCAATACCGTCACCGCCCAGATATTCCCGGGGGTAGAGGGATCGTTCCGCTACAGCGTCCTGGGTGATCTGGTGGCGCCAGACACGCCCGGCGCTGACGCCAGCACGCTGTTCGACAGAAGCTTCGACGTCAAAGTCCGGCTGCTGCAGGAAAGCTCCCGTTGGCCAGCGGTCGCCATCGGCCTGCAGGATCTTCTGGGCACCGGGGTCTATTCCGGCGAGTACGTCACCGCCACCAAGGGCATAGACGCCGGCCCCTACGGCCAGTTCCGGGTCACAGGAGGCATCGGCTGGGGGCGCTTTGCGGGCGGCGGCCAGTTTGAAAACCCCTTGCGCGGCATCGACCCTGCTTTCGCCACACGGGATGCCAGTTTCGGCTTCGGCGGCGAAGTCAGCGTCGGTCAGTTTTTCCGCGGCGCGGATCTTGGATTTTTCGGCGGCGTGGAATGGCAGACGCCGATCGACGATCTGGTCGCAAAGGTCGAATACACCGGCGACAGTTATGACCGCGAACGCCAGTTCGGTGATCTTGACATCAAGGTGCCCATCAATGTCGGGCTGGAGTATCAGCCGATCGACGGGATCGAACTGGGCGCGTATTACATGTACGGCTCGGAATTCGGCGTCCGGATATCGATCTCGGGCAACCCGTTCCGCCCCCTGAACACCGTCGATCTCGAGCCGGGCGCGCAGCCGCTTCGGCCGCGCGAGCCGCTGCCGAACGGGGCCGAGCTTGCCGGTCTGGGCGATGTCGTCGCGATGCTGACCGGCGCGCCGACCAGCGCCAGCTTCACCGATCCCCGGCTGAAAAGCGTGGTCATGCACACCCGCCTTGGGAATGTGCGATGGGCCGAAGCGGCGCTTACCTCAAGCGAGGACCGCTGCCCCACTGATCTGGCCCGGGCGATCGATGCGCAATACGGCGTGGTCGATGTCGTCACGTTCAACGGGCCGGACGGCAAGGCGGTCTGCACGATCGCGATGCGTCCGGCAGGGCAGCACGCGGTGCGGCTGACCAGCCGCGTTCACGCCAATTATCCGGTCGACTGGTACGAACAGGAAGACCAGCGCACGCAGCTGGTCGAAATTCTGGCCGAGGAACTGGGCGGCGACGAAATCGGCCTGATGGGCGTTCAGATCGGCCCGCGCCGGGTCGAGGTGTTCATCGAGAACACCAAGTACAATGCCACCCCGCGCGCCATCGGGCGGACCGCACGCGCCCTGACCCGGACCATGCCGCCTTCGGTCGAAGTGTTCGAGATAACGCCGGTCGAAAACGGACTGGCAGTCTCCACGATCATCCTGCAGCGCTCGCAACTGGAAGATCAAGTCGACCGCCCGGATGCCGACCGCCGGTCGTGGACAACGGCCGAAATCAGGGACGCCAAGCCTATCGCCTGGACGGACATGATCGCCGCCAACCAGACCGAATATCCACGGTTTTCCTGGTCGATCCTGCCCGCGACGCCGGTCAATTTCTTCGACCCCGACCAACCGGTGCGCTTTGACCTGTCGGTTCTGGCCAAGGGGCGCGTCGAGTTTCGGCCCGGCCTCAGTGTCAACGCCGCGGTGTCGAAGCGGATCGTGGGGCAGTTGGACGACATCACCCAGGTTTCGAACTCGCAGGTCGAGGAACGCGTGCGTTCCGATTTCGCCCGCTACCTGCGCGAGGGGGATCCGGCGCTGAACCGTCTGACCATCGACTATGTCTCGAAGTTCGCGCAGACGCTCTATGGCCGCCTGTCCGCGGGGCTGCTGGAGCAGATGTACGCCGGCATCTCGGGCGAGTTGCTGTGGAAGCCTGTCAACAAGAGCTGGGGCCTCGGGCTGGAGCTGAACTATGTCAGGCAGCGCGGGTTCAACACGCTGTTTGATTTCCGCGACTACGAAACGCTGACAGGCCATGCGAGCCTCTACTGGAACACCGGATACTACGGCATCTCAACGCAGGTTGACGCGGGCCGCTACCTGGCGGGCGACTGGGGGGCGACATTCTCCATGAAGCGGCGCTTCCCCAGCGGTTGGGAACTGGGCGGCTTCTTCACGCTGACCGACATCCCGTTCGACGAATTCGGCGAAGGCAGCTTCGACAAGGGGCTGTTCCTGACGATTCCGCTGAACTGGGCGGCACCTTTTGAGACGCGCGAAGACATCGACATCGCGCTCCGGCCCCTGACCCGCGACGGCGGGCAGCGGCTGAACGTCGAGGACAGGCTGTGGCCGTCGGTCGAGCTTTACGACCGGGCGCATCTGCGGTCGAGCTGGGAGGATTTCTGGCGATGACCCCGTCCGTTCTAACCCGCCTTGCCGTGGTTCTGCTGACCGGTCTCGCACTCTCAGCCTGTTCGTCCGGCCGCGCCTCGACCTTTGAAATCCTCTTCGATCAGTTGAAGGGGACGATCAGCGCCGAACCCATCGCGCCCTTGCCCGAATTGACCCGGGCCGAACTCAACCAGGTGCCCTTCGCCACGATCGCACTCAGCCGCGAGTCGCAGGAGGGACGGGCCTATGTCGCCGCCACCGTCGACAATGGCGGCTATGTTTCCTACCAGGACGCAAACCGCCGCAGCGTGGTGCTGAAGGGCGGCATGATCTCCGGCACGCGTGGATTCCCGTTCGACCTTGCCGCGGTGAAGCATCAGATCGACGACCCGATCGCCGTTCAGACACCGCCCGACCGGTGGCCGCCCGTCCTGTCACGAAACTATCAGTACTGGCTGAGCAGTGCTGCGGATTTCCAGATCTCCGTCAGGTGCGTGCTGGAGACGGTTGTGCGCGAAGACATCGAAATCGTCGAGATCCGTTTTCCGGTCGTTCGGATTCAGGAACGCTGCGCTAATTCCCGGCGCAGTTTCACCAACACCTACTGGGCCGACCCGGATTCCGGGTTCATCTGGAAGTCAGTGCAATGGGTTGGTCCCAGGGCCGAGCCTTTGACGCTGGAGATCATCCGCCCCTACGCGGCAGGATGAACCCCGCCGGGAACCCCTTCAGACGAACAGCCCCGTCCGCTCGAACCTGACCACATCGATCAGCCCCTGGTCGGAGATCCTCAGCTCAGGAATGACCACCAGCGCCAGCAGCGAGTGCTGCATGTAGGCGTTGTTCATGCGGCAGCCACAGCGTTGCATCCCGTCCAGAAGCCGGTCGGCTTTCGCGGCAACCTGATAGGCAGGCTCATCCGTCATCAGGCCCGCGATCGGCAATTCGATCAGCGCGACCTCTTCGCCATTGCGCCACAGGCTGACGCCGCCGCCGACATCGCGCAGCCGGTTCGCGGCACGCGCCATGTCGTCCTTCGAGGTGCCCACCACGATCATGTGATGGCTGTCATGGGCAACGGTCGATGCCAGCGCGCAAGGAAGGTCGTACCCGAAACCCGAGACAAAGCCGTTTGAAACGGTCCCTGTGGCGCGGTGACGCTCGACCAAAGCGACATGGCAGATGTCGCGAATACCGTCCATCTGCACCACACCGTCCTCGATCGGCAGCATGGTCTCCAGTGCCCGCGTCGGGGCCTGGTTCTCGACCACGCCGATCACCCGGACACGCGCCTCTCCGGTGCCCAGCGGGGCCGCGATGTCAAAATCCCCGGCGGTCAGATCACGGCGCATCCGCACGGTGTTGCGGGCCGTCTCCGGAAAGACGAACGATGCCGCAGGGGTCAGCATCTGGCCGTCTTCGGCCACGACCTCTCCGCCCGCGATCACGTGATCGAAGATCAGCGTCTCAAGATCGGGTGCAATCAGCAGATCGGCACGCCGGCCCGGCGCGATCGACCCGATTTCCCGCTCAAGCCCGAAATGCGTCGCCGTGTTGATCGTCGCCATCTGGATCGCCGTGATCGGCTCGCATCCCAGCCGGATGGCGTGGCGGACAACGCGGTCCATGTGCCCGTCGCGAACAAGGGTCGCGGAATGACAGTCGTCGGTGCAGAGAATGAAGTTGCGCGGATCCAGCCCCTTTCGGGTGATCGCCGTGATCTGCGCCTCGACATCGTACCAGGCAGACCCCAGCCGCAGCATGGCGCGCATGCCCTGACGGGCGCGGGCGATCGCGTCGACCTCGCGCGTCCCTTCGTGATCGTCCGCCGCGCCGCCCGCGAGATAGGCGTGAAAGGATGCCCCCAGATCGGGCGATGCGTAGTGTCCGCCGACGACCTTCCCGGCCTGCTGGGTCGCGGCGATCTCGCCCAGCATCTTCGGGTCGGCATTGGCCACGCCCGGGAAATTCATCATCTCCCCCAGACCGATGATGCCCGGCCATGTCATCGCCTCGGCCACCTCTTCGGGCCCAAGTTCCACGCCGGTCGTCTCCAGACCCGGCGCTGAGGGCGCGCAGGACGGCATTTGCGTGAAGACGTTGATCGGCTGCAGCAGGCCCTCGTCATGCATCAGGCGCACGCCGGGCAGGCCCAGGACGTTGGCAATCTCGTGCGGGTCGATGAAAATCGAGGTGGTCCCGCGCGGCGCCACTGCCCGGCAGAATTCGGTGACCGTGAGCATCGAGGATTCGACGTGCATGTGCGCATCGCACAGCCCGGGCACCAGGAAGCGCCCACCGGCATCGATCACCGTGGTGTCCTCGCCGATCATGTCGAAGGCGTTGTCGCCGCAATAGGCAAAGCGCCCCTCGGCAATGGCGATGTCGGCGCCCAGGATCAACTCGCCCGACTGCACATTGACCCAGGTGCCGTTGCGCACCACCAGATCGGCCGGTTCCCGTGCGGCGGCCACATCGATCAGCCGGGCGGCACATTCATGCCAGGGTTTCACATTCATCTGCCCCTCTGCCCCGCTTTGCGGACTTCAGCCTCCGGCGGCCCTGACGGCGCGCAAAAGGCTGGCCGAGACAAATCCGTCCGGTGTCAGCCTGTTGGCCTGCTGGAACTGGCGCACGGCAGACCGGCTGTTTGGTCCGATGATGCCATCCACGCCCTGCGTGTCGTAGCCGAGCGCCGTCAGGCGTGATTGCAACTCCTGCTTTTCGGTGCGCGACAGGATCTTTTCTTCGCGCGGCCAGGCACCGACAAACGGGCCGCCGCCTGCGATCCGGTCGGCCAGATGGGCGACCGCCAGCGCGTAAGAGGTGGCATTGTTATAGCGTTTGATCACGCGGAAATTCGGATAGGCGGCGAAGGCAGGGCCTGCGGCACCTGCCGGGATCAGGATCGCAACGCCGTCGCTGTCGGGCAGTGCCCCCTCCAGGGGCTTGACCCCGGCGGCACGCCATTCGGCGGCACTGCGGCGGATGCTTTGATCGGCAGTCGAATAGTCGAACCCGGCCGGAAGCTGCACTTCGACCACTGCCGGTGCACCGCGGGTCCAGCCGAACTTGGCCAGGTAATTCGCGGTCGAGGCCAGCGCGTCCAGCGCATCGGCCGCCCAGATGTCGCGGCGGCCATCACCGGTGAAATCCTGCGCGTATTCCAGAAAACTCGTGGGAATGAACTGCGTGTGGCCCATGGCGCCGGCCCAGGATCCGACCATCCGCTGGCGGCTGATATCGCCCGCCTGCAGGATCTTCAGCGCGGCGATCAGCTGCTGTTCGGCAAAGTCCTTGCGCCGCCCGTCATAGGCCAGCGTCGCCATGCTGCGGATCACCGACATGTCGCCGAAGTTTGCGCCGAACGCGCTCTCCAGCCCCCAGATCGCCACCACCGCTTCCGCATCGACCTGATAGGCTTCTTCGATCCGCGCCAGCGCAGTTCGTTTGGTGCGGGCCTTGTCGCGCCCGGTTGCGATGCGGCTCGACGAGACCGCACTGTCCAGATAGGCCCAGATCGGGCGGGAAAACTCGGGCTGGCGATTGTCCAGCTCGATCACGCGCGTGTTCGGCGTGATTCCCGCAAGCGCCCCGTCAACGACGTCCGGGCGAATCCCGGCGGCGATCGCGCGGGCGCGAAAGCCGCTCCGCCATTCCCCGAAGGTCGCGGGCTGCGCCAGACCGGCGTTGATCTGCAGGGGCTTTGCCGCTGCCGTTTGTGTGCCGGTTTGTGTGCCAGTTTGCGTAACCGTGCTGCTGACCGGCCGCGGCACCGGCGTCGCCGACTGGGCCGGGGAGGCACCCGAGACCGGGGCCGTCTTGCCGTTCGCGGTCAATGGCTCACCCGCATTGCTGGCGCATCCGCTCAGGCTCAAGGCAATCGCTGCGGCGACCGCAGGGGCAAGGCCCGTTCGTGCTTTGGTCATTCGGCCCTCCTGGACGGGGTGCTCTCTGGATATCTGACTGCTCTGTTCAGGGACAGTCTATCCGGGATTGCCCCGCAAGGGAATCTCAGCCAGCGCCAGAGCGGTGGAATTCTTGTGCAGACGCCCTGCCCGGCCCTATTTCAGCCGCGCCCGCCGGGTGATCGTGCCGCCGCCCGCTGCCTCGATCCGTGTTACGGCCCGTTGAAGCGGTTCCGTTGCGACGGCCATGTGGTGCGCATTGGCGTGGAGCAGCGTCTTCGCCGTCAGCATGATCCCGACATGGCCCTTCCAGAAGATCAGATCGCCGCGCTTCAACGCGGCATCCGTCGCCAGCGCCGTCCCCAGATCCTTGGCCTGCATGTCGGAGTCGCGCGGGCAGTCGATCCCGGCCGATTGCAGGGCAAGCTGGACCAGCGCCGAGCAATCCAGCCCGTCCGAAGACCGGCCGCCCCACACATAGGGCACCCCTTCGAATGTCTCGGCGACCGCGACCCAGCTTTTCTGAGGCAGGTCCAGCGGCCGGATCTGCGGGTTCGGCACCCACAGCCCGTTGCCTGTGCGGCTGAAATCCCCCCCGACGTCCGATACCGCGACCCGGGCACCGAAGGGGAGGCGGCCGGCGGGCGGTGATTTCAGCGCAGCCGCGGCGTAAAGCTGTGCGCCGAGTGTCACGACGCGGTGCGTCGGTGCGCGCTCTGGCAGCGGCGTCAGCGCTGATGTCGGGACGTAGCCGACATATCCATCCAGGCCGCTCTGTCCCCATGCCCAGCCCGCATCGGCATTCTCGTAGACGTCGAAGGGCTCGCCATGGAGCAGGACGGTATCATACGCGGCCGCCGTATCGGCGGCGGGTCTGAGCGACACCTGCTCCGACAGGATCAGACAGGGCGTCGGCTCGACAAATCGATCGGCTTCGACCTTCCCCTTCAACGCTGCCGCG
>JBCCMP010000055.1:0-16756 GCA_039026295.1 Pseudomonadota bacterium | reverse complement strand
TCGAGATCCACATCTTGGATCCGTTCAGCACATAGCCGCCCTGCACCTTGGTCGCGCGGGTCTTCATCGAGCCGGGGTCGGATCCGGCGTCAGCCTCTGTCAGACCGAAGCAGCCGATCCATTCCCCCGATGCGAGCTTTGGCAGGTATTTCCGGCGCTGTTCTTCAGATCCGTAGGCATGGATCGGATACATCACCAGCGAACTTTGCACAGACATCATGGACCGATAGCCGCTGTCGCAGCGCTCGACCTCGCGGCTGACAAGACCGTAAGAGACATATCCTGCCCCAACGCCGCCATATTCCTCGGGAATGGTGACTCCCAACAGACCAAGCTCGCCCATCTCCTGGAAGATCTCGGGCTCGGTGGTTTCGTTCGCGAAGGCGTTCGTGACACGCGGGGCCAGGCGATCATCGACATAGGCCTTGGCCGTGTCGCGGATCATGCGCTCTTCTTCGGTAAGCTGGTCGTCCAGAAGGAAGGGGTCCTCCCATTGGAACACGTTGCGCGCAGCCTTGACGGGGGTGCTGACGTTCATCCGGGCAGCCTTTCGTTGATTGCGACTTCGATTCCGATCGCGGCAGGCATACCGCCCCGGCGCGGCCACTTCAATGGATGCGCCAACACGCCTGTGATTGCACGATCTGTGCAAAATGCGATAAAGTGTTAACGATGGCTTTGTTTACGCGCAGTTTGTGGCCCCCGCAGGTAACCAGACCGTATCTCCGGCTTGTAGCAGGCATGGTCTGCGCCCCGCTGATCATCGGACTTATTCTGACCATCGGCGTTTTCTTCCTGGCCGGATCGACCGAGCAGACGCGGGATGACGTGATTGCCGAAACGATCGAGGCAGGCGTTGCCCTGACGGCACTTTCAATGATCGTCACGCTAACCCTGGGTGTGTTGGCCATCGGCATCCTCTGGGCCCTGGAGCAGCCCGGCATCTTTGCCTGGCTTGTGGCGGGCGCGGTCGTTGGCGGCCTTTCCGCGCTGATCTTCGGTCAGCTTCTGATGAACGACACCGGCTACGGTCTTCTGGCTGTTTTCATCGTCGCCGGCATGGTTCTGTTCGTGATCATCCGCGCCATTGCTGGCATTCAGGACAGTTCCACCCTGGCCTGATCGGCCCTTGCCCAGACAGTGAAGTGCTGCGGCGGCGTCGCCCGTGTTGCCCGCAGAACGGCCAGGCTGTCGAAGCCCGGCAATGATCCCAAACGATCAAGCAGTTTGTCCGCTCCACTTGCCCCTGCCGGGATCGTCACGCGTTGGCCAAGCTCGTCGGCCAGGGTCCAAGCAACTCTCTGCGTCTCGGGAACGTTCGACGTGACCTCGATCTCGACGGTTGTCAGCGCATCCAGTGCGATGATTGCACCGCCATAGGGTCCGAAAAAGCTGATCCTGCCCTCGTGGATCGTGACAAGGCCGGGCCCGGCCCGGCGGACGCGCCAGCGATAAATTGTGCGGGTGATCGATCCAGCCAGCGCCAGTGCCGCCAGCGCGCCGATGACCAAAAGCACCGCGCCGACCCAGCCGCCACGATCGAGAATCTGCCAGCCTTTGATCAAACCCCAGCCAGCAATGGCCGCGTAGACCGCAGGTTCCGCGATACGCTTGACGACGTCTGTGGCCTCTGGGCGGAAGAAGCTCATACGTTTGCCTGCCAGTCCCCGAGCACGGATTGCCAGACCACCAGCGCGGCAACCGCTGCCGTATCCGCGCGCAGCACACGAGGACCAAGGCTAGCAGGATGCGCAAAGTGCAGCCCGCGCAGGTGCGCGGCTTCGTTCGGCGTAAAGCCGCCCTCTGGCCCGATCAGAACCGCCCAGGGCCCTGCATCTGCCGCTCGCAGGATATCCTGTGCTGGCGGGGCCGTTCCTGTTTCGTCACAGAACAGCAACTGGCGATCATCCGGCCAGGCCTCCAACAGGGCGGCAAGGGCGATTGGTTCCGCCACCTCGGGCACGCTCATCAGGCCGCATTGCTCGGCCGCTTCAATACCGTGCGCCTGCAGCCGATCGGTGCGGACCCGCTCGGAATTCGTGTTGCGGGTGAAGACCGGGACAAGGCGGCGACAGCCCATCTCGCACGCCTTTTCGGCGATGAAGTCGGTGCGGGCCTTCTTGATCGGCGCAAAGCAGAGCCAGAGGTCCGGCGGGGTCTGTTGCCCGCGCGTCTGAGATCGGCATGTCAGCCTGGCCGCGCGTTTGCCCACCTGTGTAATCTCGGCAAGCCACTCGCCATCGCGCCCGTTGAAGAGAAGCACGTGGTCGCCGACGGCGCGGCGCATGACCGACGAGACGTAATGGGCCTGATCCCGCTCCAGCGCGACATCTCGTCCGGCCCCGAGATCGGACTGGACGTACAACCTGATTTTCGCCGCGCTCTGTGTCATAAGGCTTCCATGGTCGATCAGTCTGATATCAGCGATCCGGCGGCGCAGGGAAGGGTCTCGGACGCTGCCGCCGAGAATTGGGTTGATCGGTATGCGCCGCCATGGTCGCAGCCGATGTTGCGGCTCAGCCGGGCGGACCGGCCAATCGGGACATGGCTTCTTCTGATCCCGTGCTGGTGGGGACTGGCGCTCGCCGCCCAGACCGGGGGTTGGAACTGGTTCGATCTCTGGCTGATCACAGGCTGTGCACTGGGTGCCTTTTTGATGCGCGGTGCGGGGTGCACCTGGAACGACTTCACCGACCGCGATGTTGATGGAGAGGTCGCGCGAACCCGGTCTCGCCCCCTCCCATCCGGTCAGATCACGCCGATGGGGGCTCTGCTGTGGATGTGCGTCCAGGCACTGATTGCCTCGCTGATCTTGTTCACGTTCAACACGGCGGCAATCCTGCTGGGCATCGCTTCGCTGGCGCTGGTCGCGGTCTATCCGTTTGCCAAGCGCTTCACCTGGTGGCCGCAGGTTTTTCTGGGTCTGGCCTTCAACTGGGGCGTGCTGCTTCTATGGACCGCCAAGGACGGTGGTCTCGGCGTTGCCGCGATATCCCTCTACATCGCGGGGATCGCCTGGACCCTTCACTACGATACGATCTACGCGCATCAGGATCGCGAGGACGATGCGCTGATCGGCGTCAAGTCCACGGCCCGCCTGTTCGAGGAGGACACCCAGCGCTGGCTCTGGGTCTTCACGGCGATGACCGGCCTTCTGGGGGCGAGCGCTGTTCTGGCTGCCGGGGGCGGATGGATCAGCCTGCTGGGGCTGGCGGCGATGCTGGTGCATATGGCCTGGCAGGCCCTGGCACTGGACATCGATGATCCTGACCTCTGCCTGCGGCTGTTCAAGTCGAACAGGAATGCCGGGTTCCTGTTGCTGGCCGGACTGCTGCTCGACGCGCTGATCTGAGATCATTTGAGCCTCAGCTTTCCGGCGGGCACGCTTCTTCCGGCGCGTTCCCTGTGCCGCCGAGGCCTCCGTCTATGGGGTCCTTTTCTGTTCCGGTTCGACATGCTGGTTTCTCCGGGCCCGGTTCGGGCGGGGCCGCACAAGCGGCGGCAAGGGACAGGACTGCCAGAATTGCGGTCCAGCGGATCATTGGCCCGTCTCCTCTTCCGCCGTATCTTCGGTGTAAACGAACGCCCCCACGCGGAAGCGGTAAGTCGCGTCGGTCAGGTCCGCATCCCGGTTTTGCAATTCGCGCGCGCGGGCATTTATTTTTTCCAGTGCGGCCTGGCCGAGTTTGCGCGACAGTCCGTCAAGCTCCCGGATTGAATCCTCGCTCAGGCGATTGTAGTGCACCGCCCTTTCGAAATTCGGGCCCGGTGCCGGGGCCTGGAGCACATTCTCCACTGACGCCGCCGCATGATCGCCAAGGTTGCCGCCAAGATAGCCAAGCATGGCAGCGGCGTCTGCCGTTGGCAGGAACGCGTCTGCCGTCAGGCGAACCCGGTCCGCCTCGACCTCGACCGCACCGAGGCGGAGCAGTTCGTCAAGCGCGGTTCTGGGGTGCAGATCCTGCGTAACCGACGTGACCAGCACCTCAAAACTTGCGCCCTCGCCAGCACGGGAAAGCTCTGCCGGTTGCCCTTCGCCGGTCTGGAAGCGGGCATCGTTCCGCCAGTGCGCCAGCAGGCGAGGCAGATGGCCGGCGCTGATCGGTACCTGGCTGTCGGCCTTCAGGCGTGACCGGATTGCCTTGATGTCCTTGCGCTGCAGTCCTGTGAGCAAGCTGAGGCGGCTGTCGGTGATCCGTTTTTCATCCAAACTGAAATGTCGGGTGGCGGTCAGCACATAGGCATCCTTCAGCCAGTCGCTGAGCGTCTGAAAGACGAGTCCGCGGGACAGCGCCAATCGAACGAGGGGCAGCATTATCCTGCGCATGGCTGTGGCGAGGGGGTCGGTCATCGGGCTCACTCAGAATTAAATGTGTTTTTTACCCATTTTTTGCTTGCCGTCAAGGGGAATCGGGTGTACCGACCTGTAGTTTCTATGGGTATTTTACCCATTTATAGGGAGACTTGATATGAAACACCTTCTTCTGATCGCCCTTGCCCTGACGGCAACTGGCTGTGCGGCGCATGTTCAATCGACCTCTGGCGCCGAGTATCTGGCCCGATCCACGTCACCGGTCGCTGGCAGCGAGATTTTGACGCGACGCTATACGGACCGCGACGGCGCCGAGCGAGTGGAGGAGATCGAAATCCCCTCGACCGATCAACTGGTTCGCAAGGCGGCCAGCATCGAGCCGACGCTGACGCTGCCCGCCCGGATCGGGCTTGCACGGATCGAACATGGTCAGCTTACCGCGATCCCGCCGCACGAGGGTGCGATATGGTCACAGCTGGCCGGGCAGCACCGATCGCTTGGGGTTCTGGTGCCGGTCGACCCGTTCCTTGCAAACTATACCGTTCGGTCGATCCTGCCGCAGGACCGTCAACAGCTGCGGAGCGATTCCGGAGACCTGCTGACAAAGATCAGGCTGGGCGCGGCACGGCAGCACATGGATGCCGTTCTGATCTACGAGGTTGGAACTGCCAACGCACGCGGCAAGGGGCCTGGCGGACTGGGGCACGTTCAGGTTCTGGGCGGTCTGCCCTCCAATTCAGCCGTCAATACCGATCTTGGCATCGGCCGCGCCCTGTTGCTGGACGTGCGAAATGGCTACCCGTACGGCGTAGCGACCGCCCACGCAGATCTGGGCAATATTGAAACCAGCTTCTGGGATGAAGAGGCAGATCTGGTCGCCTATTCTGCTGCAACCGAAAGGCTTGTCACCGTCCTGGAGGTCGAGGTCAGCAAGATCTTCGCCGGGGTTACGCAAGCCGCAGCGATCAGGGTGGCGCAGAAATAGATCGCTCGGGAGTCCCTGGAGAGGATGCCGGCCCTGCGGGTGAACGACACGCGCAGGGTCGGAACCCAATTGGTATCACTCTTTGTAGCCGATCCTCAGCCCGCCCCAGTGTCGGCCCCTGACGGTGATCGGGGACGAGAGGTTCTTCATCAGAACAAACTCGTCATTTCCCATGTATCGACGGTAAGTCTGCAAGAGGAACGCATCCTTGTTCCGCCCACTCTCCAACCCGACAGGATCATTGAAGATCCGTCTGTTCCGGGCGTTCTTTTCATTCCAGTCCGGATCATCGCCCTGCGGCTTGCTGTACATCTGGTTATGCGTCGGGATGTATCCGTTCACGTCGCAGGCGGCCGCCAGGATCATGCGCGTGTCCTCCTTAAGCAACGGCTCTTGAATGTCAGGCAACAGACGATCCGTGATCGCGGTGGCCCGCGTCATGTGCTGCTGCGGGTTCGTTCCGGCAATCGGCTGGTAGTCGGTGTCAAAGAGGTCGTCCATGCTGATCGCACCCCGCGCCAGCTCTGCCTCGAAACACTCGGAGATCTCCCGCGCTTTTGCGCATACCAGTTGGATCAGCGCCGTGTCAGAGGTTTGCGCAGCGGTCGCAGCCTTGCCCACCACCCCGTCGAGACGCCGGGTTGCCGATGCAATGCGGCCCGTTGCATCGTTCAATGCCTTTGCCATCGCGGTGACGCGATCTTGCATCCCTTCGATCTTGTTCGTGACCAGCGACGAGCTGCCGGAGACATCGGTCGCCATGGACAGGGTTTGTCCCGCCGAGTCGCGAAGCGAGTCCATGCTGGATGCCATCACGCCAACCGCCGAACCAAGGCCAGCCATGCTGTCTTTTGCAGACGATGCCATGGACGCGGCCTCTTCGCCCGACTCGGCGAGCGCCGTCGACTGCTTCTCGAACGTGCCTATGTGCGTGCTGATCTCGTCGGTTGCATCGGTCGTCGTTTCGGCAAGGCGTTTGACCTCTGCCGCGACGACTGCAAAACCGCGGCCTGCCTCCCCCGCCCGGGCCGCTTCGATGGCGGCATTCATCGCCAGAAGATTGGTCTTGCGGGCGATGCCGGCGATCGCCTCTGAAGATTGCCTGACGCCCGAAAACGACGATTGCAGCGCCTGCAATCTGGCGGAGAAGCCTTCGACGATGTCGAGAAGAGACGCAATCTCTGCGCCGGATTCCTCGGACGCGGTACGTGCGGTATTCGACTGTTCGGCCGCATCCTCCAGCAGGCGCGTGCTGTGTTCCCCCGAGTGGGCGATCGCCTCTGCCGTCTGGCTTGCTTTTGCCGACAATCCGGCGAGGGCAGAAAACTCCTGCCCGACCAGTTGGCACTCGTTGTTCCCGTCACCGATCTCGCCCGAGACCTCCGCAAACGCCAATCCGATTGCGCCGATCTCCTGCGCGATATCGCGCACGAGGTCCTCATTCAGTTCTGTGGACAAATCAGACCTGTCTTCCCGATCTGATTTGAACAGTTGACGGGCCTGATACAGCACGAGCCACCTCTCGATTATACTTGCGAGAAGCTCCTAGAACGCGAGTTGCGAACAAATCGCTAAATCAGCGTCACATGTTCGGATAATTTGGCCCATCGCCCCCCTGCGGCGTGCACCAGGTGATGTTTGCCGCGGGATCTTTGATATCGCAGGTCTTGCAGTGAACGCAGTTCTGGAAATTGATCTGGAAGCGTGGGTTTGAGCCGTCGTCTTCGCGGATGACTTCGTAGACGCCCGCAGGACAGTAACGCTGAGCCGGTTCTGCATAGTCCGGCAGGTTCCTGCCGATCGGAATGCTCAGATCTGTAAGCTGCAAATGGGTCGGCTGGCTTTCTTCGTGATTGGTGAAGCTGAAGCTGACATTGGTCAGGCGATCAAAGGACAGGACGCCGTCCGGCTTGGCGTACTCTATGACCGGATAATCGCTGGCCTTGCCGGTCGATTGTGCATCGTTCTTGCCATGGGAAACCGTTCCAAGCGGGTTGAAGCCCAGCAGGTTTGCGACCCACATGTCGACGGCACCCAGGCTGAGCCCGCCCAGCGGTCCCCATCTGCCGTTCAGCGGCGCAACATTGCGCACGCGCTTGAGGTCCTGACCGACGGGGCCGGCGCGCAGTTCCGCGTCGTAGTCGGTCAGTTCATCGCCCTGACGCCCATCTGCGATCGCCTTGGCCGCCGCATCGGCCGCGGCAATGCCGGACAGCATCGCGTTGTGGTTGCCCTTGATCCGCGGCAGGTTAACCAGACCCGCCGAACAGCCGAGCAGCGCGCCGCCCGGAAAGCACGTCTTCGGGATCGACTGGAACCCGCCTTTCGTGACGGCGCGGGCACCGTAGGAGATGCGCTTGCCGCCTTCCAGAACCTCGGCGATGTCCGGATGGTGCTTCCAGCGCTGAAACTCCATGTAGGGAAACAGGTGCGGGTTCTTGTAGTTCAGGTCGACGATGTAGCCGACATAGACCTGATTATCCTCGAGGTGGTACATGAACGACCCGCCGCCGTTCTTCCAGCCCAGCGGCCAGCCCATGGTGTGGGTGACCTGACCCTGCTTGTGCTTCTCCGGCTTGACCTCCCAGATCTCTTTCATGCCGATGCCGAATTTCGGCACGTCGCAGTCCTTGTCCAAATCGTACTTTTCGATGACCTCTTTCGACAGTGATCCGCGGGCGCCTTCGCACAACAGGACGTATTTCCCCGCCATGATCATGCCCGGCTCGTAGGCGTCGCTGGGTGTGCCGTCCGGGTTCTTGCCAAACTCGCCGGCAACGACGCCGATGATCTCGCCGTTCTCGCCTTCGACCAGTTCACTGCAGGACATGCCCGGGTAGATTTCCACGCCCATGCCTTCGGCAATTTCGGCAAGCCAACGGCAGACGTTGCCCATAGAGACGATGTAGTTGCCGTGGTTGTTCATCAGCGGCGGCATGATGATGTTCGGAAGACGGATGGACCCTGCTTCGCCCAGCACGAGGAACCGGTCTTCGGTCACCGGTGTGTGGATCGGGGCGTCCATGTCCTTCCAGTCGGGCAACAGGGCATCCAGACCGCAAGGGTCCAGAACGGCACCGGACAGGATATGCGCGCCAACTTCCGAGCCTTTTTCGAGAACGACGACCATCAGGTCCTCGTCGATCTGCTTCAGACGGATCGCTGCGCTGAGGCCCGCTGGCCCCGCGCCGACGATCACGACGTCCACTTCCATTGCCTCGCGGTCGAAATCGCTCATGGCCCCGTTTCCTTGGCTATTCCTTGGCTATCGTTCGCTAGTCGGTGATATCGCGCGGCACAGAGGCAGGGTCAATTGCGACCCGACGCAGCAGGCCACGCACGCGACAGCTAATCCGGTCCTTCACCGGCAGACGCCTTGAATGATCAAGGTTCACTGCAAGATATAGTATTTCAGGCCGGATCGTCACCCGGTTCGGACAAACGGGCGAGATCGCGCCGAATGTGTTGGCGTAGGGCGTTGGCCGTCGACCGCTTGGGTCGGCGCGGCAAGGCAAAGGCAAGCTCGCAAAACGAGTGGTCTGCGATGTTCCTGCCGGGCGACCCGTTTTATGCAGAGCCAACCCGAAAAACTGCGAATTGCAGCATATCGATACCGAGCAATCACCTGAGCCGGACAGTGATGCGCCAAGCTGCTGCTCATTAAGCCTTGGTTCACCAAGACTGACGACTTCCTACACAGACTGCCGTTTGGCGAGGATTTCTTAAGAGGATTCGGCTAGTGTCATTTGTGCACGGGCTGAACAACCAATTACTCTGGTAGGATATCGGATGGGGCAAAATTGCCCCTAAGCTTGCCGCGAAAGACCGGCACAGGCTATCAATGTGCATTGTCAGATCAGATTTGCCGGAGTCAGAGCTTATGTCGAAGCGCATAATCTTTGGGGCACGCGCCCTAGTGGTTGGACTGTGCCTAGCTGCCGTGGGCGTTACCACGACCGCAAAACATGCCCACGCGGACTGGGAAGATGACTACTTCGCGTGCCTTTCTGAAAACAACGCCAACAGGGGCATCGAGGCGTGTGAGCGGACCTTGAGAAGCCCGGCGTTGACGGGCGAGGAACGCGCGGGCGTGTTCCAGGCCCTGGCCAAATTTCAGCGCAAGACGCGCCAGTATGATGCAGCGCGCAGCAGTCTGGAGCAGTCGCTGGCGCTGGACCCGAGCAACCTGGTGGCCATGGTGGCCATGGGCGATGCGCATTATGCAGATCAGAACTTCGTGCTTGCGCGGGATTCCTATTCCGAAGTGCTGTCGCGCAACAGCGCCGATGTTCGCGCCCTGAACAACCGGGCGCTGGCCTTTGCAGCGCTGGGAGAGTTCGACGCCGCCCTGCAGGATCTGCAGCTCGCCCTGACGCTGACACCGAACAACGGTGACATCTGGAACAACCGGGCGAACCTCAACTGCCGCTTCGGGCGTGCCAGCGAGGCGTTCACAGACCGGATGCAGGCGCTTTATTCGGGCCGGTTCACCGCCGCCGCGGCGCAGGCCGGTTTGCGCAGCTCGGGCTATTACCGCGGCCCGGCTGACGGCATCTGGGGTCCGGATTCGGAAGATGCCCTGAAAGACTGGACAGATGCCGGATGCCCGGATGCACCGAAGACCCGTCTGATCTGACGGTGCCGGTGTTCTGTTGATGGCGGGCCGACGACCAAGCCCTTTTGCTATCTTTCTGGCGGCGCTGATCAGCGCCGCCTTCGCTTTTGTAACGGTCAACGCGGCGGAGGCACCCGACCCGGGCGCATCTGTTGCCCCACCGACCGCAGTCGAGCGCTGTCAGGATCTCAGCGATCCTGTTGCCGCAGGGGCGGCATGCACGGATGTTCTTTCTGATGACCCGGATGCCGCCTGGGCCTGGAACAACCACGGCCTGACCCGGGCAGCGGTCGGGGACTTTCTGGCCGCGATTACATCTTACAGCAAAGCGCTTTCAGTGGACCCGGCGTATGCACCCGCCCTGTCCAATCGCGGCAATGCCCATGCTGTTCTTGGCGACATGAAGGCGGCCCTCGCTGATCATGACCGGGCAGTCGAACTGGATCCCGACTATGCCGCCGCCCTGCACAACCGCGGAGTCGATCACGAAGAAATGGGCCAATATGAAATGGCGCTCGCCGACTACCGGAAGGTCATCGCGCTGGTTCCGGACCATCGCGGAAGCCATGTCGGACTGGCGACCGCGAACTGCAAGCTGGGGCGTGTCACAGCTTCTGCTGCAGCGCGGCTGAACGCGATCGAAAAAGGTCTGCTGGACGCGGAGGAAATGCAGGTGCTGCTGAAGGGCGAGGGGCACTATGCCGGGCCAATCGATGGGATCTTCGGCAAAGGTTCGCGGGCTGCGCTACGGGCGTGGACAAGGCGAGGTTGTCTGGCCCCCGCGTGACTGCCTGAGCCAATGCAAACAATCCGCGCTTCTGACCGGTCGCGGGGTCAGGTCGCGCGAAACCCCGTTGCCATGCGCCGCTGACTTGAGTGGAGTGCGGATCGTGCGCACCGGCCACCCCGGTCCTGGTTTCCGGGTTTGGTGCCATCACTCTCGGCACGGTCGCAGCAGTCTTGCGCGGGGAGTTCATCCTTCTAAGCCAGAGCAATCGCAGCGGACCCGGTTGAGACCCTCGATTGCCCGGGCGCTGATGCACTTGAACCCGCTTGCCCAGAATGACGTTCGGTGAGGAAAATCCATCGCTCAGGCCGAAGGGTTTCCGTCCGGGTGTCTTTGCCCAACGGTCTTGTTCAGCCGGCACCGCCCGCCGCGGCCATCCCGTCGTCCCGGGCCTGATCGCCCACACGCCGTGCCGCCGCGCCGATGGCCTGCCGTTCTTCATCGGTCAACTGACGGTTCTCATCCAGGTCGGGGATGCGGACGGTAACCTCGCGGTGGGCAAACTTGATGCCTTCCCGCTCGAAAAGTATCCTCAGTTCAGCAAAGATGCGCTTGCGCAGCACCCATTGTTCGCCCGGGTGGGTCATGAACTTCACGCGCAGGATCATCGCGCTGTCATCCATTTCGATCACGCCCTGGGATTTCAGGGGCTGGATGAACTTTTCGCCGATCTCCGGATCTTCGGCCAGGGCAAGGCCCAGCTTCTTGATCAGCTTCCGGACCTTTTCCACGTCGGTGTCATAGGTGACGCGCAGCTTCAGTTTCATCATCACCCAGTCGCGCGAGAAGTTGGTCAGGTAACCGATTTCGCCGAACGGGATGGTGTGCAGCATGCCGAGATGGTGGCGAAGCTGGAATGACCGCAGGCTGATCTTTTCGACCGTGCCTTTCACTTCCCCGACATCGATGTACTCGCCCTTGCGGAAAGCATCGTCCATCAGGAAGAACGCGCCGGACAGAATATCGCGGACCAGCGCCTGCGACCCGAAACCGATGGCAAGGCCGACAATGCCGGCACCGGCAAACAGCGGTGCGACGTTCACACCCAGATCGACCGCGACCAGCAGCAGGATCGTGATCACGATGATGATCAGCAGCAGGTTGCGGAACAGCGGCAAAAGGGTGGCCAGCCGTGTCGCGCCCGTTCCACCTTCGCCGTCGCCGGGCAACGCGTCTTCTGGCTGTTCGCCGATCTCCTCGTAGATCTTCTGATCGATCCAGATCCTGACGGCGTGGAAGATCACGTAACCGATCAGCAAGGTGTCGACCAAACCTTCGGCCAGATCCAGTCCCGGGATCCGGTCGAACACATCGGGCCCGCCCCAGAAACGGATGATCGCATAAATCACTGCGCCAAGCGCAAAAAGTGACGCCGTTCGACGGGCCAGATCTTCAAGCGTGCGCATGGACTGGCGTTTGTGCGCATAGATCCCGACATGTTCGGGCTTTGCCCCCACAGGTCCGCCGCCGCCTTCTTCGTCGCCGTCACCGTCTACGTCGGCGGCGTTGCCCGCGGTGTTGTCGCGGATACGCTCCATTTCCGCCGTTTCTTCCTGTACCCGGCGTTCGTCCAGTTCCTTGTTGATGGCCGCAATTTCACGGGTGCGGTGGAAGATCCGTTCAATGATGTAGGACGCGACCGTGTAGACGATCAGACCGGCCATCAGGATGGCATAGGGTTCGGCCAGACGAAGGGGATTGTCCTCGATCCCCATGATCAGGCGGAAGCTGACCGCGCCCCAGGTGATCAGGATGTAGAGCGAGACCACCGGCATCCAGAGCGTGACCGCCAGAAGGCTCAGCCAACTCGCCTCGTCGCGGGACTTACCGCCCAGGATAGCACCCGAGATCGTCTCGCGGTGCCGACGCAGCATCAAGAGCAGGCCAAGTACGGCCACGAACGAAAGCGTGACCGTCAACAGCGTGTAGACTTCGGCCGAGAGGCCCAGGACCTGCATCCAATAGGTGAAGCCCATCGACACGATGCCGAAGGTGAAAATCGCCGACAGCCAGCGATACATGGAACGGGCCGCGGCGTCCTCGATGACGGGCAGGCGATACTCGCTGAAATACGGGGCCACTGCCATCCGCCACAGCGTGTCGACGATCATCACGCCGCCATAGGCGCCAAACACCACGATAACGGTCAGAAGCGTGGCCTGGTGTTCCTGGTAAAATACCAGGCCGACTGCCGCTCCGATGGAAATCGTTATGGTGACACCGAGAATCGTCATGAAAAATCTCAGCGCCAGTACCGGCAGTTTGCCCAGATACCCCTGTCGGTCGACCTGCTGCATCGCGACCAGCCAGCGCCGCGCCACGTAAATCATGAAGGTAAGGGTGACGGCGCGCCCGATCATCAGCAGCAGCCCGGCAAACACCGCGACACCGATGAAGTAGCTGCCCTTGCCGGTCGGACTCGCCGCCGCCAGCGCCGTCTTGATCTCGTACCAGGCCTGCGGCAGTCGCTCTATCGTCGATCTCAAGCGGCTGCGGAACACCTCGACACCCTGACGGGTCGCATCCAGCATCCTGTCGTCAGCCACACCGCCGTAGTCCCCCAGCGTAGGTTCGTCGGCTGCCTGTGACCGGCGCGGCGTTGTCGGTAACTGCGCGGGGGTGGATTGCTGCGGTGCCGGGTCATCACCGCCCAGGTTCAACAGCCTGTCGTAATTCAGTACCTGCGCCTGACTGGACTGACCAGAGAAGGCCAGGCCCAGAAGCGCGACCATCGCGATGCTTAAAACGGATCTGAGCAGTCTGATCATTGATGGCCCCACGCCATATCCTGTGGCTCTTGTTCCGGTTCGCGCCCGTACATAGTTTGCGCTACGGAAAATGGCAAAACGGGCCTTCACGACGGATTTTCTGGCGCGCGCCCGTTACACAGGGTAATCATGCAGGCGGTATCGCTCAAGGTCTGGCTGCGGTCAGTGCCCCGCGATGCACAACGGGGACGATCAGCCACGATGGAAATGTGATGGACGGTCCAGCCAGCTTGGCAGCGGGAGCGGATCCTGAACGGGTCCTGCTGTACAGCCACGATACGTTCGGGTTGGGGCACCTGAGACGGTCGCGGACGATTGCCACCGCACTGATTGAAAATCAGCCCGACAGATCCGCGCTTATCGTGACCGGTTCGCCCATTGCGGGCCGCTTCGACTTTGCCGAACGGATCGACCACGTGCGTCTGCCCGGCGTCGTCAAGCAGCCGGACGGGTCCTATACGTCGCTGAACCTCAATCTGCCGATCGATGACATGGTGTCACTGCGCGGGTCGATCATCGAGGCGACCGCACGGGAATACTCTCCCGGTCTTGTCATCGTTGACAAGGAAGCCTGGGGATTTCGTCACGAGCTTGCCGGAACGCTGGAGGTGCTGAAAGATCGCGGCGCGCACATCGTTCTGGGCATCCGTGACGTGCTGGATGACGAGGACGCGCTGCGCACGGAGTGGGATCGCAAAGGCATGCTGGATGCCATCGAGCGCTACTATGACGAGATCTGGGTCTACGGCATCCCGGAGATCTGCGAGCCGCTGTCGGGCCTGGGGCTGAGCACGGCGACCGAGGGGCGCATTCGCTACACTGGATACCTGCGCCGGACCGCGCCGGAATGGCCGGTCGAGACCGGTTCAGAGATCCCGGAAGAGCCCTATGTTCTGGTGACAACCGGCGGCGGCGGCGATGGCCGGGCCCTGGTGGACTGGGTGATGCGCGCCTATGAGGGTGACCCCGCGCTTCGCCAGCACGCGTTCATCGTCTACGGCCCTTTCATGAGTGCCGCAGAGCGGGCCGAATTCGACGAGCGGGCCGGGGAACTGGATGGCCGTGTGTCGACCATCAGCTTTCACCCGCGTTTCGAGCGGCTGCTGCAGGGCGCGACGGGCGTGATCGCGATGGGCGGCTACAACACCTTCTGCGAAATCCTGTCCATGGACAAACCCGCGATCATCGTGCCCCGGACCCGGCCGCGGCGGGAACAGGTGATCCGTGCGGAATCAGCCGAAAGGCTGGGACTTGTCCGGATGTTGCTGCCGGAACGCGATGGCAAATCCTCCGCGGTCATGGCAGAGGCGGTCAAGGCCCTCGCCTATCAGCGGCGACCGTCAGAATTCAGGATCGCAGGTCTGCTGGACGGCCTGCAGGTTATCACTGACAGCGCGGCAGCAGCGACCGCTCCTGTTACAGCGCCCTTCGCTGCAGGCGAATAGTCATGGACGGCGCGGTGGCCCAGCCGCCGACCATCGCTGTTATCGTGAAGGGATATCCCAGACTGAGCGAGACCTTCATCGCGCAGGAGCTTCTTGCGCTGGAGGACAGGGGCTACAGTTTCGATATCTGGTCCTTGCGCCATCCCTATGACGGCGGGCGAACCCACCCGATCCATGACCGGATCAGGGCCGGGACGCGGTATCTGCCGGAATATCTCTACCAGGAACCGGCCCGGGTGTTTCGGGCGTGGCAGAAGGTACGGCGATTGCCGGGATACAGCGCGGCGCGTGCAGCCTGGCTGCGCGATGTCCGCCGCGACCGGACTGCGAACCGCGGGCGCCGTTGGGGGCAGGCACTGGTTCTGGCCGCAGAACTGCCGCCGGAGGTGAGGTTCCTCTACGCCCACTTTCTGCACACGCCTGCCTCCGTCACGCGGTATGCGGCGATCATCCGCGGGATCGGATGGGGATTTTCGGCCCATGCCAAGGATATCTGGACGATCCCGGACTGGGAAAAACGGGAGAAGCTGGCCGACGCGGCTTTCGGCGTGACATGCACAGGTACGGGCGCGGCGCATCTTCGCGATCTGGATGCGACCGGCGAGAAGGTCGATCTGGTCTATCACGGGCTGGATCTGTCGCGCTTTCCCGACCCGCCTGCGGCGCGGGCCCAGGATAGCACGCTGAAACTTGTGTCAGTCGGGCGGCTGGTGCCGAAAAAGGGCTATGATGACCTGCTAGGCGCGCTGTCTCAATTGCCCGCGGACCTTGATTGGCATCTCTGCCATATCGGTGGCGGCGATCTGACCGCCGCGCTGACCGCACGTGCGGCGGAACTTGGTATTTCCGACCGGATCGAATGGCGCGGCAAGCGGGACCAGACAGAGGTGATCGCGGCGCTGCGCGACGCTGATCTTTTCGTCCTGCCCTCGAAAATCGCCGATGACGGGGATCGCGATGGCCTGCCCAACGTGCTGATGGAGGCCGCATCGCAGCGTCTGCCTATCCTGTCGACTGCCGTCTCGGCGATCCCCGAATTCATCACCGACGGTGTCCATGGGCGCCTGGTGCCGCCCGGCGATGCCGAAGCACTGGCGGCGGCGTTGGCAGAACTGGCCAAAGCGCCGCAGCTTCGTGCCGCCTATGCGGACGCCGCGTATGCCCGCCTGAAGGCCGATTTCGGTATGGATGCCGGGATCGCCCGACTCGATCACCGTCTGCGCGGTTCGGTCGAACTGGCCTGATGCAGGGAGAAAGTCGTCGCGGCTGGATTGCCTTTTATGCGCCGATGAAGCCACCCGGCCACCCGGTACCGTCCGGCGACCGGGAGATTGCCCGCCTGACGATCCGGGCCTTGGAACAGGCCGGGTGGGAAGTGCGCACCGTCAGTGAATTGCGGCTGTTGGAGAAAACGGGAGAGCCCGAGGCGCAGGGCGGTCTCGTCGCGGCGGCAGAGGCGGAAACGATGCGTCTTCTGCGAGATCTCGTAGAAAACCCGCCCGCGCTTTGGTTCACCTATCACTGCTATTACAAGGCCCCCGATCTTCTTGGGCGTGCGGTAAGTAGGGCTCTGCGGGTACCTTATGTCATCTCGGAGCCTTCGATCTCTCCGCGTCGCCGGACCGGAGCCTGGGCCGGATTTGCAAAGGCATCCGAAGGGGCGATTGCAGCGGCGGACCTTCTCCTTTGGACGACCGGGCGTGACAGGCCAGCCCTGGAGGATGCCGGTCACGGGGCGCGTATGGCGCAGTTACCCGCGTTCATCGATGTCGGTGCGCCGGTGCGGAACCGGCCTGCCAATCGGCCGCCACGTCTACTGACGGTTGCGATGATGCGGCAAGGGG
>JBCCMP010000054.1:0-16788 GCA_039026295.1 Pseudomonadota bacterium | reverse complement strand
ATGATGCCATCAGTGGACGCAATGGCGGGGACACACTCTATGGCGGCGGCGACGATGACACGCTGAGCGGCTTCGGCGGAAGCGACACGCTTTATGGCGGTGAAGGCTCTGACCGGTTCCAGATCACGGACGACCATGCGGGCAATACGATCTTCGGGGGTGAGACGGGATCCGACGTCGACACGGTCTCTTTTTCGAACTTCGCCTCGACCGAGGGCGTCTCGATCACGGCAACCGGGGACGAGGCGGGAACGTTCGATTTCATCGCCGCAGGCGCGAATGCCACGGGCACGTTCGAGGGTGTCGAAGCGTTCGATGCGACCGACTTCGGTGACATGGTCGATCTGTCAGCTTCGGGCGCTGCACAGACCGTGGACGGTGGTGCGGGCAATGATGTCCTGACGGGCGGGACGGGGGCGGATTCTCTGACGGGTGGCACCGGGAACGATACCGCCTATGGCGGGGCCGGTGCTGACGACGTGGACGGCGGGGCCGGCGATGACCACGTGCAAAGCGGTGAGGGCAATGACACGCTTTCGGGGGGCACGGGCAATGACACCGTCTTTGCCGATGGCGGGGACGACACGGCCTTCGGCGGAGCAGGCAACGACGATGTGGCCGGTGGCCAGGGCGCGGATCTGCTCTATGGCGGGGACGGCAACGATACCGTCAACGGCGGGGCGGGATCGGATGCCGATACGCTGTATGGTGGTGCAGGCACCGATACGCTGACAGGACGACTTGGCGACGACCTCGTATACGGCGGCGACGATGCGGACACCTTTGTCGTCGAAGGCGGGTTCGGGGCCGATACGCTCTATGGCGGTGAAGGGGGCATCGATAGTGACACGCTCGACCTAAGCGCGCTGGGTACGGGTGTCACGGTCACGTTCACCAGTGATGAAGCGGGCACGTTCACCGACGGCACCGACACGGGTCAATTTTTCGGCTTCGAGAACGTCATCGTCAGTGATCAGGCTGACATCGTCGACGCCGGGGTAGAATCGATCGATTTGATTCTGGACACCGCCGGCGGCGATGACTCGGTAACGGGTGGATCTGGTGACGACAGTCTCTCCGGGGCCGATGGCGATGACTCGCTGGCCGGTGGATCGGGAAACGACCTGATATATGGCGGCGACGGGGCCGACACCCTGTCAACCGGCACCGGCAACGATACGCTGTTCGGGGGCGCAGGCGAAGATCGTCTGTCGAATTCATCGGGCAACGACATTCTCTACGGCGGCACCGGCAATGACGATATCGTCGCAACGCTGGGTGACGATACACTCTATGGCGGGGATGGTAACGACACGCTGGATGGCGGTGTCGATGATGATGTGCTCTACGGCGGGGCCGATGACGATACCCTGACCGGTGGTGCCGGCGCGGATACGCTTTATGGTGGTGCGGGCACTGACACGTTTGACGGTCCGAATGATGCTGGCGATGTCGTCGTCGGTGGTGAAGATGCGGACCGCATCAACTTCGGCGCGGGGAGCCAGACCGTCACGGTTACCGGAAACGAAGCCGGATCTGTGGTGGGCGGAGGAACCTTTTCCGAGATTGAAGAATTTGATCTCGGCGCGGGCGACGACACGCTGACTGCGGACGCGGGCGCCGTCAGCGCCGGGCTCTCGGTTTTTGGCGGAGCAGGCAACGACTCGATCCTCGGAGGTGCCGATGAGGATGCGCTGTATGGCGGCACGGGCAATGACAACATCGCCGGTGAGGCGGGCAACGATCTGCTCTATGGTGGAGCCGGCAATGACACGCTGACGGGCGGCGCGGGCGACGACGTGCTGACAGGCGGCGCAGGCAACGACACCTTCGCGTTGTCGGCAGGCGGCGGCGACGACACCATTACCGACTTCGATGCAGCCGACAGCGGTCAGACGGTCGCCCAGGGAACGACGAACTATGCGCTGGCGAACGACCGGTTGGACACGTCCACATTGAGCGATGTTGGCAATGCTCTGACCAACCAGGATGGCACGGTGACTGCGGATGAAGTCGTCGTGACCGGGGGCGGGGGCGGCCCACAGCTTCTGACATTTCCATCAGGAGAGACGGTGCAGGTAGCCGACGGCACGGTTGATACGACAACGCCGCAGACCCAATTTGCCTCGCTGGTGGCGATGGGTGTGCCCCCGTGCTTTGCACCAGGCACACTGATTCTGACAACTCGCGGTGAAATTCCCGTCGAGAACCTTTGCATCGGCGACTTGGTGATCACCGCTGACCGGGGCCCGCAACCTCTCCGCTGGATGGGCAAGCGGACAGAGGTGTTCAAAAGTCGCGACGACCCGCACATACCCACCCTGATAACCGCAGGAAGCTTAGGCAACGGGCTACCAGGCCGAAACCTGATTATCTCGCCACTTCACCGAGTGGTGTTGTCGGGCCCGGGCATCGAAGACGCCTTTGGAGCACCGGAGATACTCGCTCTTTCCAAGGCACTCACGTTGCAGCCCGGAATTCGCAGGATGAAAGGGAAACGGCGGATAGACTATTACTCGTTACTTTTTGACCGCCACGAGGTCATCTTTTCCGAAGGGGTGCCAACCGAAAGTTTCCGCCCCGGACCGATCGCCCTGGCTGGATTCCAGGAGCACGTCAAAGAACAGATTTACGCGATCTATCCCGATCTGAAACAGCACCCCGAAGATGGCCTAGGCCCCCCTGCCCGATTGATTGTTGGCCGACAAGAGATCCGCCAGCACATCAAAATGAATAGGGCGATCACGGCATTTTCCGCGAGAGGCCGCGCTGTGGAGCATGGGCTTGAGGCTCACCTGGCGATTGTTTAACCGCATGCACGGCCTGCGGCCGTCAAAAAATCCAGTGTTCTGTTTTGCCAGACAGATCGCATATGGCCCCACCCGGCCGCGCTGAAAGGCCTGTCGCACAGCCGGTTTGATCCTGACCCGGTACCGGCAGCCAAAGGGCCGGAAAATTATGTCAGATCATCGCCGGTTACTTGATCGTGATGAGCGGTGTGGGGCATCGTCGAAGACAGGGTATGTTCAGGCACAGTGAACTGCTGCTCTTCCTGCATGGGAGATAAGCTGCGGTCAGCGAGACAGTGACGGAAGATATCAGGCGCTGGACGTTTAGCGTGGGCGGTTCTCAGAGGCATGATCTCTCTCGACCGGGCCTAGGATGCCCCGGGAGACAACTAGGTGGGCGGCGAATAAGTGATTGTTCTGAGGCGCCGAGAAACCTCTCGGACCGGATCTCCAAGCACTTGACCCCAGTATGCCGCAAGCCCGTTGAACTCGCCGATGGGACTGCTTGTTCCGACGTCGGCCACGCCTCGCAGTCAGGCGACACGGCGTCTCCAGATCCATGGATCCTTCGCGGGATCTGTCTTTGCCCGAGCAACCCCGTCTGATCACAGAGGTCCCTTAGGGCAAACGATGCCGCTATCGCGGCATCGTTATGTTGTGGAAGGACGGCTCAGTCGAAGCTGAGAACGGTCACGTCGACAAAAGCACTGTCTTGTGCCCCCGTTGTGTCCTCTATCGAGTATTCGAAGCGGAAGGTCGTTCCGGGTTGGACAGCTTCTTCGGGGTCCTGCACCTCGAGAACGCCGTTGGAGTCGGTGCGAACAAGCGCCCCTTCTGGTGTAACCAGCCAATCGGAGAACCCTCCGCCCGCGCCGGGTACCGACACTGTCGACCCATCGCTTGCGGTAAGTTGAAAGACAAAGAAGTCATCACCGTCAGGGTCGAAATCATTGTCGACCAAGTCGGCCGACGGGAACAGTGTGCCGTCCAGAATATAGCCATCGTCCACGGCGACAACGGTCGATGGGGTGGGCAGATCTTCGACACCCGCATCAACGTCTGTTTTCTTCTCTCCCGGCTCCAAGGTGAACACATCGGTCATCAAGAGGAAAACATCATCGCCGCCGATGCTGACCCCCATTCCGGTTTGATCCGGATCTACGTCAGATGCAGCCGGATTATCGGATTCTCCGTTCTGATCCAGATCTTCTCCTTGGGCGACGAAGACCTTGCCGTTCAGCTCGGCGAAGCCGACCTTGTATCTTCCCGGCTCGACATCTTCGAAGCTGTATCCGCCTGTGCTGTCCGTCAGGGTGAAAATCGGAACGCCGTTTTGATCGTTGATGAAGTTGCCGTTCTCGTCCAGCAGCACAACGATCTGTTCCGGAACCCCTGGTTCGCCGCCATTCCCGTCATCCAGGCCGTCGCCATTGGTGTCCATGAAGAAGCGGCCGCAGATCGCACTGGCCCCATCCTTGACACCGGCGTCGATATCGCCTGTTTTCTGGCCTCCGTTCACCGTGAATACGTCAGAGATCCCGTCGGAATCGACATCCGAGTCGATGGTATCATCAGTGCCGACATTCTGATCGGTGAAGATCTTGCCATCCGGTGCCGTCACCTGAACCCGGTAGTCACCATTCGGCACATCGTCGAAGCTGTAGTTGCCATCGGCGTCGGTCAGCGCCGTCACAGGATTGCCCTGATCATCCAGCACCGCCGAGCCATCCGGGTTCAACAGGGCAACCGTAACGCCGGCTTTGCCGTCCTCGGTTCGAAGTTGCTCGGGATTGGCCGCGAGGTTAGCGACTTCTGCGGCGTCCAACGCGCGGTCGTCGATCACAAGCCCCGCAACCGCGCCGTCCAGCGTGGTGTCGTGGCCCCAGGGTGAATCGCCGATCAGACTGATGTCGCGCACGATCTCGGGCACCGCGGCCTGACCCGTCAGCGACCCAATCTGGACGCCGTCCTTGTACAGCGTGTAGGTGCCGTCTGTGGTTCCCGTGACTGTCCAGTTGGCGAATTCGCCTTCCACAATCACGTCATTGACGCGCAGCCAGATCGTACCGCCGCCTACGGCATCGTGGACGACAAAAGCGATATCGTCGGTCCCGGCAACCTGGGTCAGCAGGACGTTGTCCCGGGCCGCACCATTCGAAAAGTCGACGATGCGCTGGTAGTGACCGTTCAGATTGTCGAAGCGGGCCCAGGCCGAAAGCGTGAAATCGCCGCCGATTTCAGTCGCAGGCAGGTGGCCACCGGCGCTTTTTCCGCCGCTGTATTCGACCGCGGTCAGTCCGCCGGGTGTGCCGGTCGTCGTCAACGTTCCCGACTTCGCAAGGAATACGGAACTGCCGATCACCTCGACGTTCTGCACACCGTCGCAATCGTCGTCGCAGAAGACGGTGCCCGAGACCGAGCCGGAGTTTGCCTTGAGCCCGCCGTCGACATCGGCGGTCACCTTGCCGCCCTTGATGGTCACAACTTCTGTGTAGGCCTCGGCAACACGCACACCGTTGGCGTTCAGGCCAAAGTCGGTGAGGCTGACCAAACCGGAGTCGTTAAAATCGTCTCCGACATTCGGCGTCGTGATGTCAAAGTCATCCGCGAGGCCATCGACCCGGAACAGAACCTTGTAGTCGCCTGCCGGTGCGTCGAACTGATAGTTTCCGTTGGCGTCCGTTCTGGTCCAGGCAACGATGTTGCCTGTGTCCTGAGAGACAAGTGCAACCGCGACATGCGCGAAGCCATCTTCATGGTTGTCCCGACCGTCGCAGTTTTCGTCATTGAACAGTCGGCCTTTCAGCCAGCCGATCTCGGCCTTCACGCCTGCATCGATGTCCGTAACGTCCTCGCCAGAGCCGACCGTGAAGATCACGGATTCGCCGTTGGCCTTGAGATCGCTGTCGATGGTGCGGTCCACACCCACCTGGAACGCGGTCGGACTGAATCCGTCCATCTGTTCGAACATGACGCAGTATCGACCGGGCACGACATCGTCGAAGCTGTATTCGCCGTTCGCATCGGTCGTGGTTTCGGCAACCAGTGTGCCTGTCGCCACATCGCGCAGGTAGACCTTCTTGCCAGCCAGGCCGACCTCTTCCGGGTCCTCGATGCCGTCGCAGTCTTCGTCCTTGAAGTAGCGGCCAGAGACCGATCCTGGCACCGCAGGCTTCACACCGGCGTCAACATCCATCATGACCTTGCCCGGCCAGATGTCAAAGCCATGGGTGACGCCGTTGGCCCCGGCATCCGAGTCGAATCTGTCGTCGCCGACGTCTTTGTGGGTGAACATCTTGCCCGGCTGATCCGGGAACTTCACCTTGTAGTGCCCGTCCGGAACATCAAACTGATAGTTGCCGTGCGCATCGGTGTAGGTCACCGCGACAACATTCCCATGCCCGTTCAGCAGTTCAATGCGCGCCCCGCCGATCCCGGCATCCACGCCGCCTGCATCGTTGAATTCCGTCCCGTCGCCATCCTGGTCATGGAAGAAGCGCCCCTTGATCCAGCCGACGCCGCCACCGCCGCCGCCGCCGGAACCGCTGCCGCCGGAACCGCTGCCTGAACTCGATCCCGAACTTGATCCGCTGCTCATATCTTTTCCCCATTCCGAATACGATCTCGCACACCGGAGTCGCCGGTATGCTCCACGCCCACAACTGTCTGCATTCGAAGGCTTTGTGAAGATGCGATTTTTTATACAGAATGCACTATTGTGGAACGATCTTCATCGGATGTTCGCAGTAAAGGAAGATTTCAACTTCAACACGTTATGCAATACGCATATCTATATCGCTCGTTGAGAAGCCGCACGGCAAATTGCAAAACTCGGCACGAATCGCGGTAGACCGAAGTCAGCCTACTCTGGCCATTTCCGAGTCAGAGATGCTGGCAACTTTTCGAAGAATTCCGCAAGTCCTGCCGTTTCCGGACGCCGCCGGGACCAGCGGCTCCCTCTGGCGCAGAGACGGTCAACATAAAGAACCGATACACCTGACCTGTCCTCGGCCAGACAGAGGTCTGCATCCCACCACGCCCCTTTTTCCAGCAGCTTTTCGACGATCAGGTCCAGGCGACGACAGCACTTCAACACGCCTTCATAGCACGCGTAAGCCTCGGCCCCTTCCGCAAAGTCGTCATCCGAACACTCCAGAACCTGCTGCGTGACGATCGCGGATTCGAACTCGCCCGGCAGAACCATGTACTCATCACAGAGAAGACTGATCAGGTCGTCGAGCGGCGATCCGCATTTGGCGCGATCCCAATCGATCCAGGCGATTTCGCCGGCTTCGGTCACGATTGCATTCGCGGGACGGGCATCTGCCTTTACCGCGACTTCGCAGGTCAACTCCAAGCCCGCGGCAAGAACGTCAGGATCGTAATCGGGCCGCGGCAATCCTGCGATTTGCGCCAGCTTCAACGGCAGATTCGCCCGATCGAGACGCTTTTCAATCGAGGGAAAACGCGGCTCCAGCCGCTCCGAGAATCCGGCATTGGCAAGCGCAGACCTCGCATCGACAAGCGCCCGCAAACCTGCGTTCACAAGGTCCCTCCGCCGGTACCCGGATATCGGGGCTGCCAATGCATCCGAAAGTCGTTGTGTCCCCACATCGCTTTGCAGAAAGAAGCCCTCGTCGACTCCCAGAACGGCAGGGCAAGGCACGCCGGCGCGTTCCAGCGTCCAAAGCAAATCAAGTTCGCGTGTCGAGCGGTTATTCATCGGTCGTGCCGTTGCAAAAATGGTCGACTGATCGGACATGATCAGGCGCACGCTGTTTCTTGAACGCCCCCCCGGGTACCCAATCGCTGCGATTGAAAGACCGGTCAGGTTCCTGACCCTTTCCCTGAACAGATCGCCATTGAAGTCCATGGCCACTCCCTTGCGGCAGAATCTGCCTGCCGTCTGCCGACGACGCTAGGTTTGACTTGAACCAGGGCAGGCCGAACTCACCGATATCATGGCCGGGATGCTAGAGCATTTTCGAGTTTGATTGAAACGGGGGTTTTTCGCGTTCGGCTGATGTTCCCATTCACGGTAAGCGCTGGAGCAGTCGGCCATCAAGAACGGCTCAACACCCCACCGAAGATCTCCGTACCCACGCGATCCGCGCTGTTGAAGGCGACAGGCAGGACAAAGCTGCCGCGCAGCATTTCGATGTCGACATCGCGAGCGCCTTTCGATGGCTGGACGAATGGCTTCGGATCGGGCGTTCGCTGCCCGACATCACACCGGCGGAACTTCGCGAACATCTGATCAAGGACCGTTATGTGGCCCCACCTTACCCATGATCAGGGATGCGGTATCTCGCGGCGCAGGGGTCATCATTAAGGCCTGATCATCCATGAAACCTATCAGCGGGGTCAGGATTGCATTGACAAAAACGGCGCGGTTCCGGCCCGAAGCGATCTGAATGCCGACTTCATACTTCACGGCACTGTGTGCGGCGCCGACTGCGACAGGCCAGATGATCTCGTCCGCTACCGGGCACAAGATCTTGGAAGGGTCGGAGCGCTGCTCAGCGGACATCGGAAGATCAGGCCTCGCAGAGCAGGCATTCGATGCCTTACAAAGGGTAAATCCAGAACAAAAGATGTTTAACCTTCGGCAAAATCTTGCTAACCCAACAAAGAAACCCTGATATTTCAGCGCCTTAGAAAAAGGGTGGCGGGCAGGATGGGATTCGAACCCACGAGACCCTTTTGGGGCCTACTCCCTTAGCAGGGGAGCGCCTTCGACCACTCGGCCACCTGCCCGCCGCGAGAAATGCACTGCGGGGCAGGAAGATGTCAATCGCTCATCTTTCCGCGAATGTAGGTGTGCTGTGCCCAGCAGGTCGAGCAATCCGCTTAATCCGGGCAAAAAAGGGCGTCCTTGCAGCCATCACTGGAGCTAAGGACATTCTCTCCGATCGGCAACTGCGCGCAATGTCCAGTCACTTGGCGGGTCTATTGTCTCACAGTTGATTAAAAACCCTTCGGCAACCGCACCGCATAACGGCACCGATTAATTGGCCTCTTTCAACACGAAAACGGTCTTCAGCCTGATGGACAGCGTATCAGTGTGATCGGCACCGGCCGCGTTGATTTTGTATTGGCGATTGCACCAGATCCCTTTTAGCGGCAGATCACACCCATGATACCTTCCGAACAGCCCGCGCCCGATCAAAGTCCTTTTCTCTGCATCGGGGCCATGCACTGGGATTACATAGGGGTCGCAGATCAGGTCTTATCCGCAGGAGAAGATGTACCGGGAAAGGTCGTGCGTCGCCCGGGCGGTGTTGCGCTCAACGTCGCCATCGGTCTTGCGCGTGCAGGCCATCTCGTTTCGCTCTGCGGCGCGGTCGGGGACGATGCGGAGGGAGCGGATCTTCTAGCTGCAGCAACACAGTGCGGCGTGAACTGCGATATGTGTTTGCGTTTGGCAGGTCATGGCACCGGCCGGTATGTGGCGGTGGAGGACGGCAGCGGCCAGATGATCGGTGCGGTCGCGGACACACGCCTTGCCAGCCAGGCAGGCGACGTACTTGTTCAAGCTGTAAGGCATGACCTTTCAGGGCAGACGACACTGGTTGCCGAAGCCAATCTTGGTGCTGATCAGTTGGCAGCCCTTGCGAACATTGCACGAGATCGCGGTTTGGTCCTTATGGTGAACCCGGTCAGTCCAGTTCTCTCTCTGCGTCTGGAGCGATTAGTCAACGAAGGTCGCCCGCTTGAGCTTGTGGCAAACCTCGCAGAGGCAAACGCCCTGCTTTCAGATCGCCATACGGACACCACGAGCGCAGCGGCGGCCTTGATCGCGCGTGGATTAAGCGCGGCCTTGATCACGAAGGGCAAAGACCCGGTTGCTCTGGCAACCAGATCAGGTGTCTTGTCTGGCGAGCCAAAGGCCGTAGTCGCCCGGAACGTGACCGGTGCCGGAGATGCCCTGATGGCGGGATACCTGTCATGTGCGGATCGCCAGCTCTACCCCGCGAATGCTCTGGAGACGGCACTGGATTGGGCACACCGCCATTTGGCAGCGAACGGTGCACCATGATTTTGAAAGTCACCCTAGCGCCAGAAGTCGCCTTGGCGGCCGAAAGCGGTGGCGCCCTGGTCGCACTTGAATCCACAATCATCACGCATGGTCTGCCGTGGCCCAGAAATCTGGAAACCGCACGGTCCGTCGAAGCGGATGTTCGGGAGGCAGGTGCGACACCCGCGACGATCGCCGTGATCGAGGGCGAGGTGCGCATCGGGCTGGATGAAGGGGACCTTGCAAGCCTTGCCCGGGCAGACGATGTCGCCAAGCTGTCTCGTGCGGACGTGAGCGCAGCACTGGTGAGCGGCCGTACCGGTTCCACGACAGTGGCCGCGACGATGATCCTGGCGCGCCTGGCAGGGATCGAGGTTTTTGCAACGGGCGGTATCGGCGGCGTTCATCGCGGTGCAGCGGCAACGATGGACATCTCCGCCGACCTTCAGGAGCTCGCGCAGACACCCGTCATCGTGGTCTCTGCCGGTGCCAAGGCCATTCTGGATCTGCCGAAGACGATGGAGGTTCTGGAGACGCTGGGGGTCCCTGTGATCGGATACAGGACCGATGAGATCCCGGCGTTCTGGTCACGGTCAAGCGGCTTGACCGCGCCAATTCGTCTGGACACTGCCCGCCAGATTGCCGAGGCGCAAAATATGCGCCTGGCCCTTGGGCTGCCAGGGGGTCATCTGGTGGCAAATCCCATCCCCAAGGAAGCCGAGATACCCGCAGACGTGATTGGACCGCTGATTGACACTGCTTGGCAGGATGCCGAAGACGCAGGCATCACCGGAAAAGACGTTACGCCGTTTCTGTTGGGCCGCGTGCTTGATCTGACAACCGGTCGTTCGCTTGAGGCAAACGTCGCACTGGTGCGCAGCAATGCCCGGCTTGGGGCAGAGATCGCCCTGGCGCTGAAAGACCTGCGTCGCGAAAGGTGAAGGCTACAGGATCTGCAGAGGCTGCGCGGTGAAGGGCGGCGGACAAACAGCGTCGATGGCGGCCATGGTCGCATCATCCAAAGGGCTTGCGAGTGCATCGACCAAAGCTTTGATATTCGTCAATGTCGCGGATTTCGGGATCGGGCAGGTTTTCCCCCGTTGCACCTGCCACGCGAAGGCAAGCTGAGCCGGGCTGAGGCCGATTTCTCTGGCGAGCGCAGCAAAGCCTTGCACGGTCGCAAGGCGGTTCGGCTCTAACGGCGTATAGGCGACGCAGGCGATGCCCATGTCGTGTAGCTTTGGCAGAAGGTCGAACTCGATCCCGCGCCGTGCGGGATTGTAGAGGACCTGATTGACCGCAATCTGGTCCGATTGGCCGTCCTTGTGCATTTGATCGATTGCCCGGGCATCGAAATTGCTGATGCCGAACGCGCGGATAAGCCCGCGGCCCAGCAGATCACGCGCGCCCTCGAGCGTTTCTTCAAGGGGAACCGAACCGGGCCAATGGAGGAGGTACAGGTCGAGGTAATCCGTCCCAAGCCGTTCGAGAGAGGCCTCGCAGGCTGATGCCATGCCAGCCCTGTCCGCGTGGTAGGGGTAGAATTTCGATGTCAGGAAAGCGTCGCCCCGCGGAATGCTGGCAAGCGCCCGCCCCAAGATGCGTTCGCTCCCGCCCTCGCCGTACATTTCCGCCGTGTCGAAATGCCGAAAACCTAGGTCATGGGCGTGGCGCAGCGCTTCCACCTCGTCTTCGGCGGTGGAGGCAGACTCTCCCATCCGCCATGTGCCCAAGCCAATTCGGGGCATCATGATGCTGCCTGGAAGGCGGACATCAGTTGCCAGAAGGTCTGCTGAGCGTGTCATCAGTGCATCCTAGGCAAGCTTTTGAATTACTGCAAAACGATGCAACCGGCTAGATTTCCTTGTCTGGCACCGGGTTCTTGTCCGGCACCGGGTCATACCCATCGCCGCCGCCCGGTCGGCATCTTCCAAGCCGGCGTATCGTCAGCCATGTGCCTTTTATGGCCCCGTGCTTAGCCAGCGCTTCCAGCGCGTATTCCGAACAGGTCGGCTGAAAACGACAGTTGCGCCCGACCCATGGACTGCCAAAAAGGCGATAGGCCCGGACAGGCAAGGCGATCAGATGCGCCAGCGGGCTCATCGCCCTGATCGACCCTGAGATATTCTAGAAAGTGCTGTCCGAAGGTCGTCCAGCAAAAGTGCAAAAGGGCGTGACACCGTTGCCCCGGCTCGGCCGATCAGCACGTAATCCCAGCCTTGGTTACCGTGCTTCGGCAGCACCTCCGCCGCCGCTGCGCGTAACCTTCGTTTCGCGCGGTTCCGCGTAACAGCGTTTCCAACTTTTTTGGAGCAGGTAAACCCGACCCGGACGCCGCCGCTGTCCCTGCGGTCGCGGCCCTGAAGCACCAGCCCGGGCTGCGACCATTTCCGGGCGCGCGCGCACGCGAGAAAGTCACGGCGTGATTTCAGCACTGACGGCGGCGATGACATCGCCCGCGGACGACTATGCCGACAGAGACTTCCGGCCCTTGGCGCGGCGCCGGTTCAGTACCTTCCGGCCATTACGGGTCGCCATGCGAGAGCGGAAGCCGTGCCGTGCCTTACGCACGCGGTTGGAAGGTTGAAACGTCCGTTTCATAGCGATCTCTCCCGGGCCTGCCTACGCCCGCACAGGCGCTGCGCAGTCTTTTGCGCAATACTATATCCATCAAGAGCGCGCGAGTTAGCGTGGTGCCGGGACGTTGTCAACAAACACGCCCGAGGCCCGGCGATTGTTTCAGCGAACGCACAGCGCATCAATCCGGTGTGATAGCTCTGGAATACCTTTACCGTCCCAATGATATTCCGCTCATACCCGACGGCAAGCATTTGGGAACGCCGGGCAAGGTCCACTCGCAGCAAGAGGGAGTCGCTGTTGGCAGAGTCAGAAAACCCACCGGATGCGCCTGCAAAGTCGGTCGTACGCCGGTTTCTCCCGATCGCCCTGATTGCGGTGGGCGCAATTGCAGGAATACTCCTTGCGCGCGATTACCTGAGCCTGTCGGCGCTGGCCGAGAACTACCAGGCCCTGAGCGCATGGAAAGATGCCAATCTCATCCTGGCAATACTCTCTTTTGTCGGAATCTATGCGGTGGCCACAGCATTTTCGATCCCGGGAGGGGTCTGGCTGACGCTGATCGGCGGCTTCCTTTTTGGCACGGTCTTAGGGTCCGTTCTGGTCGTCAGCGCGGCCACACTGGGCGCGATGGCGATATTCATTGCAGCTCGCACGGCATTGGGTGATCTGCTGCGGAGCCGGGCGTCCGGCTGGCTTGCTAAAATGGAGGCAGGCTTCCGTGAAGGAGAGGTCAGTTACCTTCTGATCATGCGGCTGGTGCCTGCGATCCCTTTCTTCGTGGCCAATATTGCACCGGCGTTTCTGGGCGCACGGCCGTGGACGTACCTTTGGACGACCTTTGTCGGGATCATCCCGGGAACCGTGGTCTACATCTCGCTCGGCGCGGGGCTCGGAGAGCAGCTTTCACGCGGGGAGACACCGAACCTTGGTGTGATCTTCGAGTGGCACATCCTTGGTCCAATGCTGGGTCTTGCGGCGCTCGCGGCTCTGCCCGTTGTCATGAAGGCGTTTGGCGCGAAAGGCAGCGTTTCCAGTGACTGATATACTGAAACCTGATCTCTGTATCATCGGTGCCGGGTCCGGCGGACTGTCCGTTGCGGCCGGTGCGGTACAGATGGGTGCATCTGTGGTGCTGATCGAAGGCCACAAGATGGGCGGCGACTGCCTCAACTATGGATGTGTGCCATCGAAAGCGCTTATCGCGGCCGGAAAGGCGGCACAGGCACAGCGAACCTCTGCTCCGCTGGGTGTAACTGCCGTTGATCCGGATGTCGATTACGCGGCTGCCATGGACCATGTTCATAATGTGATCCGAGGGATTGAGCCCCACGACTCGGTCGAGCGTTTTGAAGGGCTCGGCGTTCACGTCATTCAGGACTGGGCAGAGTTCACAGGCCCGGGCGAAGTCAGGGCCGGTGACGCAGTGATCCGGGCCCGCCGCTTCGTGATCGCGACGGGATCTGGCCCGGTCGCGCCGCCGATCCCGGGCCTTGATGAGGTAGATTATCTGACCAACGAGACCCTCTGGGACAACCGGACGCTGCCTGAACATCTGATCGTGATCGGTGGCGGTCCGATCGGCCTGGAGATGGCGCAGGCGCACCGGCGGCTGGGCGCGAAGGTGACAGTGCTGGAGGCATTCAAGGCGCTGGGAAAGGATGACCCCGAGATCGCCGAGATCGCGCTGGCCAAGCTTCGCAAAGAGGAAATCGACATCCGAGAAGGCGTAAAGATCGCATCCATCAGCCAGGCGAACGGTACGATCACGATCACCTTCGAAGACGGGCAGGATCTGACCGGCAGTCACCTTTTGGTGGCAGCCGGCCGTGCCCCAAACCTCGACCGTCTCAATCTGGAGGCTGCTAACGTCACGTACGACAGGCGCGGCGTCCAGGTCACCAAGGGCCTGAGATCGATCAGCAACAGCGCGGTATATGCAATCGGCGATGTGGCCGGCGGTCTGCAGTTCACCCACGTTGCCGGATACCATGCCGGTCTGATCATCCGCTCGGCGCTTTTCCGGCTACCGGTAAAAAACCGCTCTGATCACATTCCCTGGGTCACATATATCGATCCAGAGGTCGCACATGTCGGATTGACCGAGGCGCAGGCAAGGGAAGCGCACGGCGACGCGGTCGAGGTTGCCCGTTTTGCCTTCGATGAAAATGACCGCGCGCGCGCAGAACTAAAGACCGACGGTCTGGTCAAGGCGATCATCGGCAAACGAGGCAAGATCCTGGGCTGTTCGATGGTCGGCGCAAGCGCCGGGGAGCTGATCCAGCCGTGGGCCCTCGCGGTGTCCAAAGGATTGAAAATCGGTGACATGGCTGGCCATGTGGCAGCCTATCCAACACTGGGCGAAGTGTCGAAGCGCGCCGCCGGAGCCTATTTCACGCCGCGCCTGTTTGAAAGCGACCGGGTAAAGTTGATCGTACGCCTTCTTGCGCGGTTGGGATAAATCACGGTAATTTCCATCGGGATTACGGGCCGTACCAGGGGACCGAATGAAGTTGCTGCGCAGCCTGTCGGGCCGGTTGCTGATCGTCACGATCGCCGTCGTTATGCTGGCGGAGATTGCAATTTTCGTCCCATCGGTCGCGCGGTTTCGCCAGGACTACCTGATGGAGCATGTCCGCCGCGCGGAAATTGCGGCGCTGACTGTTCTGGCTGCGCCGAATGGCATGGTTGGGAGGGATCTGGAATCCATCCTGATTGATCGTGCCGGTGTCCTCAACATTGTCGTTCGCCGCGAAGGCCGACGGGAGATGGTTCTGGCCAGTTCCGGCATGGGTCCAGTGACCGAAACCTTCGACCTGCGAGAGCCGGCAATTGTGGATCTGATCGCGGATGCACTGGTTCGGCTGACCTCGGCAGATAATTCGATCATTCGCGTCGTCGCCTACGCACCGGAAGACATGGGCAAAGAGCTCGAAATCACGCTGGAGAGCCGCCCGCTGACGCTGGCCCTCAGATCCTACGGTCTCAACATCCTGGCCCTCAGCCTTGCAATCGGCGTTGTCACCGCGGCGATGGTATTCTTCGCGGTCCGGCGTGCGGTCGTAAGGCCGATTGTGAAGGTCATCGCGAATGTAAAGAGCTTCTCGGAAAATCCCGAGGACGTCGGCCGTATCATCAGCCCGCGCAGCCGGGTTGATGAGGTCGCCCAGGCCGAGCACGCCGTTGCGGACATGCAGCGCGATGTGCAGGCTGCCCTGTCAGCGAGGGCGCGTCTGGCCTCGCTGGGCGAAGCGGTCGCCAAGATCAGCCATGACCTGCGCAATATCCTGGCCACCACCCAGTTGATGGCCGATCGGCTGGAGGGCAGCCGCGACCCCATCGTTGCGCGGACTGCACCCAAGCTGATCGGCTCGCTCGACCGCGCCATTCGTCTTTGCCAGTCGACGCTCACCTATGGCCGCGCCGAGGAAGCGCCGCCGGAAAGCCGCGCCGTCGCATTGGGCGAGCTGGCCGAGGAAGTCATCGAAGGGCTGGGCCTGATAGAGGAAGGGCGCGAGGTCACCTGCCTGGTCGATGTGGAGCCCGAAACAGTCGTCGAAGCAGACCCCGAGCAGCTCTACCGGATCCTCGCCAATCTTTGTCGGAACGCAGCGCAGGCGATCCATGCCTCGGGCAAATCAGGCCGCCTGACCGTTGCGGCAGATGTCATCGACGGCAAGGTGGAGATCAGCGTGATTGACACTGGACCTGGCCTGCCGGCAACAGCGCGCGAGCATCTTTTTCAGCCCTTCCGGGGCAGCGCACGCCGCGGCGGAACGGGCCTTGGACTAGCAATCGCGCAAGAGCTTGTGCGGGCAAACGGTGGCACGCTCAGTCTGGTCGCAAGCACCACCACCGGCACCGAATTCAGAATTTCCCTACCGGCCGCAGCAGCTATCGCAGCCGCCTGACAGACATCAAAAACTGACAAGGCTTTACCCTTGCAATAGCACAGCCGGACCGCTAGATACGCCCACCTGCCCACGGGAGTTCCGACCGGGCGCGGCGCCGGTAGCTCAGCTGGATAGAGCACCAGACTACGAATCTGGGGGTCGGGGGTTCGAATCCTCCCCGGCGCGCCAAAAATCCAAAAGATGTCATAGGCTTACACACTGCATCTAGCGATGCAGCTTTCTGAGCCGCCGTGCAGCATCAATGGCTCGCGGACGGACTATTTGAGTTTTGTTGGATGACGGAGGGTTTCCGGCTCATCGCAGACGTCAAGGATCGAGGAGGAAACGAAGACCCGTCATTCGCCGCATTTAGAGCATTTTCCGATCAATCTGGTTCGTATCCAGAGTTCGTGAAGTAGTTTGCGCATTCGCTGGCGCTGAAGGAGTTGAGCGCCATGACGATTGCCGCTTCGAGGGCGTCAACGGTTCGTGCTGCAGCCTTTCGCAGGAT
>JBCCMP010000053.1:0-16992 GCA_039026295.1 Pseudomonadota bacterium | reverse complement strand
GAATAAGCCCCGCGAGGCCGACGCCGATGCCGCCGGACCCGGCAACAAGTTCGGCAACGACGGCACCGATCAGCGACAAGCCCCCGGCGATGCGCAGCCCGCCCAGAAAGTAGGGCAGAGCCGAGGGAAGTTGCAGGTACCGAAGCCACTGCCACCGGGTCGCGCCATAGATCCGGAAGAGATCGCGCAGATTGTGGTCGGCCGAATTCAGCCCCAGCGTCGTGTTCGACAGCACCGGGAAGAACGCCACGATCCAGGCGCAGATCAGCAGCCCCGCGACCTTCGAATCCACGTAGATGAAGATCAGCGGCGCGATCGACACGACCGGTGTCACCTGCAGGATCACGGCGTAGGGGTAGAGTGACATCTCCACCATGCGCGACTGGGTGAACAGGATCGCCAGGCCGCCGCCCAGCACCACCGCCAGCGCCAGCGCCGCCGCGGTGACCCCCAGCGTCAGCAGCCAGGCATCGAAGAAGACCGCCTTTCCCTCGATCAGGCTGTCCAGCACCCGGCCGGGGCCGGGCAGGATGTAGTGCTTGATCTCGTACCAGACGACGACCCGGTCCCAGAGGAAGACGACCAGCGCCATGACGATCACCGGCAGCGCCCATGCGCCCCAGCGTTCGAACCGGGCGCGGTTCAGCCGGGCGCGCTCGTCGGCATCGATCTCGGTCGGCGTGTCGATCGCGGCTTCGGTCACATCCGTCATGCCGCCTCCCCCATGGCCGCCTTCAGCGCCTCTGACGCCTCCCGGCAGTGTGCGGCATATTCGGGCGAGGTCCGGAACGTCTCGTCGCGGGGATAGGGCTGGTCCACGACCAATTCCCGGATCACGCGGCCCGGCCGCGCCGCCATCACGACGATGCGGTCGGACAAAAAGACGCTCTCGAATACCGAATGGGTCACGAAAATCACCGTACATCCAAGCCGGGCCTTCACCTCCAGCAGATCGTTGTTCAGCTTGAACCGCGTGATCTCGTCCAGCGCCGCGAAGGGCTCGTCCATCAGGATCAGCCGCGGATGGGTGACCAGCGCCCGGGCGATGGAGACGCGCATTTTCATGCCGCCCGAAAGCTCGCGCGGGTAGGCCCCGGCGAACCCGTCCAGACCGACCAGTTCCAGCGCCTCGGCAATGTCGGCTTTGGCCGCGCCCAGCCCCTGACCCTTCAGGCGCATCGGCAGCCAGACGTTTTCTTCGACCGTGGCCCAAGGCATCAGGGTCGGTTCCTGAAACACCACCCCAAGATCGCCGTTTTGCCGGGCATCCTTCCACCGCGCCGCGCCTGCGGTCGGGGTCAGCAAACCGGCGATCACCCGCAGGGCCGTGGATTTACCGCAGCCCGACGGACCAAGAAGCGAGATGAAATCCCCCTGGTTCACCCGCAGGTCCATGTCTTTCAGGGCCACGACATTGCCGCCAAAGGTCTTGTCGACCCGGCTCATGCGCAAGATTTCAGGGCGCTCGGCGATAGGCGAATGCGCGTTCATGGACCAACCTGTGGAAAGCGGGCGGGGGTTATCCCGCCCCCTCTAGCGTTGCTATTTCTTCAGGTCCATCCCCACGCCCTTGCCGGCGAACGAGGTGTCCAGCGCGGCTTTCCAGTCAAGCCCGTCCTCGATGACGCCCGAGGCGACCATCTTCTTGTAGAAGTCCTCGACCTTGGATTCGGACATGACGCCGATGCCCATCGTCTCGGCATCGCCGCTGTCAACGATCCCGTTCTCCAGCATCTTGGCGATGGCATAGGCGATCTTGTCGTCCGACATCTCGGGATTGTCGGCCTTGATCATCGCGTTCGCTGCCGCGTTGTCCCCGTAGAGATAGTTGTACCAGCCCTTGATCGACCCCTCGACAAAGCACTTCACCACCTCGGGCTTGGCCGAGATCGTGTCTGCCATGGTCTCGATCGTCGTCGCATAGGTCGAATATCCGGCATCGGCGATCAGGAAGACATTCGGCGCGAAGCCGCCTTCCTTCTCCACCAGGAACGGCTCGGACGAGAGATAGCCCTGCATGCCCATGGATTTGTCTGCCAGGAACGGTGCCGGGTTGAACGTGTAGGGGCGGCGCTGATCGGCGGTGAAGCCGTACTCGGCCATCATCCACTGATAGAAGGACTGAAAGCCGTTGTCCCCGATCAGCAGGGTCAGGTTCTTCAGATCCTCCCATTTCTCGGCCTCGCCGGGATGGGCCAGAATGACCTGCGGGTGCTTCTGAAAGATCGCCGCGACCGAGACGACCGGGATGCCTTCCTTCACGGCGTTGAAGGCCTGCAGCATGTCGCCGCCCATGTGGAAGTCGATCTTGCCCGCCAGCATCAGGGCCCGGTTGTTCACCTGCGGCCCGCCGGGAAGGATGCTCACCTCCAGCCCGCATGCGGCGTAGGTGCCGTCGGCCACCGACTGGTAGAACCCGCCATGTTCGGCCTGGGCCAGCCAGTTGGTGCCAAAGGCGACTTTCTCGGCCGCGAAAGCTGCCGATGCGGTGAGTGTGGCAGCAGCGGCCACGGCAACAGATCTGATCAGGGACATCTCGGGAACCTCCTGTTGATTCGATTTTCTTAAAAATGAGGCGCAGGGGGCACCAAGGCAAAGCCTTGACAGGTGGGGGACGACGATTCTTTTTCTGTGGTGATTTTTTGGGCAACCGGCGGTCAATTGCAGGGTTTATGGTGCAATTTTGGGCTGATTGCCTGTGTGGCTGAGGGTATGGAAGCGCGCCAGATCCCGACGCGCGCCGTCCTGAATTTCCGCCGGATTTTCCGCGGATTTCCGCCATCCCAGGCGGTCCGGCCGGACGATCGGATAGCGATGAGTTCCCGGTGCCGGACCATACGCTGCGTCGTTGTCAGCACTGTCCGGTGCGAATTCAGAACCGCCCGTTGCTCGGGGCGTTCACGGGCGTTGGTCGCCCACCGTAGCTCTGATTCAGAGGTTCAGTTCGCCGAACGCATGGATGAACTTGCGCACGACCTGGGGCTTGCGGCTGACGTGATGATCAAGCTCGACCGAGCTTTGCAGCTCGTGCGCCAGATGATCGATCCTGTCGATCGAGACATCGCTTTTGAACCCCATTTCCCATTTCGGGAAACAGCGGCTTGGCGCGCTTTGCCGGTGCACAATCTTGCAGTTCTGGTGGCGATTATCCGTCACGATCCGCGCATAGCGGTCATCGACATCGGTCTTCCTGCCTTCCAGAAGCTGAAGAAAATGCCCCTCTGCATAGACCAGCAGGCCCGTCACACCGCAGATCGCGTTGTTCCGGCGCGATACGTCCAGGATCTGGGACAGGTCTTCCTCGTGAAAATCGGAAACCGCGTCGCTCGTGTAGATCAATCGCTGGAACAGCATCCATTGGCCTCCAAGTGTGCGGCATCAGCGATAGCGCAAGCTTCCTAAATCGTCGTTACTACGGTGCTGCGGTGGTCTTAACGGTGCTTTGGTGCCGCTCGCCCGACCCATCGTCAGTCCTTCCCGATGCGCCAAACCGATGCGTGAGCTCAGGCTTAGGCACTGCGCGACGCGGCCAGCCGGGACACTTCGGCGGCGATCCGGGTCATGACCCCGTCCCAGTTGCCGCGGATCCGCTGACGGAACAGCCGCATCGAGGGATACCAGGGGCTGTCGTCCCGGTCCTGCAGCCAGCGCCATTCCGGGTATTTGCGCAGCGCCAGACAGGTCGGCCGCCCCAGCGCCCCGGCAAGATGCGCGATCGCCGTGTCCGAGGTCACGACCAGATCCAGCCGCTGCATCAGCGCGGCGGTGTCCAGGAACGCGTCGGGTCCGGTATCAAGGTCGTGGGGCACCGCAAGCCGATCTGCAAAACCTGACGCTGCAATCTGATCGGTCCCATGGCCGACCTGCAGCGAAATCAGATTTACGCCCTCGACCGCCGCCAATGGCGCAAACGCCGCCAGCGGGATCGACCGGCCGGTGTCGATGGCGCCTTCGGGGTTGCCCTGCCAGGCCAGCCCGACATTCAGGGCACCTTGGTTCAGGCACGCCGCCCACTGGCCGCTCCGCCGCGGCGGGGTCAGATACGGCGCGATCCGCGGAACAGTCCGGGGCGTCAGATCGAAGAGCCCCGGCACCGTCATCATCGGCGCCCAGACCTGAGTCCGACCGGGCGTGTTGATCGTGCTGTCATGGGGGATCACCACGGCGTTTTCGTGCACGGTCGAGAGGAGCGCGACCAGACGCTTCGGCACCTTCAGGATTACGGGCTGCCCCGCCGCCGCGATGTCACGGGCAAAACGGCAGAACTGGATGGCATCGCCTGCGCCCTGTTCCGCGACCAGAACAACCGCCTGATTGGCATGGGGTTTTCCATCCCACTTCGTCTCGCTGGCCGGTACGGCGTAGCTGTCCATCTCGTGCCGCGCCTCGTAGAGCGGCCAGGCCTCTCGCCACTTGCCCTGCGCCAGCAGGATCTGCGCGAGTTGAAACCGCAGAACAGCGGTGTTGTCCCCGGCCAAAGCCGTCCACAACAGGGCTTCGCCCTCGGCCACGCGGCCGATCTGCCGCAGATTTCGCGCTATGGCAGATGTCAGGCGTGGCTGCGGCGACAGGCCTGCGGCGGTCTCGAACGCCTCCAGCGCCGCTGCCGGGCGGTCCATGTGTTCCTCGGCCATGCCGAGGTTGCGCCAGATCTCGGGTTGCGTCGGATCGGCGTCCACCGCTCGGCGCAGCGGAGAAACCGCTTCGGACGCCCGGCGCAGTGCCAGCAGTGCCGTCCCGATATCGCGGTCACGGCGATGGCCGGGCGGATACGCCTCGGCCACCCGCAGCGCCGCCTGAAAATCGCCGGCCTGAAACAGCGTGAAGAAGGTCGATGCCATCAGGCGCTCCCGGCAGGTGACGTGCGACACTGATCGCGCGGAGCGACGATAAGGATAGCTCTCGCGCCAATCAATCGGCTGCTTGGACTGCGTGTTTCGCGAACTGACGCGCACTGATCATCGCTTGCGCCCGCGCACGTCCCGCCGCACGATCGCGCGTCTGAAAAAGGTCCTGTCCGATGCTCAAAGCGCTGAACCCCACCACGATCCGGCCACCCTTCGCGAACTATTCCCACGGCATCGAAGCACCGCCGGGCTGCAGCCTTGTCACCCTGTCCGGGCAGTTGGGGGTCACCGCCGATGATCTGGCACCGGATGGCGCCCGGGACCAGGCCGAGGTCTGCTTTGCCAACATCGATGCGATCCTGCAGGACGCAGGGATGACGCGCGCCAGTGTCATGCGCATCAACGCCTATGTGACCGACCGCACCCATATGCCGGGCTACATGGCCGCGCGGGATCAATGGATCGAGGGGCTCGACCCACCGCCGGCCTCCACCCTGATGATTGTCTCGGGCTTTACCCGGCCAGAGTTCAAGGTGGAGATCGAGGTTCTTGCCGCGCGGTGGCCCGACTGACCGCGCTTTGCCTGTCGTCAGGCTTTATGTTGTTTGGGCAGGGCCCGTCGCGCTTCTACCCAGCACCCCGCCTGACCCCGGCATGACCATCAACGAGCCCGCCAGACGCGCTTGAAACATGCCATTCCTGCATCGCCGACGATCGGGCCGGACCCTCGTCCGGCCCGTGGCCCTCACCGTAGCCCTGACCGTCAGCCCGCCGCGGCCTCCGCGCCCAGACCGTTGACATAGGCCAGGCAGTCATCCAGCGAGATCACGTCGCCGTATTTGGCGTCGATGTCGAACAGATTGGCCTCGTGCGGCCCTTCGGCCCGGTCACCGCAGCCATCGCGCACCACGACGGTCCGGTACCCGTACTGCAGCGAGTCCACCGCCGACGCCCGGACGCAGCCCGAGGTCGTGCAGCCGACAATCACGCAGGTGTCCACGCCGTTCTCGCGGTACCAGGCGTCCAGATCGGTCCCGAAAAACGAGGATGCGAACCGCTTGGAGACGATGTTCTCGCCCGCCACCGGCGCGATCCGGTCATCGACCTTCACCATGTGAGAGCCCTTTTTCAGCACGCTGAGCGAGGGGACCTTCTCGATGAAGACACCGGCGTCCGAATAGTCGTGCTCGTATTCCACGACCGTGTAGGCAATCGGCAGGCTTTTGGCCCGGAAGGCGGACAACAGGGCGTTGGTCGCGTCCAGCTGGCTGTCGAAATTGCCGCCCAGCGGCGAGGTCGGGTCGGTGAAACCGTTGATGAAATCGACGATCAGCAGCCCCGGCCGCGCGCCGTATCCGGACCGGGACGCAAAACCCTTGGACTTGTAGCTGGCCAGCGTTTCCTCTTTCCAATCCACCATCTCTGCCTCCTGGGCTGTTGTGTCAGGCGCTTGCACAGCGGCCGGACCTGTTCCAAGGTTAGTGCGATCTTGCCCTGTGGGCAACGCAGGCACAGCGGGGGGTAATGCAATGCCGAGACCGACAGGCGGGAAACGCGGCCCGTACGGCAGCATGGCCGGCGAACGCTATCAGCCGAAATCGCTGATCGGCGGGGCCTCGCCCTCGGTCGCCAACCGCTCGCTGGCCAAGGCAGGCGGAAAGAAGGAAATCCTCTGCGCCTTCGGGATCGACGTCGATGCGGTGGCAGGCTGGCTTGGATCCTACGGTGGAGAGGACAGCCCCTGCGACATCTCCCGCGGGCTCTTCGCGGGCGAGGTCGGTGTGCCCCGCCTGGTCCGGCTGTGGGACAAGTTGCAGATCCCGACCACGTGGTTCATCCCCGGCCATTCGATCGAGACCTTCCCCGAACAGACCCAGATGGTCGTCGATGCGGGCCACGAGATCGGCATGCACGGCTACAGCCACGAGAACCCGATCGCCATGACGCCGGTGCAGGAAGAGGCCGTGATGGACCGCTGCATCGACCTGATCGAGAAAGTCTCGGGTCGTCGCCCCACCGGTTACGTGGCGCCTTGGTGGGAGTTCAGCCCGATCACGAACGAGCTCTTGCTGGCCAAGGGGATCAAGTACGACCACAGCCTGATGAACGACGATTTCCATCCGTTCTTTGCCCGAGTCGGGGACAGCTGGACCAAGATCGACTATTCCAAGCATCCGGACGAGTGGATGAAGCCGCTGGTGCGCGGTACCGAGACCGATCTGATCGACATCCCCGGATCGTGGTATCTGGATGATCTGCCGCCGATGATGTTCATCAAGGCATCGCCGAACAGCCATGGCTTCGTGAACCCGCGCGATATTGAGCAGCTCTGGCTGGATCAGTTCGACTGGGTTTACCGCGAGTACGACTATGCCGTATTCACCTTTACGATCCACCCGGATGTCTCCGGCCGCCCGCAGGTCCTGCTGATGCTGGAGCGGGTCTTCGATTACATCAGCCAGCATTCTGGTGTCAGGTTCTGCACCTTCGACGAGATCGCCGACGACTTTGCCCGCCGCCATCCCCGGCAGCCCTGATGTGCAGCCTGTGCGGTATCCTGGGCGGCAAGGCGCACTGGACAGATACCGGCGCAACGCCCGAGGTTTTCGACGGCCACGGCATGACCCCGCGGCGGGAACGCTTTGACCGGGCCGGCGTCGTCAACAAGGTGCTTGCCCACTACCGGCTGACCCTGAAGGACTGGCAGGGCGCGCAATACGTGCTGCGCTCGGCCACCGGCAAGACCGCGATCGTCGACAACCTCTCGCAGATGTGGGCCGAGGCCGAGGCCATGACCGGCCGCGATCTGGACCCGCTGGACGGGGGTCTTTTGCAGGCCCTGTCGGCGACCCGGTGCGATTAGAGCGCAATCCGACCGGAGTGAAACGAGGATCGGAAAAATTGCGCGTCAAATCATATAGATAGAGCGGTCGATCTGATTCAATCAGATCGGAAACTGCTCTAGGCCGGAACAGCCTCCAGCGGCAGGGTCGGCGCTGAGACCTTGAACGCCTCGCGATCCACCTCCCAGGCGATCAGCGCATTCAGATTGGCCTGAAGCCGGTTTTCGATCCACTGCATGCTCGCCCGCTTGCCTGACCGGGCGCGGTTGAACATGAAACTGACCGTGGTCTCGGTCTCGCGGATCTGCTCCGCGGGGATACCGGGGCACTTCAAAGCCTCTGCCAGCCGCTCGGCGGTCTTCGCGCGGTTCATCTTCAGCCCATCGACAGCCTCTGTCTTCAAGACGACCCTGACGGCCCGGTCCGCCCCCCCTTCGTCGGTTACCATGAAGTCCACGACGGGCTTCGTCTCGTGCGTGATGATACCGTGGAAGAAATCGAAATAGGTGTCGGGGTGCATCCGGCAGGACAACGCAAAGAACTGCCGGCTGCTGTTGAGCAGTTTGAAGAACAGTGCCTCTGACGTGAAGATGTACCGGACCTTGTCAGAGATGGGATGGGCGTTCGACAGCACGAGGTGGCCGTTTTCGCGCGCAAGATCACGGTTGAGAAGTGTCTTGATACCCGCGCTGTCGCCGCCAACCTTGAAGTCCATGTGATAGGCGATCACGAAGGCGCGCCGCTGGGAAGAGCTGGCATCGGGGAAATGGGTGTCGACGAAATTCTCGGCCAGGGCGACCTCTTTGGCGGTGTCCGTCTCTGCCTCGCTCAGCGAGTCTTCGTCGAGGATCTTGACGTGATATCGCGCCTCGATGTGTTCGACATAGCGGCGGAAATCCCGGCTGATCGTGAACAGCGGATCGACCGAGATGCGGCAGCGCAGCCCCAGCTTGATGTCGGCCAGAAACATGAAGAAGACATGCTCTGCCATGGTGTCAGGGTTGAACGAGAATGTACGCCCTAGCGCTTTCTTGGTCTCGGCGGAGAAGAAGTCCGCGATGTCGTGGCCGCGCTCTGCATCGCCGAAGCAGCGGATCAGGTTCGACCTCTGATCATCCTCGAAATCCAGACAGTCGAGCAGCGAGAACCGCCGATACCGCACACCCGGCGGTGCCTCGCGGGGGCGCGGGATGAACAACCTTGTCGCGTCGTCGACGATGTGGACCATGTCGACCAGGATCCGGTTCTTGGTGAACCGGTCCAGCAGCGAGGAATCCTCTGGGTGCAGCAGCGTGTGCCAGAAGGTTCCGGCCCGGCCGCGCGTGATCCCGAGGATGTGCTGGATCTTGGAATCGTACTTGGCGTATTTCGAAACCCCGCCTGCGCGCATGATCTGGTCCATCCACTCGTCAATGACCGTGGTCTGATATCCCAGCTGCAGTTCCAGTTCGTGCGCGTCGATGTCACGGGTCTGGCGCAGGGACTGATGCGTCATCACAAAATGCGTGAGCGAGGCGATCATCTGGTCCCGCGACGGACAGGGCCATTGCGCGTCCTCGCTGTTGATCCGGATCTCGCGTTCTATGAAGGCCTGAACCTCTGCCGGGATGTCGTCCCAGGCGAAGGGACTGATCGTCCCGGGCAGCGTGACATCCCGGTGCGCCGGGATCATGTGCGCGCGCATTTCCTGCCAGAGCTGCATGTAAAGCCTTGCCTCGCGGCGCTGTTTGAAGTCCTTCAGATTGTTCAGATGCAGCGTCGTCGCCCGGTTCAGGTCCTGCTTGCGGCGCAGAAACTTGAAGGTGAAAAAGCCCGCCAGAACGACAGCGATGCTGCCGAACAGCACCGACCGGAAGGAGAACGGGACAAACTTCTTGCCGATCACCAGCGAGGCAAACGCCGCCGTCAGCCCGGTCGAGAGAAACTGCAGCGCGCGGCGCCGGAAGAAATTCGCGACATAGTCGCTGAAATCGGTCGCATCGATGGCCCGCATCGTCTTCTGCGCGGGCCTGAGTCCCATGGCCAGTTCTTCAAGTTTCGTACGCCGCCTCATACTCTTCTTCATATAGGGAATCACGCAGCGGATGAAACGGGGCACATGGTGATCGCCGAATGCTTGCGGTGCGTTTGACCGGTGCGTTTGACCGGTGCGTTTGATCGGTGCGTTTGATCGGTGCGCTTACCGGCGCGATGCGTCGCGCGGACCCGATCGGGCGCGCGGCATTGCACTGGGCGTATCAGTGATTGCGCGTCGAACATGCGCAAGGCAGGTCCATGGCGTGGCGCGGGGGTGAAAGCTGCGGGCTGCGCACACGCAAAGACCACGAGGCCAGGGTCGGTCCGGGTCCGTTTGCGCGTGATGCTCTTGAAGGGAAGGTCCGAACCCGTTTTTCGGGCTGGCGGGGCGTCATCCGGGACACCGTAGAAAAAACTGCAACCGGCCAGAAGCAGGTGGGCCCGCCCACAGCGGACCCCGGAATGGGCAGAGGTCTTAAGCCTGCCCCGATCTCGCGCGCGACGGGACGGGTTGATAGGCAGCGAAACTTAAGATTTGGCTAAAATGGCTCGGATATCTGCGCCGGGCCAGGGTTTTTCGTGTCGGGGGGGCGCGGAGGCCTTCGGATGCTGCGGGGACGCATGAAGGTCAGGGAAGCACCGCTAAAAAACACTGCCAAATGTAGTTCACACGACAAAATTCGACTGAAAGCAATTCAACACAATCTGGATCTTCTATATCTGTCTAGTAAAAGATAGAATATTATGTTGATTAAGATGTGGAATTATTCGCTGGCTCAATCCAATTCGGCATGGGAGAACGAAATTGAAGTTACCGAGTTTGCTTGGACTGCTTCTCTGCGGCATCGCGAACATCTCAGTCGCATTTGCCCTCGACCTTGAAGGGGCAAAGAGCCTCTCATTGAGCAAGAATATCACCGAATTAGAGGCAGCTTTTGATTCGCATAGTGCCGGCTACGCCAACGGATCGATCAATGCTGACGACTATGCCACGCCTTTCCGCGCATTTGAAACCACGCATCCGGATGTCAAAAACGCGGTTAAGGAATGGCGGGAGGCCTCTTCGGATTCAGAGAATGCGCTGGCAGCGGAAGGCATACTGATCACTCACCGGGCGGATCTTATTCGCGGCGAGGCCCGGCCCAAGGATCTGCCCGCCGCCGCGAAGACAAAAATCGCCACATTGGCCGACGTCGCCGCTCCGATGTTGGAGAAGACGCTAACGCGGCAGCCGAACCATGTTGCTGCCGCGCGGGCGTTGAACCGCTTGGGGGCCATCGCAGAGCGGCCTGAATTGCGTGTGAAGGCCCTGGATCATTTGCGCCGATTTGACGATCCGGACCGCACCTTGCTGTCCGAGTTGCTGTTTGCGGATCTGAGTTGGCGCGGCTCACCTGGCTCGCCGATGCAGCTCTGCAGCATACGAACAAAGAGCGCCCCGCGGATTTCGCTGCAACAGTGTATTGTCTATGCGCAGGCGCAACTGCGTGACCGGACGCCTGCCTTCGCTGAGGAATGGCGCACCGAACTTTCCAAAGGCCCCGAGGATTTGTTTCCCGAAGCGCACTTTCACGCAAAGCTGATAGAGAGCCCGGCCGCAGCCCACAAGTTCGCCATTGAGCGTGGTGGGATATCGCCGATGACGGGTCTGACATTGGCTTACATGTTTGACGCCGAGACGGTGCTGGAAGACTTTGTCCGTCCGGCCTTGGACTACGATCCTGACAATCCGAACTGGTTGTCTGTGCTCTACGGAATTCAGTTCCGCACAGGCGACATCAACGGAGCGTGGCATACCATTAACCGAGCAATGCATTTGGGGGAGCATCATCCAACCCTACGGCATGTCAAGATCGCCATTCATGAAGAAAATGAAGTACTTAAATGGCAGATCGTCGACGAACTTCGGGATGCTTTCGCGGCAACCGGCGGAGACATGAACTTTGTTGGGCGCCAGATCGATCGCATGCTGGAACCCCAGAAACATTTGACCCACCTGCAGGACGGCACGCCCAATGATGACTTTCCCTGTGTCCAACTCTTGTTCCTGGAACGTCACAAAGCATGGTGCAAAGTGGTTGGCACCGATGTCGAACAGGGTGGCGACTATACCTGTGACCGGGGCCACGCCATCGAACGCGACAAGATCATCAATCGTAACCGAATTCGCGCGGGCTGCGGTCAGGCTGTGACCTGGAAGGACCGGCTGCGCTATTTTCTGGATTTGACCGAATGACATTCCGCTTTTTCATCGTGGTCACCGTCGCGCTTTGGGCCACCAATGCGGCGGCGGAAGAGACGCTGACGCCGGAACGTATGCGTCAGATGGCGCAGGGTTCTACACTCGATGCGATCGAGGCGGCGTTCGATATCCATCAAGACGAGTTTCGCAACGGTGAGATCGGACAAAGAGCCTATCTTGCGCCTTACGCGGCGTTCAAAACAACCGATCCGGTGATGCGTGCAAAGGTCGAAGCTTGGCTTGCCGCCTCTCCGAAATCGCCGTACGCGATGACCGCATGGGCGTCGGCCGAAGGCCATCTCGGGTATATCTATCGCGGTGAAGATTACGTGGAAGACACACCGCCCGCAGCCCTGGCGAAGGCATCCGAAAAATTCGGCACAGCGATCCGGCTTTACCGTGCCGCACTTGATGCGGAACCAAGCATGCTGTCGGCGGCTTACGGTCTGGTCGGGGTAGCCGCGTTCTCCGGCAACCACCCGCAGCGCACATTTGCCTTGGGAATTGTGGACCGCCGGGCCGAACGCGACCAGGCAACTTTATTTGGGCTGAAGTACAAGTATCCACGCTGGGGCGGCAGTTGGGAAAAAGTGGATCAGTTCTGCCGCGAGCGCACCGCCGAGCCCCAGCGCCTGACCTATGAACAGTGCATGGCCGTTGCCGCCTTCGATCATGGTTATGTGAAAGAGGCGTGGGAGATCCTGTCCCAGGGGCCAAGAGACCTTTTCCACCGATACGGAATCCACGCTCTGATCAACAGCGACCAGTTTGAGGCCGCGAGGGAAATGGCCGAAAAGCATGGGGCGATGACACTTTACTTTGCGGACCGCATTTACAACCGATCGGGAGATGCCAGCGCGTTGAAAGAGTTGGTCGAGAGAAATTTGCGGCTAGACCCATTGAGGCCAGAACTCTTGTTGGCCCAATCGGACCTGCGGTGGCACGGCAGAGACCCCGATGGCGCACGTCGTGCGCTGGACAAGGCGATGCTGTATGGGCTTCACGACCCTGCGGTAAGGCTGCAACGCCTGCACAGATCGCTGCCCCAGGACCGTTGGGACGAGCTTTTGAGCAGCGTCGAGGACACTGACTACACTATGAAGGTCGCGTCATATGCCGTTCAGTTGTTCGAGTATTCCGAAACGCCTTTCGCGCCGGACGTGCCAAGCAGGTCAGATTTCCGCTGTGTACGGCTGACGGTTCTTGAACGCCATAAGGCCCTCTGCGCTTCCGGACACGATGATTACAGGTGCCAATCAAGGCGGCGCGACACACTGATCGTTCAGGATAAGGAAGATGATGTCTGCGCGAAAGGCGACGGCCCGTCCTGGCAGGACCGTGTCAGAGGTCTCCTAAAACTGGACGAGTGACCCGGTGGACAATCCACCGGGAGGCACCTCTGCTCTCCGCGAGATCTAGAGCCATTTCGGTTCGTTCTGGCTCGTATGCGGACTTTGTGAAGTAGCTTTCGCATTCGTCTGGGCTGAAAGCATCAAGCGCCGTCATGATGGCGGCCTCCCGCAAGTGTCTGGCGATCGAAGCGGTCCGTCGATTTTAGAGCCAGAGCGTCCTCGCGGTCTTGGCTGATCTGACGGTCAGGCACGGCAGTCCTGACCAAATCAGTTCCGACAACGGCACCGAGCTCGCAGCCACGGCCGTGAGAGAGTGGATCGGCAAGGTTGGTGCCGGGGCCTTGTGCATCGAACCGGGCAGCCTGTGGGAGTACGGCTACAAAGAGAGCTTCAAAGGCAGGCTCGGAGACCAGCAGTTCAAAGCGGAGATCTTCGCAGAGATCTTCAACGACCTGACAAAGGCCAAGGTCTTGATCGAGCGGTGGCGACGGCACTTCAATTCCGTTCGTCCGCACACATCCAAAGGCTGCCAGCCGCCTGCCGCGGAGACGGTTGTCCTTGCTGATATGGCCGTCACAACGTTGAGGACTTCAGGCAGACCAGCCTTCCCTCCGGAGCAACGCGATGTTTCCGCAACAGGTGGCTGCACCTTCTGGATCTCGTCATAGATGTGTCTACGTCTCCAGTCTTCAGTGCCCGGGCATATCTGCGTCTGCTGAAACGGCGCCCTGATCATGCGCATTCGACCAGGCCGCCAGAAGATTCGAGCGCCCGTTCATCCGTGCGTGTTGACGCAGAGCATTTCGCCGGGCAACGCGCTCCAGACGGGAGGTCGCGCGGTCCTCCGGCTCTGGCCCCTCTTGTGCATCCAGCGCGGCCCAGACCCGGCGCTTGGTCGCGACGTACTCCTCGGGTCCCCATGCCGCCAGAAGATCCTGAAACGCACCGAAGAGGCCGGGATCGAAGTCACGATCCTCGCCCAAAGGCCCCATCACCGGGCTGCCGGGATGCAGGCTGAGGGCCGGCATCATGCCTTTCGGGATCGGGGTGTTGGCGGAATGCGTCCGGCCCGCCTTCATCAGATCGGGCAGGACATGGGTGTGGGGACCGGCGGGCGAGACGCCGCCGGTATCCGGCCCACCGATCTTCTGAAACACCTCGCAGCGGCCCAGCGCTGACAGCGCAATCCTGTGCGGATGTGTGGTCAGGATCGCCCCCATCGCCGGATTGTCCGGCTCGGTCAGCGCACGGCCATTATTCGCACGCAGAACGGACAAGAGATCGGGATCAGAGGTCCGGATGCAGAAGTCGAGGTTCCGCTGGCCGAGGCCCATATCGAACAGGATCGCGTCACGATCCTCGGTCCGAATGGCCTGATCGTCGGGGCCAAGTTCGGTAAGAACGACGCGAAGGGCGCGTGTCGCCTCAGCCTCTGGCAGGCAGAGGGCAACGCCTTGCTGCCAACGCTCAGGGTTTTTACTCAGGGCTTCCCACGCGACGGGCAGCACCCCCTCTGTCCGCTCGATGCGGATCGCGCCGCGTGTGGTGGCACGCTCCAGCGGCCCGTCGATCCGGGCGGGTTCGCCCGGGTCCTGGTGGAATTCGGCAATCGCACCGAACGAGCCGATGTTCCAACCGGAGGACGCATCGCGCAGATGCACGCTCAGTGTTTCGGCAAGTTCAGGCATCTCCGGCCCCTCTTGTCTGTTCAGACATCCAATCCTTCACCCCTTTGGTCACCGCGTTCAGAACCGCGGCCCCGACCGCATGCCCGATGGCCGTGTGCTTTCCGGCGTGGATTGTTTCGCCGGCAGGCGCGGCAACAGCGATGCAGTCCGTGCCCGTCCCGGTTGCCCGTCCCTGTGACAGATCCGGGCCATGGTCCATCACGGCCAGGGTGCGTGCCTCGACTGCGATCGACAATGCCTCGAGCAATGCCGCGTCAGCCATTGGTTCAGAAAGGGCCACGGCAATGTTGATGGTGCCAAAGCGGAGGGGCTTTCCCCGAAGCCCGACACGTTCAGCATTCGATAGTCCGGTGGTCGCGACGACAGTTGCCGTGACATCTTCTACTGTTGCCGCGGTCTGGAAAAAGCGTGTCACATCGCGCGAGGTCAGAAAACCGATCGATCCGTCGTGTCCGTTGGCCGCCAGTTCTGCCTTGAACCATCCGGCGACGTCGAAGTCTTCAGGCAGATCCGCGTTGCGCACCTCGCGCCAGACAATCTTGTCGGCGTTCCTGAAGCCAGGGCGGTTCAATGCCCAGCTTACAACGCGGAGCGGCTTACCCAGCTCGGCGATCAGCCATGGCCTGTTTTCAATCACGTTCACGTCGCACTCCGCGCCAGAGGTGCGATCATCAGGCCGCCCGGTGTTTCTGCGATGTGGGCTGTCACCCCATAGACCGTTTGCAGCCGTTCGGCGGTCAGCACGTCCCCGGGCGGCCCGTCCGCCACGACGCGGCCATGATTCATCAGAACCAGGCGGGTGCACCAACGCGCAGCCAGACCCAGATCGTGCAGCGCGGTGATCACGGCAAACCCCTGCCCGGCGCGGGCGGCGAAGACTTCCATCGTGGCGATCTGGTGCGCGGGATCAAGCGCAGCGACCGGTTCGTCGGCTAAGGTCAACGGCGCATCCTGCGCCAAGGCGCGCGCAAGCAGGACGCGCGCCTGCTCTCCGCCGGACAAGGACGTTACCGGCCGGTCAGCGAGCACGGCGACATCCGTGTGCCGCATTGCGGTCGCAATAGCACTTCTATCGCGGTCAGATGGCGGCGCCCCGGGTCGCCGATGCGGCAGGCGGCCCAAGGCGACGATGTCCTCGACCGACATGGCCCACGCGATTTCGCGTTGCTGCGGCAACCACGCCGCGGCAAGCGCCCGACGCGCGGGCGCAAGCACTGCGAGAGATGAAGCGCCCGAAAACGGGATCAGGCCCAGGACGGCGCGCATCAAGGTCGACTTGCCGGCACCATTCGGACCGATCAGGCCAACGCATTCACCGGCAGCGACAGACAGGCTGACCTTGTCCACAATGGTCCTGCCGCCGAGATGGACGCTCAACGCGTTGACCTGCAGCATGGTCATGCAAGACCCCCGCGCCGTTTCAGGATCAGCCACAGGAAAAACGGTGCGCCGACCAGTGCCGTCAGAACGCCGAGTTTCAGTTCCTGTCCCGGCGTGATCACGCGAACCGCGATGTCCGCCGCCAACAGCATCACCGCGCCGCCAAGCGCCGAGGCAAGCAGCAATCGCGACGGACGCCCCCCAACCAGCGGGCGCAGAAGATGCGGCACCACCAGACCGACAAAACCGATCGCGCCCGCAACCGCCGTGGCTGCGCCCACGGACGCCGCCGTTCCCAGAACCACCAAGAGGCGCAGGCGCGACACCCTGACGCCAAGGCTCGCGGACGCCTCCTCGCCAAGCGTCAGCGCATCAAGGCCGCGCCCTAGTCCGGCCAGCATGGCCCAACCTATCACCATGAACGGGGCCGCCAGCCAGACATGCGTCATGGATCGATCGGTCAGCGCACCGAGCAGCCAGAAAACAATCCTTTCGCGGCGCTCGAGATTGTTTTCTGGCTGCTCGGTGCGCTGACCGATCGATCCATGACGCATGTCTGGCTGGCGGCCCCGTTCATGGTGATAGGTTGGGCCATGCTGGCCGGACTAGGGCGCGGCCTTGATG
>JBCCMP010000052.1:0-17049 GCA_039026295.1 Pseudomonadota bacterium | reverse complement strand
GGCTTTGTCGACAGCGGCCGGGCGGTTCTGGCGATGAGCGGGGCGGACGCACGCGCGGTCCTGCAGGACGTGGTCACCAACAATGTGGACGGGTTGGCACCGGGTGTCGCGGTCTATGCCGCGCTTCTGTCACCGCAGGGCAAGTATCTGTTCGACTTCTTTCTGGTTCCAAGCGGCGAGGCACCGGGCGCGCCCGTGCTGATTGACGTGGCGGCGGGCAGGGCCGAGGCGCTGGCCTCGCGGCTCCGCCTATATTGCCTGCGCCGGGATGCGGCCGTCGGGCCGGTCGGGGTGCAGGTGGCCGTGATCTGGGGGGACGGCGACGCACCAGAGGTCGCTGAGGCGATTGTGGTCGCCGACCCGAGGGAGGACCGGCTGGGCTGGCGCGCCTACGGCATGTCGCTGGATCTGGGGGACGTGACCGGAACGGCAGAGGACTATCACGCGGAACGCATTGCCGCGCTGGTGCCGGAAAGCGGGATCGAACTGGTCCCTGATGACACCTACATTCTGGAGGCCGGGTTCGAGCGGCTGCACGGCGTCGATTTTCGCAAGGGGTGTTATGTCGGCCAAGAGGTGACGGCCCGGATGAAACACAAGACCACGTTGCGAAAGGGTCTGGTTTCGGTGCGCGTCAGCGGTGCGTCCGAGCCGGGAACTCCGATTACATCTGGCGGCAAGCCTGTGGGAACCCTGTTCAGCGTGTCTGGCGACAAGGGTCTGGCGCATCTGCGTTTCGACCGGGCGGGGCCGGGGATGCAGGCGGGCGATGCGGTGGTGGATTACGAAGCCGAGGCCTGATGGTCGTCGTCAAACGCATCGTCGCGGATCTGGCGGCAGAGGATGTCGCGGCGGTCAGGCAGTTCTATCAGGACCTTTTCGGTCTGGACGTCGCCATGGATTTCGGCTGGATCGCCACTTTGACGACCGGCGGTTCCGCGCCGGTACAGCTGAGCATCGCGTCGGAGGGTGGATCCGGGACAGTCGTGCCGACACTGTCCATCGAGGTCGATGATGTGGACGAAGCCCATGCCCGCGCGGTCGAGATGGGTTGCGATGTTCCCTATCCGTTGACCCACGAGCCCTGGGGCGTGCGGCGTTTCTTTGTGAAGGACCCGGCCGGGAACACGCTGAACGTTCTGATGCACACCGGATAAGGCGGCGATAGCAGCCCTGACTGACGCAATTCTCCGTCAGGCGCGCAGCACCGGAAATTCGTCGCCCGCCAGTACGTCGCCGTGGCTCAGCGTCACCTGCTTGAACGGCGGCGAAGTCACGATCCCGTCGCGCCGGACGAAGGTCACGTCATCGCCGAGTAGCCGTAGCGAGAACGCCCGCCGTTCAGCGCTGGCGCTGGTGTTCGCGGGCGCGCCGTGGATGGTCCGATAGTCGAAGGCGATGGCGTCGCCGGGGCTGACCGCCCAACCCACAATCTCGTACTCGTCGCGGTTTCCGTTGATGTCGGGGATATTCTCGAGCCCGTCATCGTCGTTCAGTGCCGATCCATCGAAGCGTTGCGGGCGGTAGAACTTGCCCCATTTGTGCGAGCCCGCGATGAACTCGAGCGTCGTCTCGCGCGGGACCTCGTCCAGCGGAATCCAGAGGCTGAGGGTCTTAGGGGCATCGACGCAGTAATAGGGCGCATCCTGATGCCACGGCGTCGGAACCCCGGTCTGCGCCTCTTTGACAAGCACGTGCTCGTGGAACAGCTGGACCTGTGTGCTTTCCATCAGTTCCGCCCCGACCTCTGCGGCGGGAGAGTTGAAGATGAAGTCCCTGTATTCTGCGATCCGGTCCCAGTTGCAGTAGTCCACGAAGAAGCGGCCGCCGCCGTTGTCGCCCTTGTAGATCCGGGCATTCGGGTCCGGGTCTGCCATGTTGGCGGCGACGCCGGCCTGAAGGGTTGTCACCCAGTCCTTGAAGACGCCGCGCAGGACGGTTGCGCCAACCTCGCGGAATTCGTCGATCGTCCGGTCATCAAGATGGCGGGTCATTTCGTCCTCCGGTCCGGGTCTGTGTGATTGCCTTTGACGACGGTAGCTGCTGTCCAAGTCCGCTGTCCAGATTGCACCTTCAGGCCAGCTCTTCCTCTAGGCCAGCTCTTCCTCGGCCAACAGTGCGGCGAGACCTTCTTTGTAGGTTGGATATTTCAGATCAACGCCCAGTTCCTCGCGGATGCGGCGGTTCGAGACGCGCTTTGACTCGGCATAGAAGCTGCGCGCCATGGGCGACATGTCGGCGGTCTGGTAATCGACTTCGGGCGGCAGGGGCAGGCCCAGAAGCTCGGCAGCATGGGCAATAACGTCCTGCGGCGGCGCGGCGAGGTTGTCGCAGACATTGTAGGCCGCGCCGGGGTTCGGCCGGGCAATGGAGGCTTCAAGGACGCTGGCGATATCCTCGACATGGGTGCGGCTGAAGACCTGACCTTCCTTGATGATGCGCCGGGCGGTGCCGTTCCGGACCTTGGAGAACGGCCCGCGGCCGGGGCCGTAGATCCCGGCCAGCCGAAAGATGTGCAGCGGAAGGCCGGGTATTGCCCGCCACGCGGTTTCGGCGGCTTTGCGCCACTGACCGCGCCGGGTGGCCGGATCGAGAACGGATTCCTCGTCGACCCAATCCCCGCCCCGATCGCCGTAGACGCCTGTGGTCGACAGGTAGCCGACCCATTCGAACCGGTCTGCGCGGGCGGCGATGACCTCGCCTGCCGCCTGCAGCACGGGGTCACCCTCGGCGGTTGGACCGGCAGAGATCAACACATGACTTGCCTGATCCAGAAGAACTGGCAGATCGGCATCGCCCGGCCAAAGGGCAGCCTCGGCCCCGGTCCCGCGGATCACGGCCGCCTTTTCGTCCGACCGTGTCGTGCCGATCACCCGCCAGCCCTTCGCCAGCAGACGTTTGGCCAGCTCTTTCGCGGAATAGCCGTGGCCAAAACTGAGCATGGTGGGGATGCCGGTCATCCCGTTCTCCTGCGTTTTGCCGGGCCGGTGCAGTTTCCGGTTCAGATCGTGCGCCCCGCGTTCTAGAACACCGGCACTTTAACCAAGGAGCGCGGGAATGCGAGTAGCGATCATGGCGGCGGCAGCACTGTTTGCCGGTCCCGCGCTGGCAGTGGATGATTATGACGATTGCCTCGCGCTTCTGGCTCAGGATCCGGTGCGGGCGGAACAGGAGGCCGGTGACTGGGCGCGGTTCGGCGGCGGTGCCCCGGCACGGCACTGCTATGCCCTGTCGTTGCTGGAGCTGGGTGCTGTCGGCACGGCGATCGACGAGCTGATCGGGATTGCCAGCGAAGAACCCGACCTGGAGAAGCCGGAACGGGCGGCGATGCTTGTGCAGGCCGGTGAGCTGCTGCTGGACGAGAACGACGATCTGACCGCGCAGGTCGTGGCCGAGCAGGCCGTGCAGCTTGATCCCAACAGCCGCGACGGATTTGGTCTGCGCGGTGCCTTGAAGCTGCGGGCCGGAGAGCCGCGAGCGGCGCTGCGGGACCTGAACATCGCGCTTGAAGGCGGGCGGGTGAATGCCAGGTTTCTCAGCCTGCGATCAGCGGCAAAGCGCAGGCTTGGACGCCTGATCGCAGCCCGCGATGACAGCATCTATGCGACCGAGGTCGCCCCGGACTCGGCCCGTGTCTGGCTGGAGCGCGGGCGGGTCGAGACGGCCCTGGACGACAAACCGTCGGCCCGACAGTCCTTCTTGCGGGCCATCGATCTGAGCCGGGGACAGGAACTTGAAGCCCTGGCGCAGCTTGCGCTGCAGCGGATGGAGGCCGGGTATAAGGACTGAGGCGTCAGGCCCCGGCCTTTTCGATCGCGATGTAGCTGTGGATGTAGTCCATCGCGTGACCATCCGGGTCGGCTGCGACCATCTTCTGGTATCTGCCGTAGAACTCATCCACCAGCGCCCGGCGCGCTTCGATGGGCCTGGCGGTGTCCAGGGCATTCAGGAACACCGTTTCAGACCACGACCGCAGCGTCGGGATATATGTGGCTGCAAATTCTGCCGGGCTCATGTCGCCTGATTGGTCGAAGGCGGCGCGGTAGGGGCATGGCGTCAGACCGGTATGGATCGAGCGGAGCCGCAGGCCAGCCCGGTAGGGCGCAGAGGTCTTATCCCGCAGCGGGGCGGCGAATTCGTCCGGAGTGCGGTAGACTTGGGCGAAGGTGGCATCCTGTACCTCGGCCGCGGTGACCAGGCCTTCGGTGGCCATCGCGCGCCAGTGCAGATCGAAGGTGTCGAACATGTTCACCCCGCCGGTGTTTCCGAGGTAACGGCCTTCTTCGTCCTTTCCGAAGTTGATGAACACCAGCCGTCCGCCGGGCCGTAGTTCCGCGGCGCGGGCGATCAGGATGCGTTCCCAATCCAGTGCAGCCTGCCGGTCGAAAGCGGCCAGTTCGTCTGACTGCGCGCCGACATGATGGACGTGGCCGGTGATGGTGCAGGGCCGTTCCGACACGTAGTGCATCGCGGTGGCAGAGAAGCCGAGATCCAGCGACCCATCTGGCATGAGCTGATTGTGGAAACCGATGCCGATGCCGCTGACGAAGACTCCCTCGCCCGGGTTCCAGTAGGTGTGGCCGGAGCCGTCGAGCCCCTGCATCGATTTGAAAAGCTGCGACCAGTCGTTGGACGCGAGGTCCGTGTAGTTCACCTGAATTTGCCGGTCGGGCCACCGGTTCCGCACGGCTGCGACGGTTCGGGCGATCGTCTCTTTCGACGTCCCGCCATCCGCTGCACCGAAATCTGCGATGCGCAGGGGCGCGCCCGATGCCGGTTCGGGAAGGTCAGCGACGGCGTCGAGCAGCATGTTCGCCGCATTGTCGATGGCGTGCTTCGCCCCTTGTGTCGACTGGCTGTAATAGCCCCCGCCCTTCATGGAGGTGGTCGCAGCAGTCTTGATCGCGTCCTCACGTCCGTTGTCGGTCATTGCTCCCCCTCGATGCTCCCCTCGAAGTCTCGTTGAAGATATCGGATTGGCCGGGCGTGTCATGGGAAAATGGGCCGTCTTGAGAAACGGCGCCTCGGTCGCCAGTGCCGCGCCGTTGCGCTTTTTCCGGATGGCGCGGTAGGGTGCGCAGCCCGGACCCGAGACAGACTGTCAGCAAAGTACGCCCATGATCATCACACTTGCCGTCTCGGGCTATCGGTCGCTGCGCGATCTGATCCTGCCGCTGGCGCCACTGACGGTGATCACCGGTGCGAACGGGACCGGCAAGTCTTCGCTGTATCGGTCATTGCGCCTGTTGGGAGAGATTGCGCAGGGCCGCGCCATCAGTTCGCTCGCCGTGGAAGGCGGGCTGAACTCGACGCTTTGGGCAGGGCCCGAAGCGCTTTCACGCGGCATGAAGACGGGCGAGGTTCCGATCACCGGAACGGTCAGGAACAGCCGCGTCGCGCTGAAACTGGGGTTTGCGTCCGAAGACTACGGCTATGCCGTCGACATGGGCCTTTCGCCTGAACGCACGTCCGCCTTTGCCAATGATCCAGAGATCAAGGTGGAAGCGGTCTGGGCGGGCGAGCACCTGAAACGAAGCAATCTGCTTGCAGAGCGCCGCGGGCCGAGTGTGCGCGTGCGCGCCGAGGCAGGTGACTGGGCACAGGCATCGACCACGCTGCCCACTTTCGACAGCATGATGACCCATGCTGCCGATCCGGTCAGCGCACCCGAACTTTTGTATCTGCGGGAGCGGATGCGCGGCTGGCGGTTCTATGATCACCTGCGCACCGACAGGGATGCACCGGCCCGGGGCCAGAGGGTCGGCACACGGACGCCGGTTCTGGCCGGGGACGGCGGCGATCTTGCCGCGGCCATCCAGACGATCCACGAGATCGGAGATTCACGGGGCTTCGATGGGTTTGTGAGCGATGCCTTCCCGGCAAGTTCGGTCGAGGTCACGTCGAACGCAGGTCTGTTCGGGTTGCAGATGCATCAACGGGGACTGTTGCGGCCGCTTGATGCGGCGGAACTGTCAGACGGCACCCTGCGCTACCTGCTGCTGACGGCGGCCCTTCTGACACCGCGGCCGCCCGGTCTGATGGTATTGAACGAGCCTGAGACAAGTCTGCATCCGGAACTGATCGGACCCTTGGCCAGGTTGATCTCCGAAGCGTCGAAGCGGGGGCAGCTTATCGTTGTCTCGCACAGCGCCGCATTGACCGACGCCCTTGAAGCCGAGGGTGCATTGACCCATCGCCTGCAAAAGGACACCGGAGAGACCGTTGTCCCGGACGCTGAATTTGTCGGTTGGGCCTGGCCCAAGCGTTAGGCGGCAGATCGCTTGAGGTGATCAGGCATGCTTTGCGCCCTCGATCGACGGGCTGCAGCACCTACCGCCCTTTATCGAGAGTATGGCAGCGATCATTGCGGCGTCGCGGCGCTAGTATCCGTCATGGATACCTTGTTTTGCGACGCGCATACCTCCGTGAGGGAGGCTGCCGTTCAGGGCCCTCGAAACCATACGCCCGTCGATGCGACAAGTCCCACATCAACCCCGGGTTCCCGAATGTAACCTGCCAAGAACTCAAGGACCTATCTGGCGCAGGGGGACGGATGCCAGACCACATCGCAAGCTGGTCACCGGTTCGCGCGGCGGTCGAAAGGTTGCCCCTGTGCTCTGACCGGCAGCGCATGTTCATCATTGCGCTGACTGTGATCGCCGGGGCGGTTTATACCGGATATCACGCCTTCGCATCGGTCCCGGTCGCGGCGTGGGACTGGCTGCAGATATCTGGTTTAGCGACGTTCTGCCTGACGCTTTACGCGATGGGCGGACTGCGCGGCGCTTTGTTCGACTGTGTCGAGCGGTTGGTGGGGCGTGGCGTCGCAGCGGCGACCGACGATCAGCACCGCGATCTAAAAAACTGGATCGCCACGCAAGCGGACCTTTGGGGCAAGGCGTCCTCGCTGCTGGTGGCCTTGATCATGCTGGCCGTATCGGTGGTGGCCTACATCCAAGAGCCCTCGGCGCTGCGCATCGCGCTTGGCGTGACGCTGACCGGGCTGGGATATGTTGCGGGAGGGTATCTGGGCCAGATGTCCTGCTATGGGCGTTTGAGCGCGCACTTTCAGGCTCAGTCGGTCACGATCAGGGTCAATCCATGGCACAGCGACGGGCTGGGCGGGTTGAAACCGGTTGCAGACTTTTATTGGAGCCAGATGGTCTTTTCGACGGTTCCCATGATCTTCCTATTGGCTTGGCTTTGGGCGTTCCCGTCGTTCCCAAGCCGGGCCGATCCAACAGTGTCGCGGTATCAAGAGTGGGTCGATCCATACATTGCCCTTTTGTTCGTCGCGCTGCTTTTCCAGGTACTGGGCTTTTTGGCACCCCTTCTGTCGTTCCGGACGCACATGGTTGCGGAGAAGCGTCGTTGGCGGCGGCGGATCGATGCCGAGCTGGCGCGGAACACGAAAGCCAGATCCGAAGCTTTTGAAAACGGCGACGTCGAACAACTGACACAAGCCGACGTTGCGCTGGAGACCTTGAACGAAAACTACAAGACAATCGAAGCGATGCCTTCGTGGCCCGTGAACAGGTCGATCCTGGGTAAGATCGCACTGCGAAACCTGTTGCCGGTTCTGACCTTGTTCAAAGCCGTGATGCAGCCGGGTTTAACTATCCTCCAGACGATAACGCCGGTCATCACTGCCATTGGAGGTACGACATGATGAACCGGCTGTTTGTCTGCTTTGTGAGCCTGATTGTGATTTTAGCTGCCCCGGCGCGGGCCGAGGTGTCATGGTTCAAGATAAGTGACGGCAGTGTCGATATTGCCTTTGTGGAACGGTCGGATGGTCTTCCCGGTGTCCGGGCGGCATTCGCGGTCACCGGGTCCCGGCAGAAGGTCTGGGATGCACTTCAGGACTTTAGCCGGTTCTCGGAGTTCTTCCCGCGCGTGACCCGTGTGAAGGTGCATGAAGAGCGCGATGATGGCGACGTCATCGAGCTTTGGATCGATGCCTTCATTACCGAGATAAACTATGTTCAGGACCGCAGGAACGAGGTGGTCGGCGAGCGAATTACCTGGACACGTGTTTCCGGAGATCTGGAACGGGTCGAAGGTGGCTGGACCATCTTGAACGCCCCGGTGAATGGCAAGGCGATCGTGATCTACGAGACGTTCGTCGATATCGGTTTCATACCGCCGAGCTGGCTGCGGGGCGTGGTTGAGGACGAAGCCCGATCCATGGGTCGGCGCCTGCAGAGGATCTTCGCGGCAGAGGCGCGTTGATCCGATATCACTGCGCTGACCATCAAGGATCAGGGCTGATGGATCCTGGCCCTTAGAAGTTCAGCGAAATGTCCCGGTGGTTCGACGTGCAGCCGGCGACATAAAGTGCCTGCTCGCGCGGCAGGACGGGTTGCTGGCGCAGGCCTATCGTGTCGGCGAGTGCAGCGGAATAGGTCTGCAGGCCGGGGAGCACTTTCTCGGCGGCCTCGGCACGCCATGCGAGGTCTTCGGCCAGACCGGCGATCGCCCCGTCCAGTTCCTCTGCCGCTTTCACCGGATCGGGGTCCTTTCGCAGCGCCTTGCGGGCATCGGCGAGGGCCTTGACGGTCGTCTTGCCGGCATTCGCGTCACGCATGGCAGAGCGCAGTTCCTTGATCCGTTCGGCCAAAGCTTCGGGATCGGCGGTGGCCACTTCAGCGCGGATTGCGGTGAGCTCTCCCTCAAGCGCTGCCAGAGCGTCGGTTGCGGCCAGAGTTTCGGTCAACTCGTTGATCGGCTCGAACGCGTCGTCGGTCGTGCGGCGGTACTGACGACGCGCGTTGACTTCCGCCTTGGTCAGTTCGGCAAAGCTGGTGTTCTTGTCGGCCCATTCCGCCGGGATCTGGGCCAGCAAAGCGTCTTTCTGGGAGGTCATGGCGGCGACGTCTGCCTCTAGCTCTGCGATGCGCGGGCTGTCGGGGTTCGTGCTTTTCAAGCGGTTGATCAGGGTCTGGTCGTGCTTGATCTCTGCATCCAACTTGCGGGCATCTCTCTCGAGCGCGCGCACAAGGGTGTGCATCGGGCGATAGTCAGTCGCGGCAGCGGTCACCGCCGTCTCTGCCGCGATGATTTCATCCATCTTGGCGAAGGCATCCTCGGCCTTGTCAAATGCGCCGGTCAGGTCCTTGGAGATATCCTCGGGCAGAAGATCCAGCGGCAGGCCACGGACCGTGGTGATTGCACCGCGGATTGTCTGGCCCTTCTGGGCGAAGGCCCCGCCGACATACTCCTCCATGCAGTACTGGAGGCGCGGGTTCACCGGAGGCGGTGCCGTGTCCGAGGTCAGATTGATCCGGTTCGGCAGATAGTTCACCAGCGAGGGCGAGTTCCCGACGATTACAAGCGCAAAGAGCTGCAATGCGATGAACGGAACCACGCCTTTGTAGATATCGATGGTGCGCACTTCCTTGGGCGCGACGCCGCGCAGGTAAAAGAGCGCAAAACCGAAGGGCGGGGTCAGGAAAGAGGTCTGCACGTTCAGGCCGATCATCACGCCGAGCCAGACAGCCGTGATGTTGGCGCTGGGGTCCATCAGCAGGATCGGCGCAACGATGGGCACGACCACAACGGCGATCTCGATGAAATCGAGGAAGAAGCCCAGGAAGAAGATCACCGCCATGACGATGATGAACTGCATCCAGAACCCGCCCGGCAGCGAGGTCAGGAATTCCTTGACCAGCTCCTCGCCCCCGAAGGCACGGAAGGCCGCCGTCAGCATCGCAGCGCCGAGCAGGATGATGAAGACCAGCGAGGTCGTCTTCGCCGTGTCGATCATCACGCCCTTCAGCGTCTCGTCGATGCGGAAAGCCCGCCAGAGCGACCAGACCACGGAGATCAGGAATCCGGTGACGGCAATCGCGCCCAGCGTGACACCCAGCCTGTCTTCGTCGGTTTCAATTGCGCGGACGTTGATGTCGTAGAGGTTCGCGACGATGACGATCGCCACCAGCGAGATGATGGCGATGATCACCGGTATGAACGCGCCGCGTTCCCCTTCGCGCAGGCGATAGCCCGCCATGATGGTCGCGCCGATCGCACCGATCGCACCGGCCTGGTTCACGGTCGCGACCCCGGCAATGATCGAGCCGAGCACTGCAAAGATCAGCGTCAGCGGCGGGATCAGGATCATCAGGATCCGAACCAGCAATTTCAGGTCGAACTTCTGGCCGAACGGAACCGATGGCGCCATGGAGGGACGGACGAGACCGATGAGCAGTATGAAGGCCATGTAGAGGCCGACCAGCACCAGACCCGGCACCATCGCGCCGAGGAACATTTCCCCTGCAGACGTAGACGAGACGGCGAATTCCGACGGCATGGAAAGCTCGCCGGTCGTGTCCTTGTGGAGTGCCTTACGGGCGGTCCCTGCCTGATCGGTGGCCGAGGAAAGCTGATCGGCGAGGATGATCAGCACGATCGAGGGCGGGATGATCTGGCCCAGCGTTCCCGACGCGGCGATGGTGCCCGTTGCCAGGGGCGGCGAGTACTTGTTCCGCAGCATCGCGGGAAGCGAGATCAGGCCCATGGCGACGACGGTTGCGCCCAGAATGCCGGTCGTGGCGGCCAGCAGCGCGCCGACGAAGACGACCGAGATGCCAAGACCACCCGGGATGGGCCCGAAGAGCTGCGCCATGGTAAGCAAAAGGTCTTCGGCGATCTTCGACCGCTGCAGCATGATCCCCATGAAGACGAACAGCGGGATCGCTATCAGGGTGTCCCGTTCGACCTCCCAATACACCCCTCGGAAGTTGGTCACGCCTGCCGAGAGCCATTCCCCGGGTTTTCCTTGTGCGAAATAGGCCGCGGAGTCCCCGGCGAAGATGTAGCCGCAGCCGGCGGCGAGCAGGATGGTGATGATGGCCGAGCCCGGCAGGGCAAACGCCACCGGATAGCCCGAGGCGAGCGCACCGGCCATGAGAACCAGAAGGACGGCGAGAAAAACGAGTTCCATGTCAGCAGCCCTTAGTGTCCGGGGAGTTCATCGTCGTGGGCATGCAGACGCGAGCCCGGATCACCGCGATAATCGGCGACACTTTCCAGAAGATAGGCGCAGAACTGCACCATCATGCTGACCGCAAAGACCGCCAGGAACCCGGCCATCAGGTACTTCACGTACATCCCGAAGCCGGATTGCGAGACCTCGAGGCTGACCAGAGGCGCGTTGATGATCGAGGTCTTGGCATCCATGCCCATCCAGATCACCACCCAGCAGAACAGGATCCCCATCAGGATCGACCCCCAGGCATTCACGAACCCTTTGGTGCGATCCTTGAACCCGGCATAGAGTACGTCGACGCGGACGTGGCCGTCCTCGAACAGTGTAAACGCGGATGCAAAAAGGAAGAGCGCGCCGTACCAGAAGCGGACGAGATCGCCCATGAAGGCCTGCTCGTAGGAAAAGATGAACCGGCTGAGCACGATGTTCAGTTCGGCGATCACCACCAGCAGCGCGAGCCAGTGAAATCCGATTGTCCGGCGCGTGAACATGGCGAGAATGATCGCCAGGACGATCAGCGGGCCGTGCACCATGGGCGCGCGGTTTGAGTTGAAGTTCATCATGCCGGCCAGTTCGTCCCCGACAAAGCCTGCCAGCATCTCTTCCACCCGCAGGAACGAGACGATCGCGTCCACCACACCGACCAGAAACACCGCCCAGAAGGCAGCGCGGATGATGAAGTTGGTGATCGCTGTCATCCGGGCGCTGTCTTCGCGCAGGGTTGCCCCGCCGCGCGCTACATAGAAGATGCATCCCAACGTGGCTGCGACGTAGAAAAGAAGCTGCACGATGCCGAGGCCCGAGATTTCCCCGCCCAGCATCGAACGGATGCCGGGCCAGTCCTGCCAGAACATCAGCCAGTTGTTGATCATGTAGACAAATGTCCCCGCGACCATGATCCACGCAAACGCGCGAATGGCCTGCGTGCCCGTCGTTGCCGGCAGTGCCGATGTGGACAGCTCTGCTGGTCGGATGGCCTGATCTGCCATGAAGCCCGCTCCCATTTCCCACGCGCTGCAGTGCAGCACGGATCCCGCTCGCTTCTATAAAAGTTTCACAAATCCACGCAACGGTCAGGCGGGTTAGATTCTGTCGTTTTATGCGACAGGCCTGGACACATGTACGTCAGCGACGGAGCCTGTGCCGGGCACAAGCCGACTTATCTCAGTGCTTTCCCCGCTTCGAGACCACGAACCTACGGGCGAGATCAGTCATGCTGTGCTCCGATAAAAGCTCTGCCGCCTCGTCTACTGTCACAAAGCGCCGCTCACGTTGTTCGGCTTCTATCCAGACATCGAGTACCTCTTCGATTTCCATGGCGTAGAGCGAGATCTCTAGCGTCCAGATCAACGGCGGCCGAATTTTGGGCGTGCGGTAGCTGCCGATCGGTGCCGGATCGGCGAGACCGATCAGGCCTGCTTCCTCCAGCGCTTCCTGCGCGGCGGCTTCCGGGGCGGTCATACCGGGATCGATCGAGCCTTTCGGAAAGACCCAGCGACCGGTCCGGCGCGATGTCACGATTACAAACCGCAGTGGATCGGTACCCGGAAGCCATGCAAGGACGCCCGCCTGATGATCTATTCCCGCGACATACCGGAGCTGACCGGGATCGTCGGCCATGTGGCTCACTGCGCGGGCTCTTCCGGCCTTGATGCCGTCCTGAGGGCGAATACTTCTGCCGCCACATCCTCGAGATGCTGGTCGTGGATACCGTAGGCCCGCAATTGTTCCAGCGTGTTCGTGAGGTATTCGATATTTGGTCCGGCTGGGCCTTCGGCGGAGGCGATGATCTGAGCCTGCTCAGCGATCGGCATCGGCCCGATATACTGCGCATGGCTTCGGTCGAGCACGTAGCAGATCGCGTTGCAGGTTTCGCCGTCTTCCCCGTCCAGAAACGTCAACGGATAGAGCGTTTCAAAATAGGCGTACGAGACCAGCTCTCGCTCTGCCAGATAGTCCCTGACCTGCCGCTCTTCCGACGCGTGGGCTCGCAGGGCGACGCCGATGCAGCTTTCCCCTTCGATGCGGTCGAGGCCAAGCACAAGACCGGGCGCTTCGGGCGTGCCGCGATAGTGTTCTGACTTGAGAGAAAACCGCCGTTGATAGCCGTCAAGCCGTGCGAGGCGACGCTCGGCACAGTCGAAGCCAGGCTTCCAGATCAGCGAGCCGTAGGCGAACACCCAGAACTCGCTTTGTTGCGTCATAGCGTCTGTCGGCATATCCCTGCCCTACGCCAAGCCCGGCGGCGGTGCAACCGGTGTGCGACTTTTAGCGAATGCGGAGGACCAGCGCGGTGCGTTTGATCAAATGGATTGTCATTCTGGCCGTGATCGTCGTCGCGGGCTGGTCCGGCTGGTGGTATCTCGGCGCGACGGGCCAGGAAAAGGGCGTCGCCGCCTGGCTGGAGAACCAGCGGGATCGCGGGTGGCAGGCGGAGGCGGAAGACGTGTCGGTCACCGGTTATCCGTTCGACTTCAACCTTGTCGCACGAAAGATCGCCCTGGCCGATCCACGGGCGGGCTGGGCTTGGACGGCGCCTGAACTGAGGGCCGACAGCACGGCTGATACGCCGACACGGATCGCGATCAGCTGGCCCACGGAACAGACAGCAGCCGTGCCCGGCGATCGCGTGTCGATCACTGCCGAGAAGATGGAGACGCTGCTGGACGTGAGGCCCGGCGCGTCGATGGAACTGCGTCAGGCCGCATCCGAAGTCGCGGCGCTGCGCCTGACGGCGCAAACAGGCTGGAAGGCAGCGGCGGAAAGTCTGTCGATTGATCTGGTGGAACGGGGCGATGACATCGGGCCGGAGAATTCCTACGCCCTGGATGTCGATGCCCAGAAGGTCGTGCTGCCGAAAGAAATCGTGGCGCAAATCGATCCCACCGGCTGGCTTCAACCCAAGATCGACCGGGTCACGATCATCGGACATGGCGCGTTCGACGCACCGCTGGACCGGAAGGTGATCGAGGATGGCGTCGCGATCCTGCGCGCCGCCACGATCCGCGAAGCAGGCTTTCAATGGGGCGACATGCAGCTTGTGGTGCGGGGTGCCTTCGAGGTCGACCCAAACGGCTTCCCGGACGGTGAGATCGAGGTCGAGGCCGGGCAGTGGCGGGAGATGATGCGCCTGCTGATCCGATCCGGCGTTCTGGATGTCGGCACAGCCGAAGCGATCACCCAAGGCATCGAGTTCCTGACCGGCGGCGGCGACGAGCTGAAGGCAACCTTCGGCCTGAAGGGCGGCAAGGTCCGGCTTGGCCCGTTCGCCATTGCGGATGCGCCGAGTATTGCGCCGCCGATGTGATCGAGGCTTGGTGGGGGGCTGGAGGATGCAGCTGGTCTTGGCGCGACGGAGTGGCCAACCAAATCGGTATGTCTGCTGTCCGAAAATGCATGAATTTGAAAGTCCTCTTTGGCGTTGTGTAAGCCCTTGTTTGAGATGCCAAGATGCCATTGATCCCTTTGCGACCATCGAGAGGGTTCTTCAAAAAGCGAAGATAGATTAGAGCATCTGCCTGATAAGTGCGTGGTGGGGACGGCTGACCGGGATTTCTGAGCCATCCTTCATTTTCAGTGTAATGTGGGTGCCGGTATCTTGCGTATCGACGATCGCATCCCTGCGCACCCAGTAAGATCGATGCACCTGGAAGCCCTCAGCCTGGGCAAGATCCTTCAGCGCCAAACCGAAGCGATAGGCAATCAATTCTTCGGCATGGTCGCTGCGCACGCGCACATAGTGCTCTTCGGCTTTGACGAAGATGATCTCTGACAGTGATTGGATGTGATCAAGGCGCGCCAGAAACCCTGAATTGACGTCGGGGCCTTGGTCCCCGACCTCATGAAGGCCGGAAGACAAGTCCTGATGCCTGAACCGGGGATATCCGAGAAACCGGTCGAACAGATAATTCGCGGCCGTCCAGAACGCGATGGCCCGCGCGGTGTGGACGAGCCCCTCGACAAGCCGGTCTTCGCCGGATGCGCTGATCAGTTGCGCGCCATCGCGCATCGGCCAATGGCTTTCGAAGACGGACGAGACAAACGTGACATAGGGGCTGACGATAGCCGAGGCGGCGAGCGCACCCAGCGCACAGGTCAGCCAAAGCGGTGGCCGGTATCGGCGCGTAAAGCGCCAGGCAAGCCTTGTCGTCGCCTCGGCGACCCACCAGGGAATCACGGCAAGATGTGCGAGATAGAGCATGGCTCCACCGTAACCAAGCGCCCTGTTGTATCCTGTTTCGGTTGCCGAGAGTGCGGCGAGTAAGAGTGGCACCAGCACGAAGAAAGCAACGCCCCGAAGGTCTATCTTCGGAGAGGTTGTCCCGACGCGATTTGGCGTTGCGCGAGCCAACTTGTTCGGCTCCTCCACATTGCAATGAACCTTCGTGCTGGCAGAACGCATTGGCGAAGTTATCGCCTTTGTGCCGGGTATCTGCATCGTTCGCTGGCGTCGCATATCCTAACGAATGACCCGTTCGTGAAAAAGTCCCGCCGGCAAGGCCGATTGACGCGCATTTCCCTTGTTGTTCGGCAGTGATGTCCGCGAGATCAACGCCGGAAATTGTAGCTGAAGACGAGAAGTGGATTGAACGGCGCGCACGGCAGCGACATCGACCGGGTAAGGCGTCTGCAATCGCTGCAGATAGACCGGGGAAACGGCAGGCGGCCCTTTCCCTGGGGATCGATGGTATTCGCTTTCGTCGTGATCGGAGGGGTCCTTGGCTTCGCCTGGCAGTATCCATGGCTGGTGTCCGCCGAGGATGCGCCCGTCAGCAGGCCAGTCGTTTCAGCGGATGGTCAACTGCAGGTACCAATAGCCGCCACCGTCGTTCAATCGGATTGGATCGTTTCGGGCTATCTGGTGGCGCGGCGCGAATCCCTGGTGAGCTCTGAGGTGACAGCGCGTATTCGGCGTTTGCTGGTCACCGAGGGAGTTCAGGTTGCGGAGGGTCAAGTGATTGCGGAGCTCTATGGCACGTTGGCCGACGCCGACCTGTCCATCGCCAAGGCACGTGCGATCGCGGCAGAAAGATCCGTGGCGGCCGCGCAGGCCGAATTGGTCGAGGCGGAGAGCGTCGTTGAACGGACGCGCAAGCTGGTTGCCCGCAATCTTTCGTCTCCGGCGGATCTCGGGAAGGACGAGGCGCGCTTTCAGGTCCTGACGGCCGAGTACGAAAAGGCCCAGGCCGACCGGGAAATGGTTGCTCTGGAGGCTGATCGGGCGGCCGCCGTGGTCGCGATGCATACGATCACGGCTCCGTTTGCCGGGACCGTGTCCAACTGCGCCGTCGAAGTCGGCGAGACCGTTTCGCCAATGTCGGGGACAGGATCAGCGCGTGACGGAATCTGCACGATTGTCGATACATCCTCGATCGAAGTCGAGCTGGACGTCCCGGAGAAGATGCTGCGCCGCGTACCCATGGGCACGAAGGTCCCGGTCGTGCTGGACGCCTATCCGGATGATGTACTGATCGCCACGGTTCGGGAGATCGCGCCCGTGGTGAGCCGCGAGAAGTCCACGATCAAGATCAGGTTGGCGTTCGGCGAAAGTGACCCGCGCCTGAGACCCAATATGGCCGTCAAGGTCAACCTGCAGGATCAAAGAGCGGAGACGTCCGAATGAGCGATGCGCCGTTTGTCGAAGTGTCTGCCGCACGCAAGGAGTACGCAAAAAGCGGCACCAGGATCGCAGTCTTCGAAAACCTCGACTTTTCCGTGCAAAAGAGTGCATTCCTTGCGCTTATGGGGCCATCGGGTTCCGGTAAATCCACGCTGTTGCATGCCATTGGCGGATTGGAGAGGCTGACCAGCGGAACGATAAGCATCGATGGTCGCTCGATCGAAGGAGAGAACGAAGCCCGCTTGTCGCGATGGCGCGCCGAGACGGTCGGTTTCATCTTCCAGTTCTACAACCTCATGCCGATGCTGAACGCAGCCGGGAACATCGAGCTGCCCCTTCTGCTACTCTCGCTCGGGGCCAAAGAACGCCGCCGACGGGTCGAAGAGGCCGCCGATCTGGTCGGGATTGCCCACCGCCTGCCCCACCGCCCCCGAGAGTTGTC
>JBCCMP010000051.1:0-17262 GCA_039026295.1 Pseudomonadota bacterium | reverse complement strand
GGCAGGTGAGACGCTTCCTGCCCCGGTCTATGACGACTGGCAGGCCAAAACCGGCAAACCCATGCTGGACGGGATCGGCGCGACGGAGATGCTGCACATCTTCATCTCGAACCGGTTCGGGGATCATGCGCCCGCGTGCACAGGCCGCCCGGTCTCGGGTTACGAGGCCAGGGTCGTCGATGACGATATGAACGAGGTTTCCCGTGGGACCGTCGGGCGTCTTGCAATACGCGGGCCGACCGGGTGCAGGTACCTGGCCGATGATCGACAGGCGGCGTACGTCAAAGATGGCTGGAACATCACCGGCGACAGCTTCATGCAGGGCGAGGACGGTCGCTTCCATTTCGCGGCCCGCAACGACGACATTATCATTTCAGCCGGGTACAACATTGCCGGACCCGAGGTCGAGGCGGCGTTGCTGTCCCATCCAGCCGTGGCCGAATGTGCCGTGGTTGGCGCACCGGACCCCGACCGTGGACAGATCGTTCAGGCCCATGTGGTCCTGCACCCGGAAGGGGTTGCCGACACGGCGCAGATCAAGGCGCTGCAGGATCATGTCAAGGCAACCATCGCACCTTACAAATATCCGCGCTCCGTGATCTTTACCGATGCCCTTCCGAAAACGCAGACTGGCAAGATCCAGCGGTTCCGCCTCAAGGCGGCGCAATAACAGGGGGAGAGCAGGCCATGTCACAGCAACCTATCCAGCCAGAGGGCTGGGTGCCCGCCAAGGGCTACTCCAATGGTGTTGTTGCGGAAGGCCGGACCGTGCATGTCGCCGGGCAGATCGGTTGGAATGGCCAGCAGGAATTCGAGACTGACGATTTCATCGGTCAGACCGAGCAGGCCCTGAAGAACATCGTTGCTGTTGTTGAAGCGGCGGGCGGCACCGCCGCCAATATCGTCCGCCTTACCTGGTATGTAACCGATAAAGGCGAATATCTCGCTCGTCAGCGCGAGCTTGGCGGCGTCTATCGCCAGGTCATCGGACGGCATTTCCCGGCCATGACGCTTGTGGTCGTGGCCGGGCTTTTGGAGGACCGCGCGCTGGTCGAGATCGAAGCGACGGCGGTGCTGTAGCGCCCCGTTCGGTGCGCTCTCATGACAGTCAGTCGTTTGAAGAGTCGTCTTTTTGAGATCCGTGGTTGTGGGTCCCATGGTCGTGCGATCCGTGATCGTCGTCCTTTTTGGCCCCTTGCTTACTGTGGTCGCCATGGCCGCCGTGATCACCATGGCTGCCTGCAGAGATTTTCTCCACTTTCACTTCGACAGTCACATCACCGGCGTTCTCGAATGTCAGAACCAGCGGATAGCTGTCCCCCACTTTGAACGGCTTTTCGGCACCGAATAGCATCAGGTGGAAGCTTCCCGGCTCCAGCACTGCTGAGCCACCGGCCGGGACTTCGATGGTCTCCACCGGCATCATCGTCATCACATCGCCGTCCTTCTCCACCGTGTGAAGTTCGATGGTCTCGAACGACGGGGACGTTGCGGAAAGAAGCACCTCCATTGTGTCTCCGCCATTCGAAATGACCATGTATGCCGCAGTCGGGCGGTTCGGAAGATTGGGCCGGGCCGCAGCGTGGAAAATAGTCAGATCGCCCGAAGTCGTTTCATGGGCAGCGGCGGGTGTGAGGACTGTGGGCGTGATCAGCGACAGACCGATGGCGGCAGCCGCGAGGGATTTGAAAATGGACATGATCGCTCCAGTGCGTAGCGTGAAGATCTGCGCCGCAACCAGCGTGCGGCACAACAGGTGATGACAGGGCCGCAGCCCCGACGCCTACGCAGGCGGAGCCCGGCTTCTATGCGCCGATGTGGAACCACGTTTTTCGGGAAGAACAGACCGCAGCATAGGCAGGACGGCCCGGCCATACCGGACCGTCCCCGTCTCGCTCGCATGTTCGGGCCCGGCCACCTCGGGCAGGCCGAGGCAATAGGTGCAGTGTGCGCCGAACTCGTGACCTGCCGGGGGTTGATCGCCTGTCGCCGGACTGCACAACACGACCGGCGCGCCGGTTATGGCCGCCAGCTCTGCCAGACGGGGATCAGCCGGTTCCGCAGATACAGGCTGGGCCAACATCGCTGTTTGCAGCAACAGCCATGCCAAGATCGGCAAAACACGCAGCCCCGTGGACAGTCTGCAGCGGCGACACCTCATGTTCGCTATCTATAGTCAGTTGCCGCACAAGAAAAGCAATCGCGACCGGCAGCGACGATCCGCCTTTTCCATCTCTCGATACCGATCACAAACCCGGCATTCGCGAGTCTGGTCTTATGTCGCCACTTGTGTGGGTATTGGCCTGCTGTATTTTCCAGTCACCAGTAGCGGGAGAACAAGGATGATCCGAAGACTTATCCTCGCGGCAGCGATGGTCTTTATGGGTGGCATCGCAGCGCTCGCAAAGGCGGATGACTTCAAGCTGATCAACTGGGACGACCTGATCCCGGATGCACCGCAGATTGTGAACCCGTTCGATGCGCTGGAGCCGGAGACCCAAGAAGATCTGTCTTACGTGATCCGGACGCGGCTGGATCTGAGGATGGATTTCATCGATGAAGACAGCGAGGAAGTCCTGAAGTCCGCTGAAATCGAAGCGAAGCTGACCGAACAGGGCGTCGATGTTGACGAATTCGAACAGAATCTGATTGCTCTGGAACAGGAAATCATCCGCCGCGGCGCGATGGTCAGTACCGAGCTTGAGGGCCGCATCGTCCGGATGCCGGGATATGCCTTGCCACTGGAGTTGAATGAGGACGGCGTCAGCGAGTTTCTGTTGGTGCCCTACGTCGGCGCCTGCATTCATGTGCCGCCCCCGCCTCCCAACCAGATGATCTATGTCACGCTGTCCGAACCATATCAGATGACGTCGCTCTACGATCCCGTCTGGATCACCGGACCAATCCGTGCCGAGGCATCCAGCCGAATGCTGACATTCGTCGACGGGACCGCGCCTGTCGAAACCGGCTACGCAATAGATAGCCTTAGAATCGAGCCCTACGAATAGGCCCGCTCAATAAGCACCTTGTCGGGGCATGCGCAGCGTTTATGTTACGAAAAAGAACAAGATCCAGATTTTCGGACGACAGGAGGAACAAGATGCGCCTTTCAAAGACTGCAATCGTTCTTGCAATCGCTGCGCTTGGCCTAAACAGCCCGGCTTTCGCGGCTGATGACCACGACCATGACGACGATCATCAAGAGCACAAGGCCCACGAGCACGGCGTTGGCATCCTGAAGATCGCGATCGAAGGCGAAGAGATCGAGATGATGCTCGAAGTGCCGGGTGCCGACATCGTGGGGTTCGAGCATGCCGCTGAAACCTCCGACGACAAGGCTGCCGTTCTCGCTGCGGCCGGCCTTCTCCGCGACGGCTCGACGCTCTTCAAGTTCCCCGAAGCTGCGGAGTGCAAACTTGAAGAAGCCGACGTCGAATCCAGCCTCCTGGCCAGCCTTGAAGGCGATCACGATCACCACGACCATGATCCGAAGAAGGCTGACGCCCATGACCATGGGCACAAGGAAGAGCACGATGATCACAGCGATGAGGGCGGCGAGGGGCATGCGGAATTTCACGTGCACTATCACTTCCACTGCCACAACACCGCGGCGTTGAAGGTTCTGGAGACCACCTATTTCGATACATTCCCCAATGCGCGTGAACTGGACGTGCAGGCGATCGGCCCGAACGGTCAGACCGCTGTTGAGCTGACGAAAAGCGCGGCCCTGCTAGAGTTCTGACCCCGCGCCGAAGGGGTCTGTGATGGCGGAACCGGCGATTGCGCTGACCGATGTCCGGTTCCGTTGGAAGTCGGACCTTCCCGAAGTTCTGAACATCGCTGATTTTCGGGTCCCGGCCGGTCAACGGATATTCTTGCAGGGTGCCAGCGGTTCAGGAAAGACGACCCTCCTCAACCTCCTGGGTGGAGTCACATCGCCGCAATCCGGGCGGATCCGGATTGCGGATACGGATCTGACCGCTCTGGGTGCGGCAGCGCGGGATCGGCTGAGGGCGGATCGGATCGGTTTTGTCTTTCAGCAGTTCAATCTGGTCCCCTATCTCAGCCTGATTGAGAACGTGACACTGCCCTGCCGGTTTTCGTCGGCACGGCGCAGCCGTGTCGCTCTGGGTTTGGAGGATGAAGCGCGTCGTCTCTTGACCCACATGCAATTGGACGTCGATGTACTCGACGGTCGCCCGGTCACAGAACTGTCCGTCGGTCAGCAGCAGCGCGTCGCAGCCGCGCGTGCGCTGATCGGCCAACCTGAATTGATCATCGCGGACGAGCCGACTTCGTCCATCGACGCCGATGCCAGAGCGGCCTTTCTCGAGCTTCTTTTCGACGAGGCAAAGGTGACCGGGGCGACCGTGCTTTTCGTCAGCCACGACTCGGGACTGCGTGACCATTTCGATCAGACGGTCGCGCTGTCCGATATCAATCACGCGGCGTGAGCCATGGCAATCGTCTCACTCGCCCTGAAAAGCCTCCTGAACCGCCGCGCGACCGCAATCCTGACCGTGCTGGCCATCGCCCTGTCGGTCCTGCTTCTCCTCGGCGTTGAAAAGATCCGGACCGAGGCACGTGCCAGCTTTGCCAACACGATCTCAGGCACTGATCTGATCGTCGGTGCTCGCAGCGGCGGGACACAACTGTTGCTCTACTCCGTATTTCGCATCGGCAATGCGACCAACAACATCTCTTGGGCCAGCTACCGGCGAATATCCGAATTGCCGGATGTCGCCTGGGCGGTGCCTCTGTCTCTCGGCGATTCACATCGCGGGTTCCGGGTTGTGGGCACCACAACAGACTATTTCAAACACTACCGGTACGGCCGCAAGCAGGCGCTGGAAATGGACGACGGCGCGGTTTTTGACGATCTTTTCGATGCGGTCATCGGTGCCGATGTCGCCGCGGCGCTGGACTACCAGATCGGTGATGCAATCGTTGTCGCCCATGGTCTGGGGGCCGAAGGCTTCAGCAAACATGATGACAAGCCATTCCGTGTCTCGGGCATCATCGCCCGGACCGGCACGCCGGTGGATCGAAGTGTCCACGTCTCGCTGCGGGCGATCGAAGCGATCCATGTCGACTGGAAATCCGGTGCCCGTGTCCCGGGCTTGCAAAAGACCGCTGACGAAGTGCGCGCGATGGACCTTCAACCGGCTCAGATCACTGCAGCGATGATCGGGCTCAAATCGCGCTTTGCCACGTTCAGTGTTCAGCGCTGGGTGAACGAGTATCGGCGCGAGCCACTGCTGGCGATCCTGCCCGGTGTCGCCCTGCAGGAACTCTGGGATCTTATGGGCACGGCAGAGGCAGCCCTTTCCGCGATCACGATCGCCGTTGTGGCGACCGGTCTGCTCGGTATGCTGATCATGCTGCTGGCCGGTCTGGGCGAACGTCGGCGAGAGATGGCGATCCTCCGTTCGGTCGGTGCGCGGCCCAGGCACATATTTGCCCTTCTGGTTGCCGAGGCCGCCGCGCTGACCTGCACCGGGGCACTCCTGGGACTGGGTTTGCTCTATCTGGCTCTGCTGATTGCGCAGCCGATCGTCGGGGCGGAATTCGGCTTGCACCTGAACATCGGTCCACCGACAGGGCGTGATCTTGGCCTTCTTGGCGCGGTCATCGGCGCGGGTCTGCTCGCTGGCATCGTTCCCGCCTGGCGGGCCGCGCGTCAGGCCCTTACAGATGGGATGGTCGTCCGGGTCTGATCCGTGGCACGGGGCGGCCGATTGCCCGTGCAAACCGGGCCGACCCGAACAAACTTGCCGAATGCACCGCTAGACGGCACCATTGTCCGATTGAAAATGCGAAAATGGAGAATCCAGTGACGCATCTGAATGTCTGGCAGGATAAATACGCCATGCGCCGCCCCCGCCGAATGCTGGCGCTGGATGGTGGCGGGATCCTCGGTTCCATCACGTTGGAGATGCTGCGCGAGATTGAGGCAGAACTCGCGATCAAGACCGACCTTGGCGACGATTTCCGCATGGGCGACTGGTTCGATTACATTGGCGGCACCTCGACAGGTTCGATCATTGCGACGGGCCTTGCCATAGGGATGAAGGTGCAAGAACTGATCGATATCTACCGTGATCACGGCGAGGCAATGTTCACCAAACGCTGGTTCTGGAAGCAGGGGCGGTCATTCTACGAAAAGGGTCCGCTGGTCGACATGCTGAAAGAGGTGCTCGGGGACCGGACGCTGGGTGCCGAGGACCTGCGTTGCCTGCTGCTGGTCGTTACCCGGAATGCGACCACGGACTCGCCGTGGCCGCTGTCGAACAATCCGTTCGCCAAGTACAACGACCGCAGCCGCGAAGACTGCAACCTGAACATACCGCTCTGGGAACTGGTCCGCGCCTCGACCGCCGCGCCGGTCTTCTTCACACCGGAACAGATCGCGCTGGAAGAAAACAGGTCCTTCACCTTCGTGGACGGCGGAATAACACCCTACAACAACCCCGCCTATCTGATGTACCGCATGGCGACACTTCCGCAGTACGGCCTCTTTTGGCCAACGGGAGAGGACAACCTGATGATCGTCTCTGTCGGAACAAGCGCGGCGGACAAGATCAATCTGGACATTGACGAACAGGGTCAGTTCGTCACCTCCAACCTGAAAACCCTGCCCGGTGTTCTGATGGCCGGCACCAATGTGGAACAGGACATCAACTGCCGCACCATCGGGCGCTGTGTCTTCGGGAAACAGATCGATCGCGAACTCGGCGACCTTATCCCGCGTCACGGCCACCCTTTGACCGGTCAGGAGATTGCGCTGAACCAGGATTGCGGACGGCATTTCCTTTACGCCCGCTTCGATCCGGATGTCGGGCCAGAGGGGTTGGCCGATCTGGGTGTGACCGGTGTCGATGCAGAAAAAGATCTGGTCATGGACAATGTCGCCGGCATGCCGAAGATGCGCGAGGTCGGGCGGGCCTACGCCAACAAGTACGTCAACATGAAACCGTTCGAGCGGTTCATCTGACCCATGCGCGCCTTCATCATCCGGCCGTTCGGCACCAAGACCGCCTCTTCGGGGCTCGAGATCGACTTTAACGGGGTCGAGGAAGCGCTGATCGATCCGGCGCTCAGCGCTGTCCGGCTGGAAGGGCGCACGACCATCGAAATCGCCGAACAAGGCAATATCCGTCAGGATATGTTCCAGCGTCTGCTGACCTCGGACGTGGTGATTGCCGACATCACGATCCACAACGCCAATGTGTTCTACGAACTTGGCTTGCGCCATGCCCTGCGCGACCGGGTCACGATCCTGCTGCGCGGCCGGTCCGATCAGGAACGCACCGATGATGTGCCGTTCGACCTGAAGACTGACCGGTACCTTGCATACGACGTCACAGACCCTGCGGCGACCCGGGATGCGCTGATCGACATGCTGCGCGCGTCCATGCGAACCGAAGGCGCGGACAGCCCCGTCTTTCAGATGCTGCCGGACATGCATGCCCAGGACCCGGTCAAATTTCTGGTGGCGCCCCGCGATTTTCGCGAAACCGTGCAGATGCGCGAGGCGCAGGGCCGGGTTGCCGATCTTGCGTTGATGTCGCGTGAACTCGATCAGTTCCGCCCGGACTGGGGCCGTTTGGGTCAGCAGATGATTGCTGAAGCGCTGTACCGCATGAACTGCAATGAAGCCTCTGCGGCGGCATGGGAACGGATCGTCTCGCTGGATCCCACCGACTATCAGGCGAACCGGCGGCTTGGCACGGCCTATCAGCGCCTCGGCGATCTCGAGAAGTCAGACATCGCCCTGTCCCGGATCGGCGGTTCAGGCCTGACCCCCGACATGCGGGCGGAATCGAACTCGCTGATGGGCTCTAATGCCAAGAGCCGCTGGATGGCGGACTGGGAGGACCTGCCCGCCGAACAAGCGCCAGAGGCCGCGCTCCGCTCGCCCCACCTCGAACAGTCCCGCAATCACTATCTCAACGCATTCCGGCAGGACCTGAACAGTTACTATGCCGGGCTGAATGCCCTGGCGATGTCGGCCATCCTTCGCGAACTGGCAGAGGTGATGCCGGACATCTGGAACGGATTTCACCCCTCTGACACCGCCGCCAAGGCGGCGAGGGAGGCGCTGGATGCGGAGTGCGCCGCGCTCAGCGCTGCGGTGCGTATGGCGTTGGATGCCGCGGCAGCACGTGGGGACAAAAGTCCGTGGCTGGCGCAAAGCCGGGCCGACCATGCGTTGCTGTCCAGCGATCGACCCGATTACGTGGCGCGCTGCTTCAGCCTGGCCCTGGGGCAGGCCGACGCGGGCAACCACTATGCGGCGCTCCGGCAGATCCGCATCTTCACACGGCTCAGCCTGTTCGGAGAGGTCGCGAAGGCCGCCGAGGCCACCGTCGCGGCCAGCGCAACCAAGCAGAGTCGCGCGGTGCGCGCGCCAAATGCCTGGCCGGTGGTCTTCACCGGCCACATGGTCGATGCACCCGGCCGCGCGGTGCCTCGTTTTCCCAACACGGCCGAGGCGATCGCCGCCGCGCGTGCCATGATCATCGAGGCGGTCGATCTGGCGCAGGCCAAAGCCGGTGACGCCCCCTTGGTGGGATACGCCGGAGCGGCCTGTGGTGGAGACCTTCTGTTCCACGAGGTTTGTGCCGATAAAGGCATCCCCACGTGGTTTTTGCTGGCCATGGACCGGGCCGAGTTCATGACCAATTCGGTCAACCACGGTGGCACGGACTGGGTTGACCGCTTCAACGCCCTTCACCGCGAGGCCGATCTGAAACGGCGTGTTCTTCAGTTGCAGGACGATGAAGGCCTGCCAGACTGGCTGTGCGAGGCCGAGGGCTATTCTGTCTGGCCGCGCAACAATCTGTGGACGCTGGCCTTCTCGCAAGCGCATCTGCCGGGAACCGCACGGGTGATCGCCTTGTGGAACAAGGGCCCGGCCGACGGGTTCGGTGGAACCGAAGACATGATCGATCAGGCGCGTGAGCACGGCATCCCGGTGGACATCCTGCCGGCCGAGGCGCTTCTTCCGGCCGAGGCTGCGGAATAACCAACCATCGCCAGTGAAATTGACGTGGCGCTGTGCGACGCCGATCCTGATCCGGCACCTGCGGTTGTGACCTGCCGCAAGACCGAGCGGGGAGACGCCAGATGACCGACTACACCGTTGCCGACCTCGTCGCCGATTTCCTCGCCCAGATCGGGGTAGAGACTGGCTTCGGTATCGTCTCGGTCCACAACATCCCCCTGCTCGATGCCATTAACCGGCGCAATCGTATCAGGGTGGTCCCGACGCGCGGCGAGGCCGGGGGCTCCCACATGGCCGATGGCTATGCCCGGGCTGGCAACCGCCTGGGTGTGCTGATCACCTCGACGGGGCCAGGCGCCGCCAATGCCTGTGCCGGGCTCGTCGAGGCACGGTTTGCCGCAACGCCGCTGCTCCACATCACCGGTCAGAACATGACCCACCAGATTGGCCGCGACATGGGGCCTGCGCACGACGTGCCGGATCAGATCGGGATGCTGGCGGCATCCGGCAAGGCCGCATTCGCCGTCACCTCGGCAGAAGGCGCCCTCGGCACACTGATCGAAGCGGCGACTGCCGCGCTGACCCCGCCGTGCGGCCCGGTTTCCGTCGAGATCCCCATCGACCTGCAACGGGCCAAGATCACCCGGCCCGAAAGTCTCGAGACTCTGGCCCTGCCAATTCGCCAGCCGCCGTCTGTGGACGATGCGACCATGTCCAAGTTGATCGCCACTGCCAAATCTGCCCGCCGTCCCATCCTGTGGCTGGGCAACGGGGCCGCCGCCGCGGGTCCGGCCGCGCGCCGCCTGCTGGACATGGGTTTCGCCGCCGTCACCTCCTGGAACGGTCGCGCCACGGTGCCAGAGGACCATCCGATGTCCCTTGGCGCACTCAACGGCGGCGGCGTCCCGATGATCGAGGATTTCTATGGCACTTGCGACCTGATGATCGTCGCCGGATCGCGCCAACGGGCGCACGAGACCATCAACAACACGGTCAGCTTGCCAGAGCGCCGGATACAGATTGATATCGATCCCGTCGCCGATCACCGCACCTATTCGAACGATCTCTTCGTGCTTGGGGAGGTCGCCGATGCGCTCACCCGCCTTGCCGATGCGCTCGAGACATGGAAACCCGACCCATGGACCCCCGACCCGTCCTTCGGACCCGACTTTCACAGGCTGAAAGCCGCCGCGCGCCGGGGCTTTGCGGCGACCCTTGGACCCTACGCCACCTTTGCCGAGCAACTGCAGTCCGTGATGCCTCGCGACGCCATCTGGGTCCGGGACGTCACCGTCAACCACTCAACCTGGGGCCAACGGCTGTTGCAGCTCGGCGAGCCGACGCAGTCTATCTACCCGGTCGGTGCGGGCATCGGGCAGGGGTTTTCCTTGGCGGTCGGGGCCGCGCTGGCGGACGGGCGCAAGACGATCTGCATGACCGGGGACGGTGGCTTTTTCCTGAATCTCGGCGAGCTTTGGACCGCCGTGCAGGAACACACCGATATGGTGATCCTGGTCATGAACGATTCGGGCTACGGCGTGATCCGCCATATCCAGGACGCCACCGGCGCGGCCCGAAGTTATGAAAGCTTCGCCGCCCCTGATCTGGAAGGCCTCGCCGCGCTTGCCAAGCTGCCGTTCTGGCGGGTCTCAGACCCGGATCATTTCGGCCCGACGGTTGCCGAGGCTCTGGCCATCACCGGCCCGACCCTGGTCGAGGTTGATATGAATGCCATCGGTCACCACCCACCGTACTTTCCATACGGTCCGAAGGTGGAGGCGGTGGATTAAAAACAGTCCGTCAGAAAAAAGGTTCACGACAATGAACATCCGGATCCTTTCCATTCTTGCTGCCACCCTTGTTCTGTCGGCCTGTGTGGACCCGATCCAAAAGGTCAATGATGCCTACCCTCTCGAGACATCGGACCGCAAAATCATAACCCGTTATGGCGATGGATTGCCCTTGGTCGTGCACCTCCCCGAGGCTGGCGGGCAGCCTCATCCTGTCATGATTATCAATCACGGTCGTCCGTTCCGCAGCGACGTCGGTGAAGGGATCTACAAGACCTCGCGTCAGGATCCGTTGGTCTTCAGACTGAACAAGGCTGGAATTGCGGCAGCGTACCCCATCAGATCCGGCTACTTTTCGGCGCCCGGCGGTGACGGCGAACGCATCGCCTGCAACAGCCCTACAGGTGGTCAGTTCTCACGCGCTTTGGCGAGCGGTAGGGATGACATTCTTGGTGCGATCTCGGCTTTGCGTGCAATAGAAAGGCTGGACTCGGACAATGTCTTTGTCGCTGGCCAGTCCGCGGGACGCTTTATTGCGCTCGCCGCGATGGATGGCTACCCCGAAAGTGTCAGCGGGGTGATCTCATTCAACGGAGGCCGATGCGGAAATCGGGGACCATTGTTCAATGGCATCTCCTACGCCGCAGATCTGATCGCGGGTGCCGCTACTGGAAGCTCTGTTCCTGTAATGATTGTTGCAAGTGCCAACGATAAAATTATCCCCCCGGCATCGAGCGGGCGGCTGCGCCAGGCGGTCTGCGATGGCCGCGGCGGATGTGGATCAGTCAGCTTGTACAATGCCGAGCGCGCAGGCCACAGTTTATCAAATACGGCGATTCAGGCTGGCGATGCCGTCATTGCATTCGTCGAAAGACATCTCAACTGAATACCGCGACCTGTAACAGGACGAACAGACCCATGATCATCGACGCCTGGGGCCAGCATCAGACCCTGCGCCATGCGCAGGACCCGATTTTCGATTCGCTGCGCCGGTGGAACGGGTGGCCAAGCTCGACCGAAGCACCGCAGGTTTCAGCGACCATCGCCGCGATGGACGCAGGCGGGGTGGACCGGATGCTTATCTCGGCCTGGGTTGCCCCGCGCAACGTGATGATCTCGAACGACGAGGTCGCCGAATTCGTCGCTCAAGCGCCCGATCGACTGGCCGGTGTTGGATCGGTCGATATCTCCAAACCGATGGAGGCGGTGCGGGAGGTTCGCCGCTGCATCGAACAGCTTGGCTTCAAGGCGATCCGCGTGCTCCCTTGGCTGTGGGAAGTGCCACCGACAGACCGCCGTTTCTACCCGATCTACGTGGCCTGCTGCGAGGCGGGCGTCCCTTTCTGCACCCAGATTGGACACACCGGGCCACTGATGCCGTCGGAACCCGGCCGCCCGATCTATCTCGACCAGGTTGCGCTGGATTTCCCGGACCTGGTGATTGTCGGCGGCCATATCGGCTATCCGTGGACGGACGAGGCCGTCGCCGTCGCGACCAAGCACCCGAATGTCTATATCGACACCTCCGCCTGGACCGTCCGGCGCTACCCATCTGCGCTCGTCGACTATTTGCGCGCACACGGGCGCAGAAAGGTGATGTTCGGCACGAACTATCCGATGATCGCGCATGATAAAGCTCTGAAAGGAATAGAGGAATTGAATCTGGATGCGGAAGCGCAGGACCTGTTCCTGTCCGGCAATGCAGCGCGGATTTTCGGGCTGTGAGCCTGCTCCGGCTTAAAGTGACGGCCCGGCGTCCCTATATCCGTTGTGGAAAAGCTGCGACGAAGCTTCGCGTGAAAGCTCGGCCAGCAGGGGATTTGATGGAGGTAGACATGGAATTTCACTTGGATTTCGGAGAAACGGTCGCGAAGGCTTTTTCCAGCCTTACCCCTGATCTGAACGGTATCTACGAGGGCGCGAAGGACAGTTCGCTGACCTCGGTTCGGCGCACGCAGACCGCCCTGGCCGCCGGGTCGGGCGCGATTTCCTATGCCGTACCCTTTTTGCACGTTCCGATGGCAGCGGCCGATCTGACCGTGCTGATCAACCGCATGTCGGTCGCCAGCTACTCGATCGGCGCGGTCAAGGGCGAGCTTTACGGCAAGGGCAATGTGCTCGAGGATGAAGATTTCGCCATCGTGCTCGGCCTCTGGTGCGGCTACACTGATCTCGAACAGATCGTCCGCATGAAGGACGACAAGGAACAGATCCTGGCAATGCAGCAGGATGCGGGCGCCAAGGCGATCTCGCGCACGGTACTGAAATACATCGGTGCGATGACAGCCGAGCAGCTGATGTTCCGCATCGCCGGGCGCCTGGCCACCCGCGTCGGTGTGCGCGCGGGATCAAAGCTGACTCTGGGCGCGATACCAGTCATCGGTGCCGCCGTCGGCGCGACGACGAACAGCCTGATGATGGACAGTCTGTGCGACGCGGCCGAGCGTTACTACGACTGGAAGCTTGGCCCCGCGACGCCCCTTGAATCTGCCGCCTGATCGCCCGGCGCGCAAAAAAGCAGGGAGTTGCAGCCGAGGCACAAGCGTCGCTTCTGCCTCAAAAAATTTACCATGATATCCGAGGCTGACAGGCCCGGTCAGGCGGTGCAGTCCGCTCAATCACAGGCTCTAAGAGACGCATGCCTCCCACGCCGCTGTCGCGCGGCCCGAACTGTCGAACGTCGCGTCAGACCCCGGCGTGCTGGCCGTCTTGACGGCGATCCGTGCACCCTCGATCTCGGCGCCCGACACCATGATCTGGCCGTTGCTGCTCACCGGCAGCGTGTCATCCACGTCGATGGTAAAGGCGACGGTGCCTTTTGCCGGAATATCTGACAGTCGTAGTACCGCCTGGCTGTCGCCATCCGTGATCTCGCTGACCGATGTGACCTGTGCACTTCCAGCCGTCAGCTCGAATGGCTGGAACACTTCGACGCCCGCGCCCGAACCGGTCGTGTCGAAGATCAGGCCTGCAGCAGACTCACCAAGATCGATGGTCACATCGATCGGGCCCGTCGGGCAGGCCGACGTGTTCATGATGCGAAAGCTGTCCTTCGGTGCACCTTCGGTGAACTGAACCGCGACATCAGCGGCCGCCGGTGCTGCCATCAGCGCCAAGGCGCAAAAGACTGATCTGAACATGGAATGTTCCTCCTGTGATGCCCGGAAGATAGCGCCGCCAAATGCGGGATCAAACAGCGCGCCGCGATGACGGCCGGTCAGCGAAATGTCACCAGACCGGCGCAGCGGGACGCGCCCATTCCGTCATCCGGTTGAACTGGTGGCCGATCCAAAGCTGCGCTGTGGCCAACAGCGCGCCGGGCCCCTCGAAACTCAGCCCGCGGCCGTCCAGCCTGACCTCGCCCCTGGGCGTATCCAGAACGATCGACATTCTGTGGGGTCCGGCGCTGATGCGCTGTCTCAGGCCCAGTTCTGCGAAAACGGTGTTCATTGCCGCGTGGTCCGGGTGGGACAGCTCGAAAGCGCTCACGCTCATCCTGGCCGGTGCAGAACGGGCAGGGCTGCTCGGGCGCGCTTTCCACTGGATAATGCACGGCCTCACGGACCGGAAACCGGGGCCAAGGATCCCGCGGGAATAGGCGCGACGCCCCCCCGGGCTGTCGGTGTCCAGATGCTCTATCTGATCAACAGACGCACCGCGCTCCGCGGCAAAGGCGCAGAACGCCTCGAAGTCAGACACGCCGATGTGCCAGAAGATCGGCGACGGGGTATCATAGCGCGACAGAAGGGTCTTCAACGGGTGGAACCCGCGATGGTGCGGATTCGGCCCCAGAATTTCGATCATCGCCCCGTCAGGCAGCGAAACGCCCGCGCTCCAGTACCACTGGCCCGGCTCCGGCGTGGTCAGGAACGGCTCGACCCCTGTCTCTGCCGCAATCCAGTCGGCCCCGGCCTTGGTGTCGAAGGTGCCAAGAACGATCTGATCGAACTCTGTCGCGCCGGTACGGTTGATGAGGTCCTGCATCGCCAAGCCCCTTGGCCGGGAAACCGTTGGCGAAAAGCTGGTGGCAACGTAGCAGCAGCACAGGTCATCGACAAGCGGACGCTCTAGCCCCGCATGCGGGCGGCATTTGCATCCCAGATCGGGGCATGCTGGATCTGCGCGGCCAGCCGTTCGCCCAGAAGTTCGATCTCCCACCCGTCCTCCGCGCTCGCGTGTTCCTTCGGAATGTACCCCACCGCCATCGAGGCCTCCGAGTTGTGGGCATACCCGCCAGAGGTAACCCAGCCCACGACCTCGCCATTCAGCCAGATCGGCTCGTCACCGATCACATCGGCATCGCGGGCCGCGACCCGGAAGGCTTTCAGGCGGACCGACCCGCCATTGGCACGTTCGGCCAGCGCGGCCTTCTTGCCAATGAAGTCGACGTCTTTCTCGTAGGCGATGAACCGGTCCAGCCCCGCTTCCACCGGGCCGTAGAGCGGCCGGTATTCGCGCGCCCACCCGCCGAAGTTCTTCTCCAGCCGCATGGCATTCAGGGCGCGCAGGCCGAACATCCTGATCCCGAATTCCTCGCCCGCCTCCATCAGCCGGTCGAAGACATGGCGCTGGTATTCCGGCTTCATCCAGATCTCGTAGCCAAGATCCCCTGTGAAGCTGACCCGCCCGACGAGGCATGGCGCGAAACCCAGTTCCATGTCGCGCAGCGCCATGAACTTGAAACCCCCGGCCGAAACGTCCGAGTGGGTCAATTTCTCCAGCACCTTGCGGGAGTTCGGCCCGGCGATAGACAGACCGCAGACGCGCAGGCCGACATTTTCGATCGCGACCGAGCCGTCTTCCGGCAGATGCCTTTCGAACCAGCGCATGTAGTAGTTTTCGGCCATGCCCGAGCCTGCCAGGAAGTACAGGCCATCCTGAACGCAGCCCAACGACAGATCCCCGATCAGCTTCCCGTCTTCCTTCAGCATGGGCGCCAGGGTCAAGCGGCCCGGGTTGGGCACCTTGCAGGCCAGCATCTTGTCCAGCCAATCCTTCGCGCCGTCGCCCGAAATCCGAAACTTCGAAAAGCTCGAAATTTCCATCATGCCGACACTGTTCCGCACGGCGGCGACCTCGGCCTTCACGTGGTCAAAATCCGTGGACCGGCGCCAGGAAAAGACATCCTTGGTGCCATCGGGCGAGAACCACAGCGGCGCTTCAAGGCCCCAGCTGTCTCCCCACTGCGCGCCCATGGCGTCCAGCTTGTCGAAGATCGGTGTGGTCTTGAACGGACGTCCCGCAGGCAGTTCCTCGTTCGGGTACTTGATGCTGAACCGGCGCGAGTAATTTTCCTGCACCTTCTTGTTGGTATAGGCCATCGACGTCCAGTCGCCATATCGTGCGATGTCCATCGCCCAGACGTCAAAGCCCGGATCGCCGGTCATCATCCACTGGCTCAGCGCCAGCCCGACCCCGCCGCCCTGGCTGAACCCGGCCATCACACCGCAGGCCGCCCACATGCCGGGCATGCCCCGGATTGGTCCGATCAGCGGGTTGCCATCCGGCGCGAAGGTGAAGGGACCGTTGATGATCTGCTTTATCCCTGCCTTCCCGAACGCCGGGAAGTGCTCGAAGCCGACCTCCAGCGATGGCGCGATTCGGTCGATATCGGGTTGCAGCAACTCGTGGCCGAAATCCCACGGCGTCTCCCGCTCCGACCAGGGCACACAGGCTTTCTCGTAGGTGCCCATCAGCATGCCGCCCCGTTCCTGCCGCAGATAGAGCTCGCCATCGAAGTCGACCGCGTGGACGACCTCCTTGCCGGTCTTCTCGTTGATCTCGGCGACCTCGGGCATGTCCTCGGTCAGCAGATACATGTGCTCCATCGCCAGGATCGGCAGCTCCAGGCCCACCATGCGGCCGACCTCCCGCGCCCATAGGCCGCCTGCATTGACCACGTGCTGGCAAACGACATTGCCCTTGTTCGTCACGATCTCCCACTCGCCGGACGGCAGCCGGTTGATCTCTTCCACCTTGGTGTGGGTGTGGATCGCCGCCCCTTTGATCCGCGCCGATTTCGCATAGGCATGGGTGACACCGGACGGGTCGAGATGCCCGTCCACATAGGTCTCCAGCCCGCCCACGAATTGCGAGGGATCCAGCAGCGGCATGATCTCGTGCGCCTCTTCCGGCGTGATCACTCGGCTTTCGATGTCCAGATAGCGGCCCTTGGCCAGCGTCGACTTCAGCCAGTCGAACCGCTCTTCCGTCGCGGCCATCATGACGCCGCCGGTCATGTGAAAACCGGTTGCCTGACCGGACAGTTCCTCGATCTCCTTGTAAAGATCGATCGTGTATTTCTGCAGCTTGGCGACGTTCGGATCGCCATTGATCGTGTGACAGCCGCCTGCCGCGTGCCAGGTCGACCCCGAGGTCAACTCGTCCCGCTCCAGCAGCATCACATCGGACCAGCCCTCCCGGGCCAGATGATAAAGCACCGAGCAGCCGACGACGCCGCCCCCG
>JBCCMP010000050.1:0-17322 GCA_039026295.1 Pseudomonadota bacterium | reverse complement strand
TGAAGGTTCCGGGATCGGACGTGAGGCCTTTCCGAGACGGATGGCTCACCGACAGTACCGTTTCAGAGATTCTGTCGTTCTCGGGCGAAGTGTTAAATCTGGCGCGGATATGGATCGTGCCGCTGCTTATTTTAATGAGAAATCTTCAGCCAAAACAGGCCTGAGAAGTTAGAGATTTCCTCACTTGTCAAATGACTGCGAAGAGCCCATGCGGACCGATGCTGTGACGCACACGAATGTCTCGAATGTAGATTCTTGCCGTAGTTCAATTGCCTGGCCGGCGGCCGCAGTGCACCAGAAAACGACATGACAGATCGACACTCCAGGCATTTAGACTAACTGCCTGTCGGTGCTAAGACTTGGTGATTATTGAACTCCGCACACAGATGCGAGTTGGTTGGGATTGAAAATGGAACAGAGGAGTTTATCGTCGGCTCCGGTAATATTTGCCGCAGAGGCCCACGTTGCAAACGGTTAGCCAGCATTCTCCGCTTTGTCGGCTATGAAGATCGAGTCAGAAGGCTAGACGATATGTCGACAAGAATCGCATTTCTTTTTATGATAGCAACATGGAGTTTATTGCCTGAGTCGGCCGTTGCAGATACAGATGAGTGGCTGGTTCCCCAGAAACAAGCACAATGCCTTGTCGATAACCTCCAACTCTACCGTTCTTCCACTTCCGACCCTGTTGTGATTTTCGTAGGTGCATGCCCGATTGTCGACCCGGGAGAAGCGATAAAGAGCTTGCAGACCAACACCGCCTTACCTTCTGTCCGTGAAGCCCAAGAGAATTTGGCAATTGACGAAGTGATTGTCTACACGCTCAAGGAGCTGAGTTGCTTGAGTATCGATGTCATCGACACCAGTGGGCCAATCGTATCTCTTCCGAAGGTACCCTGTGATTGATCACGCTTCATCTAGTCAGGAACCAATTCTCGCTTCTCAGGCGGACACGGAAGCGGACGACATCATCACCATTGCACGCACCCGGAGGGTCCGAACTAGGGAGGCTTGGGTTGGTTGGACGCAAGTCCTCGCGAACATCTTAGTTCCCATAGCCTTGATCGTAGCCGGTTTGAACTTGTATGCACAATCTGTTCAGGGGCGTTTGGATGCTTCCGCGAGGCAAATTGAGCTTTTCTATTCCCCGAATCTTGCACGAGCCCAGATTATGCTGTTCGCGATCTGGTCGGATGCAGACCTAACAGTTCTCCGTTCACCGCAGAAGCGTGAGTTCATTGATGCGCTCGTCGAACGCTCCATTGCAACTTCTGGCGTTAACCGAAACGAAATCGTGATGTCGGTTGCTGCATTGGCATCTTATTTTGATAGAGTTGAAGCTTGCATTGATTTGGGATCGTGTGATGAAGATGAACTGGTTCAACAGGTAGGCGGCTATGCTCGGGATTTCTTTTGCATTTATTCTGTCGAGATCAATAAGATCCGTGACAAGTCGCTCGTTAGCTCGCTAGGGGATGGGCTTGAGAAATTTTCCCAAAGAGCTGGCGGATGTATTTCTAATAATTGATGGTTGGGAGTGAAATTTGATGCGTAATTTTCAGATAATTTTTTCGGCAATAATTACTCTTTTCACTTCTCCTGTTTTTAGTGCGGACATACACAAGGTCGAAAAATCGAGCGATCCTGAAGAATTTGCGAGAATAAGTCTGGCCGGGCCAATCTCTTCGGGGGATGCAAGAAAGATCCAGGCCCTCTTCAACGATGAGTTTCGAGACTACTACAATGACACTCACTACGTAACACTGACTCTTAATAGCCCCGGCGGATCCTTCACCGAAGCCATCAAGCTGATGGATATTTTTCGTAAGCTTCAGATCGCTACTCGCGTTTCCGCAGATGCATCTTGCATGTCTGCCTGTGCAGTTGCCTTTCTGGGCGGCAGTCGAGTTATCGCTAACACCTTCTCGACGAGTCGGACCGTCGAGCCAGGAGGCAAACTCGGATTTCATGCGCCTAATCTTGACCTTGCGGGTAGCGCGATGGTGCCTTCCGCACTTCTACAACAGTCTTATGGAGAAGCACTATCCGCCATTTCAGGCCTTCTAAAGCGCCGCGATGAGTTCGATATTCGCACCTCATTAGTGGAGACGATCATCGCCACCTCGCCAGATGATATGTATGTCGTTGAAATTGTTGACGACTTTGCTCGTTGGAACATCACAGTCGAGCTAGATCAGTCAAATTGGCAGCCTGATGCGGCAGATGTCGCAAGAATGTGCCTAAACACTGCCATTTGGGCTTCGGGAAACAGCGTAACTGAAGTCGACGAATCTTTAAGCACCCAGCAGGGTGCGCCCTTTACTGCGGTGCAAGTCGAAGACTGGGCAAAGCGAGTCAAATTCTACGAGCCGACTGAACAGCAAGGTATTCGATCCGTATTTGCCTACGCATCCGAAGATGGGCTCGAAGCCTCGACGTGCGTTGTTAAACTGGTAGAGTTTTCTGGGCAATGGCATCCTACCGTTTTTTGGTCGGACTCTTCACCTGACCTTTCTATCAAAGCAGCAGCACAGTCCAATAGCAGCGATAGCTCGTACATGCTTCATGCTCTGCCGCATGACTTCAGGATTGATGCCCTGCGATAGTACGTGAGACCAACTGATCACTCTCTCCAAGGCGCTCCGAGTTACTGCCGTCTGGAGTTGCGAATGTCGTAACCCGCGCGGCTGCCACTGCAGTTGCCGAGACAACCGAACGTCAAAAGTTGGTCAGGAGCGGTCGTTCAACACGTTTGAATCAACGGCAGCTCCGTCCCGCACAGCGGCCGGTCGGGTGCCTGACAATCCTCACTTTGGCGAGTCCCCAAAATCTCTGGCAGATCCCAGCACACGCCTAAACCTTTCTGGAACTCCCTGAAGGCAGCGATGGTCTCGCGCCGCAGTCCGGACAACCTCAATCCGCCGACATTAACCATTCGAGGTCGACTTCTGAAACGGCCCGAGCCATACGCATGCCATACAGAAGCCATACGCTTGCCATCGCGAAAAATCCCAGCGCCAAATTGGTTAACGGGGCGGAAGCGTGGGGTTTGGCGGATACTGAGCCGAGCAGTGCCCTCAAAAAAATCCCGCAAAATCAGCGTTTTGCACCTGTTTAACCCGACAGTAACGGCTCGGGTGTAGAAACTTCACCGCAAATTCGACTCAAGGTTTTCAGGACAACCCGGCCAAAAAATTCACCCCCGCATCCGCGCCCCATCCGCATCGACCAGCGGTGTCGTGTGCACCCGCGCCTTCCGCCGTTCACCAAGGATCTCGATCCCGAACTCTGCGCCCTCGGCCACGCGCTCCCTCGGAACAAGGCCCAGCGCCACCGATTTCTGCGCATAGTGGGCATAGCCACCAGAGGTGACAAAACCGATGACATCCTCTCCATCGAAGATCGGCTCCCATGCCACAACGTCCGCGTCACCGTCCTCGACGATGAACGACGTCAATGCCCGGGGCGGCGGGGTGTCCCGCTCCCGCATCACCTCGTCACGCCCGATGAAGTCGTTCTTCTTCCAGTTGATGAACCGGTCCAGCCCGGTCTCGGCCGGGGTGTAATCCGGCTTGAACTCCCGCAGCCAGGACCCGAAGAACTTCTCCAGCCTCAGGGACATCATCGCCCGCATCCCGAAAGGACGCATCCCAAGATCGGCCCCCTCTGACGCCAGCGCTTGATAGAGCGCGACCTGGTGGTCGGCGGCGCAATAGATCTCGTAGCCCAGATCGCCGGTGTAGCTGACCCGCTGGATGCGCACGGGAATGGGGCCGATCTCCGCCTCGGTAACGCTGAGGAAGCGCATCGCCTCGTCCGATACGTCGCGGCCGGTGACCCGGCCCAGCAGGGCGCGGGCATTCGGCCCGGCGATCTGGAAACCAATCAGCGATTTCGAGACGTTCTCGATCTCGACCCCGTCTTCCCGGTGCGCCAGGAACCAGCGCATGTGATAGTTCTGCGCCGCATAGCTGGCTGTCAGTTGCACCCTGTCCTCGCTGATCCGGGCCATGGTGAAATCGCCGATGATCCGGCCCCTGGGCGACAGCATCGGTGTCAGCGCCATGCGGCCCGGTGCGGGCACACGGTTCGCCATGATGCGGTTCAGCCAGTCCACGGCATTCGGGCCAGAGACAATGTATTTCCCGAAATTGTGGATCTCGTTGATCCCCACGGCCTCGCGCACCGCCCGGCATTCCTCCGCCGTCGGGGCAAAGGCGTTCGATCGGCGGAAGGTCGGCATCTCCTCGCGCGGTTCGCCCTCGGGGGCGAAGTAATTGACGTGCTCCATGCCGTAGGCTGCCCCGAAGACCGCGCGCTGGGCGTCCCAGATGCCATAGGCAGGCGTGGTCTCCAGCGGGCGGCCGACCGGCAGTTCTTCGTTCGGATAGCTGATCGAGAAGCGCCGCTGATAGTTCTCGGTCGATTTCTGCCGGGTATAGGGCTTGCCCGCCCAGTCGCCGAAGCGGGCGACATCCATGGCGTAGACGTCGGTTTCGGTCTCGCCCTCGACCATCCATTCGGCCAATGCCTTGCCGACGCCCCCGCCCTGGCTGAACTCGGCCATGACGGCCGCCGCGGCCCAGAGGCCCTGCTTGCCGGGGATCGGCCCGACCAGCGGATTGCCGTCCGGCGCGAAGGTGAAGGGGCCGTTGATGGTCCGTTTGATCCCGGCGCGGCCAAGGACGGGATAGCGGCGGAAGCTCGCCTCCAGCGGTTCTGCGACCCGGTCAAGATCGTCGTTCAGCAGCTCATGTCCAAAGTCCAAAGGCGTTCCATCCACCGCCCAGGGCACTGCCTTCTGTTCGTAGATCCCGATGCAGAGGCCCCGGCCCTCCTGACGCAGATAGGTCTCCCCGGCCGGGTCCATGACGTGAGGCAGTTCCTCTTCGCGTTCATAGACCTCGGGGATTTCATCGGTGATGAAGTACTGGTGCTCCATGGGATGCAGCGGCAGCCAGACGCCCATCATCGCACCGACTTCTCTGGCCCAAAGACCTGCCGCATTGACCACGTGCTGGGCCCGGATGGTGCCGCTTTCCGTCACCACGTCCCATTCGTCGCCCACTTGCGCGATCGCGGTGACGGGGGTGCGCAGGATGATCTCTGCCCCCGCCATCTGGGCGGCCTTGGCATAGGCGTGCGTGGTGCCGGAGGGGTCGAGATGCCCGTCCAGCGGGTCATAGAGCCCGCCGACTACGCCGTCGACATTGGTGATCGGGGACCGGCGCGCGATCTCCTCTGGCCCGATGATCTCGGTGTCCAGCCCCATGTATCGGTGCTTGGCCCGCTCTGCGACCAGATAGTCTAGCCGGTCCTGATCCAGCGCGATCGTGACCCCGCCGACATGGTGCAGGCCGCAGGACATGCCGGTGATCTCTTCAAGTTCGCGGTAGAGGCGGATCGTATAGCCCTGCAATGCGGCCATGTTCGTGTCGGAGTTCAGGGTGTGGAACCCGCCCGCCGCGTGCCAGGTGGAACCAGAAGTCAGTTCCGACCGCTCCACCAGGCAGACATCCGTCCAGCCCGCCTTGGTCAGATGGTAGAGCACCGAGCAGCCGACAACGCCGCCGCCGATGATGACAACTCGGGCATGGGTTCGCATGGGGGACCTCTCTCTGATTTTCAGCACCATGGCAGATTTTCACCGGGGCGGACCGCTGAATCCGGCGGGCAGCCCGTGATTTTCGACGGCATGACTCCAGGAAGTTTATGAACAATGTTCAATTTAGTTGACAAGTGATTCCGGGCAGCATAAATGAACGTTGTTCATAAAAGGGAGAATGACATGAACATTCGTCAGAACATCGCGGCGGCACTGGCTTTTATCGGCTGCGGCTTGACCGTCCATGCGCAACCTGCACAAGCCGACGGCCTCTCGCATCCCGTTTTGGCTTCAGCGCTCAACTCTGCAGCGTTGTCGAAAGACGCGCCTGCGATCGTCGCTGTGCCAGTTTCGGTTGGGATCGCCGCTTCGGCTTTGTCAGCCATGCCTGTCTACGGCGCAGCGGCTGGATCGCATGCTGTTGCGGCTGAAATCTTCTCAGGCGAACCGCGCCGCCTGCCTTTGGGACCCGTTAACCCCGACCCGAATGGCGACGAGCCCCGTCAGGACGATTGATGGTCACCGCACCGGAGCACAGCAAACCGAATGTTAGTTGGAGTCCAAGATGAGAGCCTTGAGAATACTGATCCTGACCACGACTCTCGGGGTTGCCCCAATCGCCGCGGCGCATGCTGGCAGCAGTCAGGCAGCAGATCCGGTGTTGGCAGCGGCAGAAATCCGGGATCTGTCTCGGCAGATCGAACAGGCCCTGGCGGACCGTGGGGCCTATGTTGCCCTTGTGGCCCGTACCGGGCGCGATCCAGAGGATCTGCCGAAGGGCGTGCGCTACACCCATGTGGCATTCTGGGTCTATTCAGATCTGGCCTTGGCGGATGGCGGGGTGGTCCGCGCCTACCGCGTTCACAATCTCTACCAGCAGGCCGATCGACCGCATATCAGTGACCTGATCGAGGATAACCCCGTTGACTTCGTGGCAGGCGCGGTCGAGCCGGGCGTGGGGATCGTGATCCCGACCGTTGAGGTACAGGCCCGGCTGATCGACCTGCTGTCTGGGCCGGTAGCAGATGACCTGCACAATCCGTCCTATTCGGTACTGGCGAATCCTGACAACAACCGGTTCCAGAACTGCACCGAGTATTCCTTGAACCTGCTTGTCGCCGCACTGCATGCCACAGGCGATATCGGCGTCGTCAAACGCGAGATCGCCGAGGATTTTACGGCGCAGCGCATTCGTCTGAACCCGTTTGCCCGGGCGTTTGGGCCTGTCTTCCTGCGTGAAGTCCGGACGTCCGATCATCGCGGTGCGATACGAACGGCGACCTTCACGACCATCTTTCGCTATCTGGATGCGCTGGGCGTTGTTCAGGAGGCAATGCATCTGACGCCGGACGGCGTAGCGCCACTGCCGATCGGTCAGCCGCGGGCCAGTGGATCAAAACCGCAGACTGATCCGGATCACGGATAGGGACCTGCTGTTGGCGGCGCACAACCAGCGCGCCGCCACTTTACCTGAGAGGCGGCGCATGCTGTAAGCGGCGCGCCTGCCCGGTCAGCGTCTTCCAGCAAAGGCCCAGTGACGGGGGCGTTCGGCCGCGCAACGCGGCAGGGTCCGTGGAGGCGGGATGACCGGAATATTCCTGATGCTGGGTGTTTGCGTTCTTTTGGCCGGAACGACGCTGTTCGCGAAGTTTCTGGGGGCCGGGCCAGAAGGCTTGGGGCTTCATCCATTTCAGGTCGCATCGGGGCGGTTCGTCTTCGCCTGGATCGCGATCGCTGCTGTTACGGCTGTTCGCCCGCCAACCTTCACCGGGGCATCCTGGCCCAATCACGTGGCGCGCGCCCTGCTGGGATGGGCTTCTGGAACATGCCTCTTTGCCGCCGCCGCACTGATGCCTTTGGCCAGCGCGACGGCGCTATCGTTTCTCAGTCCGATCGTGACCATGGTCTGCGCCGCGATTTTCCTGTCGGAACGAGTCGGTGTCTGGCGCTGGTCGGCAGCGGTGGTTGCGCTGATCGGAGCGTTCGTCCTGACTGGCCCGGGCAGCGAAACATTTCATCTTGCCGCGCTGATCGCCATCGCATCGGCCCTGTTCAGGGGGGTCGAGGGGATGTTCATCAAACGCCTCAGCGACACCGAGCCACCGATCCGAATCCTTTTCGTCAACAATTCGATTGGTGTCGTGGTCTCGGTTGCAGTGGCGCTTTTCGTGTGGCAATGGCCAACAGCCGAAGGTTGGGGGCTGCTTGTCGCATTGGGGGTCACGATGATCTGCGCCCAGGCGCTTCTGATCCAGGCGATGAGGCGGGGGGACGCAAGTCTGCTGATCCCGCTGTTCTACACGATCCTTGTGATCACGGCGGTGTTTGATCTTGTGCTGTTCGACGTGATCCCGACCTTGCAGGCTGTCATCGGCGCGGCCCTGATCGTATGCGGGGCGGTGATCATCTCGCTGCGTGGGCAACGCTGAGGCGTCAGGACAACAAAATCCAGCAACGCTGGCAAAAGGAAAAGAGCATGAGTTTGACCGCCGACATGGTGCGCGAGGCAGCAGCAGCAATCTCTGGCGCGACGATCCGCACGCCGATCGTGCCCGCGACGCGGTTATCTTTGCAGCTTGGGATCGACCTGAACCTGAAGCTGGAAAATCTGCAGCACACCAACGCGTTCAAGGCACGCGGTGCGCTGGCGAAGATGCTGACCCTCTCGCCCGAACAGCAGACAGCGGGGGTGATTGCCTGCAGCGCCGGAAATCACGCGCAAGGCGTTGCCTATCACGCGCAGCGGCTGGCTATGCCCGCCGTGATCGTGATGCCGGAAGGAACGCCCTTCAACAAGGTGCAACGGACCCGCGATTTCGGGGCGGACGTGGTGCTGCACGGGTCTGCGTTCGACGAAAGCGTGGCCTTCACGATGGATCTGGCTGCCAAGCGCGGAATGACGCTGGTTCACCCGTTCGACGATCCGGTCGTCGCTGCCGGGCAGGGTACCGTTGCGCTGGAGATGCTTGAGCAGAAGCCCGATCTCGACGCCATCGTCGTGCCGGTTGGCGGTGGCGGCCTGATTGCCGGAATGTCCGTGATGGCGAAGGCTGCGAAGCCCACTGTCGAGGTTATCGGCGCGCAGGCGGAGATCTTCGATGCGGTGAAGGCCAAGCTGACGGGGGCCGAGCCGCATTTTTCAGGACCGTCGCTCGCGGAAGGGATCGCCGTGCGCGAGCCATCCGACGAAAACGTGGCCGTGATCCGGGACCACGTCGACCGGGTCGATGCGGCGACCGAAGCCGAGATAGAGGACGCGGTCTTCGATCTTCTGTCGCTGGAGAAGCTGGTCGTTGAAGGCGCGGCCGGTGCCGGGCTCGCGGTGATCAAGAACAATCTCGAGGCTTACCGCGGCAAATCGGTCGGTCTGGTCATTTGCGGCGGCAATATCGACTCGCGGCTCTTGTCGACGTTGATCCTCAGGGGCCTTGTGCGCGATGGCCGGATCACCCGGCTGACCTTCGAGATTCAGGACCAACCGGGTCAGCTGGCCGACATCTCTCGCATCATCGGCGAGCAGGGTGCCAACGTGATCGAGGTGATCCATCAGCGCATGATGCAATCGGTGTCGTTGAAACAGGCCGAACTCGACGTGGTGATCGAAGCGCGGGACCGGCTGCATGTGCGGGAGATTGTGGACACGCTGCGGGGCGAGGGGTTCACCCTCAGGACAGACAGCGGGATTTAGGCCGCCTGTTTCTCTGCCTGCAGTGCCAGAACCCCTTCAAGCCAGGGTATGGCGACCTCTTCGGGCATCTCGGAAGAGGCGGCGTTGAACATTCCGCGTTCCCCGACCATCTGCGCCTTGCAGGCCAGCATTTCGGCCATCAGCCGTTCGGAACCCTGATTGTACGTCTCGCCAAATGTTTCGTCGCCCAGCCCGAACATTGCAAAGCTGATGTTCTCGAGATTGGGACGGTCGTTGATCAGCGCCTCGTGAAAGTCGATGGCTGTCGTCGGCACGTCGCCGCTGCCATAGGTCGACGAGACGAGAATGTAGAAAGTCTCGGCGTTCAGATCGGATGGTTTGACCGTATCAAGGCTGGAAATCGCCGATGTATGTTCTTCGCCGATCGCCGCCTGCAGATCCTCGCACAGAAATTCCGCCGTGCCGGTTTCGGTCCCATATAGGAAATGAAGCTGCATGGGTCGCATCCTGTTTTTGCCAGACTGGCGTAGAATCAGAAGCGCTAAAATAGAGTTCCGTTTCTGCCGATCAAGCCGTTGCAAAAGCCGCGAGATGCCGCAGTAGGGCGGGACAGGCAATATATTTATAATTACCGGTTCTCCTGCGGACGAGCCATCAGGTCGGCGAGCCGCTTTCCCGGCTCTTCCACGAACCCCTCGTCAAGGAATTCGTGGCCGTTGATCAGATCCAGGCGAAAGGTTCTGAAGTCGCTGCGCAGCTCGCACCAGGCGGTCAGGTTCCAGATCGAGCCGTAGAAGGACAACAGCAACGGCCGGACCGTTCGGTCCGAGGATGCGCCTGCTTTCGAGCAATAGGTAATGCGAACTTTCTTGCGCTGACGGATAGACCGCCGCAGCGCGCCGCGCTGGATAGTGATCGGTTCCGCCCAATGATCCCGGGGGGCGTCTACCCTGACGGCGGCAATCTGGTCCTTGAGGTGATCGGGCAGGGCTGCCTCGATCTTGCGCAGGGCCTGCCCGGCGGCATCGGCCATGCCATGATCCGCCCAGCTTTCGACGATGCGAATGCCGAAGACGATGGCTTCCAGTTCGTCTTCGGTGAACATCAGCGGCGGGATGTCCGCGCCATCGCGCAAAAGATACCCGACACCGGCTTCCCCCTCGACGGGGATGCCAGACCCGATGAGCGCGGCGATGTCGCGGTATATCGTGCGATCGGAAACCTCGAGTTCCTGCGCGATGTCCGACGCCCGCACGATGCGGCCCCGGCGCAGAATCTGGATGATGTCGAACAGTCGGTCAGCGCGGCGCATATTGCTCTCTCCATGTCGGAGCGATCTAATCTATATCTCCTGACACCATGCTGTCAGGAGGATGCGCAAGGTGCTGACAAAATGCTGTCAGCAGGGGCCGGGTAGGGTCCTGCTCATGGGACCTTATTATGAAACCGAACTTCTCCGTCGCTTCGCCCGGGATCCGGAAGCGACCCTATTAACCAGCCATGGCGATCCGAGGTTGCCCGGCTTGAACAACCATCACAGGGATCGGCTTACGGGCCCTGGACTCTTCGTGGTGGCGATCGTTTTAGCGGCCGGGTTCATCACTTCGGACAGTGCTCCGCCGCCCGAAGAGCCACCGGTCGCCCTGGCTGCGCCCGATACGCTGGTACCCGGCGGCGGCTGAGGCATCCGCGATCAATGTGCAACAGGCCCCGTTCGTGCGCTTCGGCGCGAGTCTTGCGGACGAACGGGGAACACCGCCAACCGGCATGCCGTTCCGCGTCTACACGTTTGGGTAACCATATTTGGGTAACCATAACGGTCTACCGCGTGGCCGTTCCATGCCGGGAACTGTGTCTGTGCGCGTGATGGAGTGCGGTTGTGACGACCATTACCGTCGATGTGTACGATTACGATCCATGGGGCAACTTTCCCCAGACAACCGGTGCAACCTTCACCTACAGCGGTCCGGCGGCGCCGGAAACCACGATCACGATTACCGACAATGGCTCCGGCACGGATGATCTGTCTCTGGAAGACGACACTGCGGGCGAAACCGCAACCGGCACCATCACGATCAATGGCACCACGTCGACCAACGTCAGCGTATCAGCTGAAGAGGGATGGACGCTCCGTGATCCTCTGACCGGCGAAGAGTTTCAGGTCGTCACCCTTGACGTGGAAAGCGGGCCGGCAACGGGCTACTACATGATCTCTGAAGTCCCGCTGGTCGCAGGCAGGATTTATGAGGTAAGGGAGTTCGATTCGACGCCGAATTCAGCGAATGGCGATCCGCTTTTCACCTATTCGGAATATGTCTGTTTTGCGCCGGGTACGTTGATCCTGACGCCTGACGGCACAGCCGCCGTGGAGGATCTGTGCACAGGCGATCTGATCGAAACGCTCGATCGCGGCCCGGCCCGGATCGTCTGGACCGGTGCACGGACGCTTGATTTTGACAGGGAGGCGCACGCGCAGAAACCGATCGAGATCAAGGCCGGTGCGTTGGGTCCCGCCTTGCCGGCGCGAGATCTGGTTCTTTCGCCGCAACACCGGGTGCTTCTGGCAGGCCCGGAGGTTCGCAAAAACTATGGCGAGGCCGAGGTTCTGGGCATGGCCAAGGGACTGGCGCATTTGCCCCGAATGCGCCAAATGAACGGCTGCAGATCCGTGACCTATCATTCCATCCTGACCGGGCGGCACAGCATCATTCTGGCCAATGGTCTGGCCGTGGAAAGCTTTTACCCCGGACGCTACGCGCAATCCCTGCTGGGATGGTTTGACCGGTTGCGCCTGATGGCGATGTTCCCTGGAATCTCCCACGCGCCAGAGGCCGTGTATGGCCCCCATGCCCGTCCCGTTCTGAAACGGCGAGAGGTTGAATCTTTATCGGAACCGGCAGGGCGGGGGGCAAAACCCTCAACACGCTGGCGGTCTACCCGGCACGTTCTGCATTCGGATAGGTGAACGCTCCGGCTGTTCAATCGCCAGCGTTTTCGCTACGATTTGCCCGGAACAACAGGCTGCAGACGGCCGAAGCCAATCCGGGAGGGAACAGCGATGTCCGACAAGACCATGGAAGACCGCAGCCATTGGGACTTCGTTCACAACGAAGCGGAAGGCGCCAGTTGGACCCCGGGCCTGCGGGAGATATTCGAGTACCGGGATCTGGGGATCAAGGACGGCACCAGGGGCGATTACGTCGCCCATGTCATTCGGCACAATGGCAAGGAACAGGCTGACGAGGTACAGCAGTGGCACATCCACGAATGCGACTTCCAACTGGTCTACGTCCTGAACGGCTGGGCAACCTTCGAATATGAAGGCCAGGGCGAGCGGACGATCCGCAAGGGCGACTGCATCTCGCAGAAGCCGATGATCAAACACCGGGAAATCGCGTGTTCGTCCGATTTCGAGGTGCTGGAGATCGTCTCTCCGGGGAATTTCAGGACCAGGATCGTCGACGCGCCGGTCGCGACCGCCGCAGAATAGCAACGGTCGCGCAATGGATCTGGGTCTCGCCGGCAAGACTGCCCTGATAACCGGCGGGTCCAAAGGGATCGGATTTGGCGTGGCCGAGGTGCTGGCCGCGGAAGGATGCGCGGTGCACATCGCCGCGCGGGACGCTGAAACGCTGGAAGATGCTGCCGCAAGCCTGCAGCGACAGGGCGCACGTGCCACAGCACATGCGATCGACCTGTCGGCCAGCGGATCGGCGGACGACCTGCTGTCGCGGGCCGGGCTTCCGGACATCCTTGTGAACAATGCGGGCGCGATCCCCGGCGGTGACATCGCCGCGGTGGACGAGGAGACTTGGCGCACGGCCTGGGACCTGAAAGTCTTTGGCTACGTAAACATTGCCCGCGCCGCCTATTCCGCGATGAAGGGGCGCGGTCACGGGACGATCGTGAATGTCACCGGGCTTGCTGCCGACAGGCCTGATTTCAACTACATCGCCGGAACCGCGGGCAATGCGTCGCTGAACGCCTTCACGCGGGCGCTTGGATCATATGCCCTTGAAGACGGCATCCGGGTGGTCGCGGTATCCCCCGGTGCCGTGGCGACAGATCGCCTGGTCGGGCTGATGAAGACCCGCGCGCGGGAGGAAACCGGGGATGAAACACGATGGCAAAGCTATCTGAGCGGTCTGCCGCTGGGCAGGCCCGCGACGGTCAAGGAAGTCGCCGACGTGGTCGCCTTTATGGCATCGCCCCGCGCTGGATATGTCACGGGCACAGTGGTGACGGTTGACGGAGGTCATGGTGTGCGAGGCGGCAGTTTCAGGTGATCGGCAGATCCTGAACCTAACCTGAACACGGCTTTCACGGGCTGTTCAGGCAGTCAGGTGTCTGTTAACTCCAAATGCAGTCGTCGACAGGGTTTGCGGCGCAGGGTGACCCGTTCGGCGGCTTGATGTGGAGGTGCCCGCCCATGCACCGCATGATATCGATCTTGACTCTGATTGTATCGGTCCCGCTTGCCCTGCTGGTTGGTCTTTCACCCGCTGGTCCGGAAGTGAGGGAATGCGGCACGCCAGGCCGGTTTGGGGCGATTCTGGATCTTGCGCGCGCCGAAGTGCCCGATGCGGAACTTCTTGACGCGACCCCGGTCGGAGTTGGCGATTGCGCATTGATGGATGTGCTGTTCGTCGATGCCTTCGGTCAGATCACCTCGGTTCAGGTGAACGTGGACAGCATGGCCGTTGTGGATGTTCAGGGGCCGCCTGACGGGCGTGGTGATGCTCCGGACGCAGGCGCTGATGGCCCAGCCGGACCGGCAGGTGTGGCTGCCTCGGATGCAGGACTGTCAGGTCGTGATGATCCTGCGGGGCGCGGCGATGCGGGTGGTCAGGCAGCGGGTGCCGGAACAGGCGCAGCCGGGGATACCGGAGGTGATCCGGGCGGAGCGGCCGATGATGGTCCGGGCGGCGGACCCGGAGATGGTCCGGGCGGCGGACCCGGAGATGGTCCGGGTGGCGGACCCGGAGATGGTCCGGGTGGCGGTCCCGGTGGCGGTCCCGGTGGCGGTCCCGGTGGCGGTCCGGGTGATGGCCCGGGTGATGGCCCGGGTGGCGGTCCTGGCGGCGGGCGCGGTGGTGGCCCCGGTGGCGGTCCCGGTGGCGGTCCCGGCGGCAAAGGGGGACGAGACTGAGACATGCGCATTCTGGTGGTCGAGGACGACGGGGCGCTGTCCTCGCAAATCGATGAAGCACTGTCCTTGGCTGGCTTTACGGTGGACCTCGCCTCGAACGGCGAAGACGGCCAGCATCTCGGCGAAACGGAGCCCTACGATGCGGTAATCCTTGATCTCGGGCTGCCCATCGTTGACGGCGTGTCCGTTCTGCGGGCGTGGCGTGCTGCGGGTATGGCGATGCCCGTGCTGATCCTGACGGCTCGGGGTGGCTGGCAGGACCGGGTGGCGGGGCTGAATGCCGGGGGCGATGATTATCTCGGCAAGCCGTTCCACATGGAGGAACTGGTTGCGCGCCTGCGGGCACTGATCCGCCGGTCGTCGGGCAAAGCGGATGCCGTGTTGCGCGGTGCCGGAATCGAGCTGAACACAGTTTCGAAATCGGTGACCAAGGGTGGCCGGTCGATCACGCTGACGGCAAACGAATTCAAGATCCTCGAAGCGATCATGCTTCGGCCGGATCAGGTGCACCGCAAGGTGGATCTGGCAGAAATGATCTACGGAATGTTCGAAGAACGCGATAGTAACACGATCGAGGTGTTCATCGGTCGTCTCCGCCGCAAACTGGGTGCAGACGTCATTCGAACGGTGCGGGGCCTTGGGTATCGAATGGATCCCGACTGACCCTTCTGGTGCCCTCATCGTTCGATCAGGTTCGAAGGCGGAAAGGACCCGTAACGTGCGACTGGGCGTGAAACGCCGATCGTTGACCTTTCGCGTGCTGCTGGGCGCCGTCATCTGGGTGACTTTTGCACTTGGCGCAGGTGGTGTCGCGGTTCTGGAGGTGTTCAGATCTTCGGCCCTGCGCCAGTTCGATCAACGCATCACCGAAGAGATTGCACTGCTCAGCGTCGGGGTCGCGCGCACACCCGGTGATCCCGGGCAACAGATGACGTCGCCGTCCTTCGCGCGGGTTTATTCAGGTCTCTATTGGCAGGCGCAGTCTGCAGAAGCCACCTTCCGATCCAGGTCTCTTTGGGATCAGTCACTCGATTTAAGCGTCGCCGGTTTCCAAGAAGCTGACGGACCCGACGGTCAGAAGCTGCGCCTTCTGGCGCGCCGGGTAAATGCGCCGGACGGAACGGCCTGGCGCATTGCAATTGCCGCTGACCTTGCCGCGCTGGATCGGGAAATGCGGCAGTTCCAGCGTGGTCTTATCCCGGCCGCGGCCCTGCTGGCAGCGACGCTTCTGTGTGCGGCAGTTCTGCTGCTGCGCTCGGCGCTTGGTCCATTGGTGCGGCTGCGACGCGCTGTACAGGCTTTGCGTCAAGATTCAGAAGTCACGATTGTCGAACAGTTTCCGGCCGAGGTCGCACCCCTTGTCGATGATCTGAATGCCGTCCTCGACAAGAACACCCGGCTGCGGGAACACGGCCGTGCGCAGGCTGCCAATCTGGCCCATGCCCTGAAGACACCTGCCGCGATCCTGCAGAATGAAGTGGACCGCGCACGGCAGGGCGGAGAAATCGACCTGGACCTGACAAACGAGGCGATCACCCGGATCACCGAGGCAGCAGCGCGCCACATGAGCGCGGCGACAGGGCCGGACGGTCTTGCGCCGGGGCAACGGTTCGATGCGTCGGCGTTGCTGGAGGAAACCGGGCGCGCCATAGAACGTCTGTTTCCCGACATTCTGATCGAAAGAGAGTCTCCGGGCAGCCTGCTTGTTAGGATGGCACCCGCCGATCAGCAGGAAGTCTTTGGGAACCTTCTGGAAAATGCCGGCAAGTGGGCGCGAAGCCGAATGAAGGTAACGCTCAGTTCGACCAATGGCTCGATGATCCTGCGAGTGGAGGACGATGGCCCCGGCGTGCCCGGGTCACAACGCGGCCGTGTTCTGCAACAGGGCGTGCGGCTCGATCAGCAGGTCAACGGGTCGGGGCTGGGCCTGGCGATCGTCGACGAGATCGTGACCAAGTACGAGGGCCATCTGACCCTTGGTGAAAGTGAGCTCGGCGGCTTGCTGGTCGAAGTAAAGGTCCCGTTAACCGAAGCGGCGTGATGCTGATAGGCAACTCCGCACCCGGTCCACGGCGGTTCAGGTTTTCCCAAGTGAACTGTTCGCGCTGACCCAGTCCCGGGCGATGGCCAGAGCCTATTGGCAATCGGACAGGAACGGCCGATGATCCGCCGCCAGAAAGCGGGGCGTGCAAAAAAGGAAATCCGGTTCATGGAAGCGACCGCCGCAATCTACCATCACCCGGACATGATCGAGTCGGACAATCGCCCACTGGCCGGGCGGCGCACGGCCGGGCAGTCGTTCCTGGCCGGTTACGCCCGGCATGTGGACGCCGATGTCATCCACTGCGCCGCCGACGGCCCGCGGGTGATCGATCAGTTCCGATCCCTGATGTCCGATTACGGCTGGTCCGGCGAAATTACCGGGGTCCTGACCTCTCAGCCCCGCAAGTTGGCCACACCCGGCACGCTCATGGTGCCGGGCCCGTCACTCGGGAAATTCGCATGGGTGCGCCGCCGGGCTGGCCAAAACCTCTATTCGATCTGCGGGATCACGCACACCGTATCGACCCGCCGGATCATGGAGGGTCTGTTAGACATGATGTCCTCACCGGTTGAGGAATGGGATGCGGTGATCTGCACGTCCAAGGCTGTGCAGAGCGTCGTGGCGCATGAACTGGACGTCGCGGCCACCTACCTGACCCGCCGCTTCGCAGCCCGCCGCGTGCCTATGCCGCAATTGCCGGTCATTCCTTTGGGCACCGATACCGCGCGTTTTGCCCACGACCCGGCGGCGCGGGTTGATTGGCGTCAGAAGTACGGGCTTGCTGACGACGACATTTCGATAATGACGATGGGCCGGTTGTCGGTCTTTGAAAAGATGCACCCGGCACCGCTTTTCCTCGCTTTGCAGCGGGCGGC
>JBCCMP010000049.1:0-17427 GCA_039026295.1 Pseudomonadota bacterium | reverse complement strand
GGCAACCCCGTAATTGTGCCCGGAATAGATCATCATCTCGTCCGGCAAGCCCAGGAACTTGGACAGGCTGTCCCACATCATCGAATGGGTGCCCTCGAACACGCGCCCACAACCCAGCGCCATCAGGCTGTCCGCTGTGAAGGCCACGTTGTCGGCATCCATAATGAGGGCGATGTGTCCGATGGTATGGCCAGAGACGTCGATGATCCGCGCCGTGCTGTCGCCGAGCGAGATGCTGTCGCCCTCCAGAACCTCCAGGTCCAGTTCTGGCAGGCGCGCCTTGTCCGCGCCGTGGCCCACCGTCTTGACGCCGTATCTCTCGACCAGCGCCGGGACGCCGTCGACGTGATCGGGGTGGTGATGGGTGATCCACATCTGGCTGGCGGACCAGCCGCGCGCGTCCAGCGCATCGATGATCGGCCCGGCCTCCGGGGCGTCGACGACCGCAACCTCGCCCGAGGCGTGATCGCGCACAAGGTAGGCGTAGTTGTCCGACAGACAGGGCACGGTCACGATCTCAACGGGCATGGGCTTTCCTCTGATTTTGGGTTAGGGTGATCCTGTCCGATCGGTGGGACAGTTGCAATGCACGGTCAGCGATGCATCTGGATGTAGTGGAACTCCGGCGTTTCTACGCCTCGACCCAGCTTGGCCGCATGGTGCAGCGCACGGTGCGGGAACGACTTCGCTCGCTGTGGCCATCGGTAAAGTCGGAAAACGTCGTGGGCTTCGGCTATGCCTCGCCCTTCCTGCGCCCGTTTCTGGAAGAAGCGACCCGCCTGCTGTGCCTCATGCCGGCGCAACAGGGGGTCTGTGCCTGGCCGGCCGAGGGTCCGAATGTCTCGGCCTTGGTCGAGGAAACGCTCTGGCCCCTTCCGGGCGGCTTCGCGGACCGGCTGATCATCGCGCATGGGCTGGAGACCTGTGAGCGTCCCGGTGCCTTGCTGGACGAGATCTGGCGCGTGCTGGCCCCGGGCGGAAAGGCGGTCTTCATCGTCCCCAATCGCGCCGGGATCTGGGCCCGCCGCGACGGCACCCCGTTCAGCTATGGGCGGCCCTATTCGCTGGGTCAGTTGGAAGAGACCCTGTCGGCGCACAAGTTCACCACGAAGCAGGCCACGGCCGCGCTGTACCACCCGCCCAGCCACCGCCGCTTCTGGCTGCGCGTCGCGCCCGCGATCGAGCAGCTTGGCCAGCGCCTCGAGATCCGCCGCCTGTCTGGCGTGCTGATGCTGGAGGTCGAGAAGATGGTCTACATCACCCCGCAATCCGGTGCCCGCGTCGCTGCCCGCGATCCGATCCGCGTGTTGACCGGGCTGGGCGCGCCCGCCCCGAAACCTGCCGGGCGTTCGGCACGGGACGGGTAAGCGCCGGGTTGCATGGTGTGTGCGACGGGGCGGAGCCAGCCGCGACACGTCACAAGCTGCCCCAGAGCCACCGGAAAGAAGATATGTCATGATTGCTTACGTCACCGTCGGTGCGGATGACATCGCGAAGGCAAAGCGGTTCTACACAGCTTTCCTGCCGGCGCTTGGCTACGACCTTGAAGAAGGCCCCGAGGGGTTGAGCTTTTCTCTCCCCGTCCCGCCGGGCCAGACGGTCATCCTGCCGGATTTCTACGTCAAACCGCCCTTCGACGGACAGCTCGCCTCGACCGGCAACGGATCGATGACCGCCTTCGAGGCGCACACACAACAACAGGTGCGCGACCTTCACGCCGCCGCGATTGCCGCTGGCGGCAGCGACGAGGGCGCACCGGGATTTCGCCCAGATTACGGACCGCGTTTCTATGTCGGCTATCTCCGCGACCCCCAGGGCAACAAGATCGCGCTGTTCTCCAGCAATCCCGCCGAACCCGGGCGGGATGGGGAGCGTCGGATTTAGGGGTCGCATTTAAAGGTAGGGCGCTGCTGCCATGCTTGCTTTACGCGGAACTGTCAGACCAGCTCACGCCCGCCCAGCAATGACGTTGAAGCGGTCGATCACCTGCGGCGGAAAATCGGACTGAACAGAAACCAGAACCGAGCCGCCATCAAAAGCAACACTGCGACTGTCAGCAGCACTGAAATCAGTACTTTCCGAGGTTCCAGAACAACCGTGACTTCGCCCCGTGTTATTTTCACGTCTGTGATGGCCAACGCTGCCAGTCGCGCCCACCATTTGTCCTTGTCTATCTTGTAAATGGGGGTGCTCCGGATCAGCCAATCGATCGCGCGCTTCGATGCTGCCGCCACGTTTTCCCGGGCTGCGGCGTCAATTTGGGACGTCGGCTCCCCTGTCGGTTCGTCGCTCCGGCTCAGAAAGGTTGCCGCAGCATCCCGGTATTTGCGCAACGCCTCGGTGCTGTCGGCCGTAAGATCGACCGAAATATTCTCCGACGTAAGGTCAGACAGGTAGAATTTGCCATTGCGATAATGAATGGACGTTTCACCGCGAACGGCGACCGACCCTCGCAAGGTCAGTCCGTCAAAGTCACCACTTCCGTTCAGACTGATCCGGTCGCCGTCTTTGGTGTCCACGTCGATCTCGGTCGCGTTGATCTGAAATCCTGCATTGCCTGTCGAAAAAGGCAGAGCTTGCGCGAGGGCGGCATCGATCTGTTCTTCGGTGATCGTCACGGGAATTCGCGGGTTCGCGATCAGAACCACGATTGCCGGAATTGCAATCAGAATGGCTATGCCCTGCAACATGCGGTTCAACGTCCTGACCATCACCATCCTTCCGCAAGCCTTTCGCGAGAACATACAATATAAGCACTGTGGCGAGGAATGTGATGGCACTCCGGTTCAGGGCCGCTGCGCGTTCGGGCCCAAGATCTGCCGCGCCCGCCCGGCGTCTTACTAAACCATCCGCCTGTCTACGGTGAATGCCCAGTCGCGCTTGACGAAGACCTCTTCCCCGTTCCAGGCGGTCAGGCTGGCGCCGACCTCCCACGTCGTGGCCGTCATGCGGAAGTTGATCTGAGCCTCGGTGCGGGCCGACCATGCGCCGCGCTGGCGCAGCGTCGTAAAGGTCAGCGTCCCGCGGCAGGATGTGGGATCGGCGGGGTCGATCTCCCACATCTCGTCGCGGGTGTCCTGGCATTCCATGCCGTTGCGCAGGATCCGGGTTAGGCCCGAATCCTCCCAGATGCGGTAACGGACCAGGCCTGCGCTGAGGTCATGCTGAACCTCGCGCCGTGTGCTGCCCTCGGCCAGAACCGGGTATTTCGGCAGCGGGTCGGGGTCGGCGGGTTCGGGGATTGTGATCTCTTGGGCGGTGTCGGCGATCGGCACTTCCAGCGCAGAGGCACCGGCGCTCACCACCATTTCCACCGGCGCCGGGCTGGGCAGCACCAGCAGCCAGTACGCGGTTGACAGGGCCAGCCGCAGACGGTGGCCGGGCAGGACGCGATAGGCGGTTTCGTCCAGCCTGACACGTATGGACACCGCCTGCCCGATCGGCATCGGCTGAGGATCGGCATTGCCGTCCCGGTGGCAGAGGTTCAGCACCCCCCGCGCGATCAGGGTCGAGGTTCCGTCCGGGTGCACATCCATCAGCCGGGCGATCAGGTTGCCCTGGGGCTGATCGATGGTCACTTTCGCCTCGACCACCGGGCGGCCGATGATTGTCATCTCGGTATCCAAGGCCCGTTCCCAGCAGACGGACAGCGCATCATCTGCACGTTGATCGGCGGCCATGTCGGCATTGGGCGCAAGCGTGAAATACTCGCCCGAGGCCGTGCCGCAGTGCTGGGGCGTGGCGATCAGCATGTCGCCCCCTGCCTCTGACCCGAGCACCCCGTCGGCGCCAAGGGGCAGGCGCCGCATGGCGCCCGGCGTCGCCGCGACCCAGCGCCCGGCATCTTCGCCGCGCCAGGTCGATGGCCGCGCATTCTCGATCACAAAGGCGGCGTGGCCCGCCCAATCCTCCACGCACCGATCTTCGCCTGACAACCAATGATGCCACCAGTCCGTCGCCATGCCCAGGAAATCGGCGCGCGGTTTGGGCCAGGCGAAGTGGGGATACTTGTGGACCCATGGGCCCGTCATCGCCTTGACCGGCGCGCGCAGGTTTGCCGCCAGCGCTGCCGGCGTGTTGCGGTAGCCGTCCGCCCATCCGGCGATGACCCAGACCGGACACTGGATGGCACCCCAGTCCTCGCAGATCGAACCGTGCTGCCAATAGGCGTCCCGGTGGTGGTGGCGCAGCCATGTCTCCAGAAGCAGCGGCTCCGCCTCCAGCCGTTCTCTCCAGATCTCTGCCCAGCGGTTGCCGACGACATCCGGATCTGGCGGGCGCGAGGAATAGGACAGCATAGTCCCCGCCCAATAGACATTGGCCGACAGCAGGCACCCGCCCTTGTAGTGGATGTCATCGCTGTATCGGTCCGAGGTCGAGGCGATCGAGATCACCGCCTTCAAAGCGGGCGGGCGCAGCGCCGCGACCTGCAGGCCGTTGAACCCGCCCCAGGAGATGCCCATCATGCCAACGGCCCCGTTCGACCAGTCCTGCGCCGCGATCCATGCGATCACTTCGCAACAATCGGCCATCTCCTGCGGCGAGTATTCATCGTCGAACAGCCCGTCGCTGTCGCCCTGGCCGCGGCTGTCCACACGGACACCGACAATCCCTTCACGGGCAAAGGCCGGATAGGTGCTGTCGTCGCGCGGCGCCGTGCCGTCACCGCGCCTGTAGGGCAGGTATTCAAGCACCGCGGGGAAGGGACCGGGACCGTCCGGCATCCAGATCGTGGCGGCCAGCCGCACCCGGTCAGAAAGTGTGATCCAGACGGTTTCCTGAAGCTGAAAATTCATTATAACCCCCGTCCGATCAGAACGGGGCATGATTGGCGCGAGGTTGACGGAATGTCGAGTTCGATTACCGACCCGGAAGTTCTGGAGTTCATCAAACGCACCGGCGAGTTCTATCCGCCCGATGCGGTCAACCTGTCCATCGTCGAACAGCGCAACGTCTATGATGCGATGACAGAGGCGTTTCGCCAGCCGCGCCCAAAAGGTGTCGCGACAGAGAACGGCGGGTTCGATGGCCCGTCCTCGATCGTCCCCGTGCGGCGTTACTGGCCCACCAGACCCGGTCCGGCGCGGATCCTGTATTTCCACGGCGGCGGCTTCGTGGTCGGCGGCCTCGACAGCCACGACGATGTCTGCGCCGAACTGGCCGAGGGGGCGGAGGCCGAGGTGATCTCGATCGACTATCGCCTCTGCCCGGAACACCCGCATCCGGCAGCCTATGATGACGCTTTGGCGGCCGTCGATTTCTTCGCTGACCGCCCCCTGATCGTGGTGGGCGACAGCGCAGGCGGCAACCTCGCCGCCGCCGTTGCGCTGGCCCGGCCGCAGAAGATCCGGGGGCAGGTGCTGATCTATCCCGGCCTTGGCGGCAATGCGCTGGGGCTGGCCTCGTACACCGAACGGGCCGAGGCACCGCTGCTGTCGGTGGCCGATATCGAGTTCTACTCACAGATCCGCGCCGGGGGAGAAGCGCCGAAAGATGACCCGAGCTTCGCGCCGCTGCTGGCAGAGAAATTCAAGGGCCTGCCGCCCTGCTTCATCTCGGCCGCCGAGCATGACCCCCTGCGCGACGATGGCGAGGCCTATGTCCTCCGCCTGACCGACGCCCATGTCCGGGCCGAGGTGGTGGTCGAGCCCGAGCTTCCCCATGGCCACCTGCGCGCCCGGACCATGTCGAAACGAGCAGCGGCGGCGTTCGGGCGCTGCATCGACGCGGTCAAGCGGATGTCGGAAGAGATGTGAGGACCCTCTTTTCTCAGCTCTCCAGCCAGGCCTGAAGCGCGCGGCCTTCGGCATCCCCTGACAGGTATGCGTCGGCGATTTCCGCTGATTTGAAATAGGCCGTCTGATCACCGAAATAAAATGCGCTGTCCGGGGTTGATCCTTCGTGCGCAACCAGATCGTCGGGATCGATCAGCCAATCCGACGCGACTTCAGAGTCCCGGATCTTTGCGAAGTCATCGCGGTATTCAAGGATCCAGAGGTCCAGATCCCAGGCAAATCGATGTCCGGCATAGGCCCCCGCGTTCCACTTTCGACCGACCTCCTCGAACAGCAGGGGCCTTGCTTTGCGTGCCGTCGATTGCGCAGCCCGCTGCAGATAGTAGTCGCCCCCGTAACCTGCGAAGGCGCGTGAGAACACAACAGCCGCCGTTGCCCGGTCGCAGTCCGGCTGAGAGATGATCCACATCAGGTCGTCATCCGTGCCGTTGAACCCGCACTCAGCGGCGACATGCCAATCGTCCGGTGATTGACGCTTCAACCACGGAAAGAAACCATAGAGCTGCGCGGCTTGGTTCACGAAGCATGCCGGATAATACTCCGGACCCAGCGCGCCTGCCTGCAAGGCAGCCGCCATGTCTTTGTCATGCCTGACGACGTCAACCGATTTTATGGTCTTGCGCTTCTCGGCTTCCTCGGCCGCAATTCTCTGGCGGATGATCCGCCAATGCTGACTCTCGATTTCATTGGATCCGTAGAGGAAGCCGGATGTCCCGATCAATGCACGCTCGTCCTGATAGGCACGCTTGATCGCTGACGGAACGCGCCGCCGCGTCCAAAACCCACCGAATACAAGTTCTGCCATGCCGCGGATCACGGCCGCGTGGTGATCTGAGAATACGCCAAGATCCCGCAGATCAACGTCCAGCGGACTGGTGTCGTATTGGCCGCTTTCCACGACCTGGTTCAAGACCTTGGCCAGAATGAAACGGTCGCGACCAAGCTTTCGCTTGTCCTTGTTCAACGGATTGATGTTGTGGCGGATATCGTCCTGAAGGTCTTTCAGATTGGTGACGATCTCGGCATCGATCGGTCGCATGTGTCCTCCAGCCCCGGCACCTTTTGACGTCATTATCTGCGCCCCGGCCTTGATCTCAACCTTTTGCGGGGTTTTGGCTGTCTGAGGTCACAGCCGCGTCCCACGCCTTGCCGAACCGTGGCAGGCGCGCCCGCTTCAGGGCACGGCGGGTATCGGTCTGCAGGTCGAAATCGCGGAAGATCTTTTGCAGGGGTGGAATGATTTCCGCGTCTTCCGACAGCAGTTCCCAGAGGAAGCCGTCGGGGTCGCGGGGTGTCAGGGCGTGCGCCGCCAGGGCGCTGCGCGGGAAGTCGCGCAGGTTAAAGGTCAGCACGATGTCGGCCGCACCGCTTGCGGCGGCGACGACATGGGCATCGGCAGGGTCGGGCAGGTGGATCTGCGTCTCTAGAGCCGGGTTCGGGGGCAGCAGGGCGTCCGGGTAGGCTTCGGTCATGGCGATGATCGCCTCCAGAACCTTTCGCTCGGCGTCCGGGCCTGACTTCCGGGCGATCGCGATGCGCCATTCGTCCAGCACCCGCTGGGACCAGAGCGGTTGGAACCGGTCCGGCGCTGTGCCCAGCAGGATCGTCCGGACCAGCGGCGGGAACAGCACGCAGGCGTCCAGAAAGACCCGTGGTGTGTTCATCCATCCAGCCGGAAGAACAGTGCTTTCAGATAGCCGGTTTCGGGCAGGCCGATGTGCACGGGATGATCGGGTCCGGCCCGGCCCGAATGGATCAGCGCCCCGCCGCGCCCGGCCTTGCCGATGCCGGTGACGCACGCCTTGTGAAACGCCTCGACCCCCGCCGCGTGGGAGCAGGAGCAAAGGCAGAGCAGGCCGCCCGGGCTGACCAGCCCCGCCGACAGCCGGGCGATCCGCTCGTAGGCGCGCAGTCCCGCATCCACGGCGGACTTCGACGGGGCAAAGGCGGGCGGGTCGCAGATGACCATGTCAAAGCTTTCTCCAGCCAGATCGGCCAGCGCATCGAAGGCATCGGACTGCCGGGTCTGAAACCTGTCGGGCGCCCCCATCCGCCCGGCGGCGTCGTTTGCCAGTGCCAGCGCGGGGGCCGAGCTGTCCACGGCCAGAACGCCGGTCGCCCCCCCTGCCAGCGCGGCGAGGCCGAACCCGCCGACATGGCTGAAAACATCCAGAACCCGGGCATCCCTGGCCATCGCCCGTGCAAAGGCATGGTTGGGGCGCTGATCATAGTAGAGGCCCGTCTTCTGCCCGCCGGTCAGATCGGCAAGGTAAAGCGCGCCGTTCATTGGAACCTCCACAGGCACTTCCAGAGCTCCCTCGGCGACTGTGACATGGGTCTCCAACCCCTCCAGCGCCCGGATGCGCGAGCTGGCATTGACGACCACCGTGCCGGCACCTGTCACATCCATCGCGGCGGCAACCAGATCAGGCAGCAACCGGTCCGCCCAGGCGGCATTGGGCTGAATGGCCACTGCATCGCCGAACCGGTCGATCACGACACCGGGCAGGCCGTCGCCTTCGGCATGGATCAGCCGGTAGAACGGTGCATCGAACAGCCGGTCGCGCAGCGCCTGCGCACGTTGCAGCCGGGTCTTGAACCAAGAGATGTCGATATCAGCGGCAGGATCCGGGTCCAGCAGGCGCGCCGCGATCCGGCTTTCGGCATTGAACGCGGCCAGTCCGAATGACCGCTCGCCATCGACCAGTTCCACCACAGTGCCCGGTTCCAGCTTGCGCGTGCGGCGATCCATGGCGATCTGATCGGCAAAAGCCCAGGGCGCGCCGCCGCGGCCCAGGCGTCCGGTCTTGCCGGGCCGCAGTTTTACAACCGGTTTCATGGGCGCGTCTTATCCCGGCACCCCGAAAAGAAAAAGGGCGGGCTCGCGCTGCGAACCCGCCGCGGATCGGTTGCCCCAGGGGGAGGGGGGGAGGGGAAGAGGCAACCGGCGTTCCGTTGAGTGAAAATAGGCATGACCGCGCAGGTTGAAACCCCCGGTTGTTGCAAACCGGCGTTAACTTTTTTGCATGGATCTGTGTAACGGCTGGTCTTGCATTTGGCGTGCTGGCATGGATCGCCTGCCCGTGGCATGCTGCCGGGATGAGTGATTTTGAACTGTCCGGCGGTGCCGCTGCCTTGCTGGCGGACTGGCTGACCCATGTCGGCGGGGTGCGTGGGCGGGCGGACAAGACCCTGACCGCCTATCGGCGGGACGTGGCCAGCTATCTGGGGTTTCTGGCCGGTCACACAGGCGGCCCGATGGGCCGGGCGGCCCTGGGCGATTTGACCGTATCGGACATCCGGGCCTGGATGGCGGCACGGCGGCGGGACGGGATCTCGCCCCGGTCACTGGCGCGGGAACTTTCCGCGGTGCGCGGCTTCCATGGCTGGCTGGACCGCGTCCACGGGGTTGCATGCCCGGCCGTTCACGCGGTGCGCGCGCCCAAGATCCCGGTTCGCCTGCCCCGGCCTGTCGGTGTCGAGGACGCAAAGCGGTTGATCGCGGCAACCGGGGCCCATGCCGAGCCGTGGATCGGCGCGCGGGATGTTGCGGCGCTGACCCTGATCTGGGGATCGGGCCTGCGCATCGCCGAGGCGCTTGGTCTGACCCGGGGCGCCGCACCTTTGCCGGAAGTGATCCGTGTCACCGGCAAGGGGTCCAAGATGCGGGAGGTGCCCGTGCTGCCTGCCGCACGAACGGCTGTCGATCAGTATCTGGCGCTCTGCCCCTACGATCCGGGAGCAGCGGGCGCGTTGTTTCTGGGTGCCCGGGGCGGCCCGCTGAGCCAGGGGGTCCTGCAGAAGGCCATGGCAACGGCGCGGCAGACGCTGGGCCTGCCCGCCTCGGCCACGCCCCATGCGCTGCGCCACAGTTTCGCAACCCACCTTCTGGAGGCCGGTGGCGATCTGCGTGCCATTCAGGAATTGCTCGGCCATGCCTCGCTGAGTTCGACCCAGGTCTACACTGGCGTAGAACAAGGCCGGCTGATGGAGGTGTATCGCAAGGCGCATCCGAGGGGATGAACTGGCCGGGGGTGAACTGGTCGGGGGTGAACTGGTCGGGGGGCGAGTTCTGGCGTCAGCCCCGGGCTTCCGCTCTTTCCTTTGTGTCCCGGGCCAGCACCGATGCGGCAAGGTGGGCGGCGCTTTCGACCATCGGCGAAAAGATCCACGACGGTGCGAGCAGGCGTTCATAGTCCAGCCTGACCTCCAGCCGTGCGCCTGCCAGATCGTCCTTGATGGTGTAGGTCAGCGATTTGAACGCGACCCACCGGCCGGTCGGACTGCTGTCGGAGAGAACGGTGAAGACAGCCTGCCGGTCGGTCTGTGCCGTGACCTTCAGGTGCAGTCTGCCCTCGCCCTCGCGCCCCTTGATCAGGACGACGCGGTTCGCGCCCAGCACTGTCCCCTCGTCTATCAGGACGGCGACCGGACGGGGGAACATGTCCAGCGCATCCGGCAACGGGAACTCTGGCGAGGTGGCCGTCTGCATGGCCGACCAGACCTCCTCCAGTGTGGCGGCAACGGGGTAGGACGCGGTGCTGTGGCCATCGCCTTTGAATGTGTAGGCCCCCGGCACCCCCTCCAGACTGGCCCCGGCCAGCACCGATGCCGCAACCGCAATGCTTGCCATATCGTTCAGGCGATCATCTTTCCCGCCGCCTACAAGCAAGCGAAACAGGGCAGCGAGGATCAGGTATGCCCCGTAGAGAATTCCCGCCGCGACAGCGATGACCGCAGCCAGAACGACGAGGCAAAAGAGCACGGACAGGATCTGATCGGCCAGTTGACCGGCATTCGCCTGACTTGGGGTGGGCGAGAGAATCTCGCTGAGGAAGATCGCGACGAACAGCAACAGGGTTGTCTGCAGCGACCGCCGCAGCAGCAGTCCTGCATATCCGGCCACCAGCCGCCCCTGAAACGCGGCATAGATAAAGTGGCTGATCAGGATCACCAGCAGCGGCGCGGTGAACTGCAACCCCGTCTTCACAAAACCCGACTGAGAGACATGCCACGCATAGATCATGCTGATCGCCAGCGCGAAAAGGTGGGGCATCAGACGGGTCGCGGCTGAGAGCGTGGTGATCATCTGGAATTTCCAATTCTCGGCGGTGTGCCTTGATGCCGCCTGCGGGATTTTTTGGCCAGCGTCATATGCTATGCAGAAATAATTAGAGATATAACTATGCAGTTAATTAAAGGCCCTGTCAAACCTTCGTCTCCGATCCACAAGGTCGCAGGTGCCTTGGCCGCAGCATTGGGGAGCGGAGGCCCCTTGATCCGGCCCGCCGTTCACACCGTGGCCGCATCGCAGTTGATGTGATAGCGTTCCCGCAATGCGATTAGATCAGAGGCTCTTGTCATGAAGAAATCACTGTTGACCGCCGCCGTTTTTGTGGCCGCCCTTGCAGCCGGTCAGGCCCATGCCTGCTCTGACATCAACGAGGTGATTAGCAGGGTCGAAGCGATTACCGACGATTTTTCGGCCAATGTCTCGCGCATGACGCCAGAGCAGATGCAGGTCTGGCAGGATCAGATCCAGGCGTATTCCGACGCCATGGGCAAGATGGATCTCGCCGCGGCCTGCGGGGCGATGGATGTGATCGCGGTCGAGCTGAACCTGGGCGGCGGCGCGGCCGCAGCGGCAACTGCAGCACCTGCGGCCCCTGCCGCGTCAGCATCGCAGAGCACTTCGCAGAGCACTTCGCAAAGTACTTCGCAGAGCACTTCGCAGTCGCAAACGCAGGTGGCGCAGCAGACGCCCGCTGCCGCAGTGCCTGCCGGTGTCTGGAAGGAATGCCCGCGGGGACGCTGCCGCGACCGCTAGCGGCACACCGGCCATCGCCCCATATCGGCGTGAAAATGGTCGGCATGCAGGGCATTATAGTCCGGGCTGAGCACCGTGTTGAACCAACGGCATAGCCCGTCCCGGGCGGCGCGCAGGAAAGCAGCCTTCGGCCCGCTGCCTTGCCAGTCGCTCATGCGGATCTGACGTCCATCGGCCAGTACAAAGCCCGCAATGTCCACGGCATTGGCCGTGGCGTGTTGGCTCCACCGCGATGAACGGCCAGAGGATGTTCGCATCCGTCGGCAGGAAAAGCTGCCGAAATGCCGGATTCGCGCGACGGGGCTGCCCAGATGTTTTCGCGCCGCACGGTCGAGGTCGTGCCGGTGCCAAAGGTAGAGCCGCGCGGCGATCGCGCACTGCGTGTTGAGCGGGGCGAGCCGCGCCGCGCCCAGCCGCGTGACGCTGACATGCGGGCTGATCCCGCAATGGCCGCCGCTTTTCCGGTCCTGTTCCTGCACCATGCCGGGCAAATTGCTGATCGCCGCCAGACAGAGATCCGGGCGGTATCCGAGGGTGCGCACCTTCTGACGCCAGATGAAATTCGGCGGGTCGGTCAGATCAAGCTCGGCCCACGGCGCCCATGCAGATGGCACATCGCCCGGCCGCACCAGCCATGGCACTGCCACCATCAGGGCTATCACGAATAGAAAGATGCGCCGCATCGCGCGAGGCTAAAGCGATTTGACGCGATGTTGAATCGGAGATTGTGATGTCGGACGATGTGGTAATGACCCGGCGCAGCGGAATCACGCCACGACCGCGCCGCGCCTGATCAATACGCCACCGCTTCCGGAAATGTGTTCGCCACGGCGCCAGTGGCCGGGACCCATCGCGGGCCAGATGATGTCCCCGGCGACGGGCGCGCGTTTGCCGGGCGGGGATTGAGATGGCCTTCGCCAAATTCGAGGCGCACCCCAAACGGGTCGGAGGAAGGACATCCGAGCAGGTCACCCACGCGATCACAGACATCTGAAGTCCGCTCTGGCCGGATCAGCGCAGGAACGCCCCCCGGACACGCCGCATAGGTGCCGGCCCAAGTTCAAATCAGCCTACAGCAGCAGCGTCACGATGGACGGCCAGATCAGCAGGACGCTCAGCGCCAGAAGCTGGATACAGATGAACGGCAGAAAACCCCGGAAGATATCGGTCAGCGAGATGTGCGGCGGGGCGACCGATTTCAGGTAGAAGGCCGCCGGGCCGAACGGCGGGCTGAGGAAGCTGACCTGCATGTTCATGCAGAACAGCACCCCGAACCAGACCGCGATGTATTTCGGCTCCAGCGTGCCGATAAACCCGATCTCCTCGATCGGCAGTTTGCGCACGATCGGCAGGAAGACGGGGATGATCAGCAGCACGATCCCGACCCAGTCCATGAACGCGCCCATGAACAGAAGGATCAGCATCATCGTCAGCAGCACCAGCATGGTCGGCATCTCTGACCCGACGATCAGCTGCGCGATGTAATTCGGCCCGCCAGCCAGGGTGTAGGCCCCCGAAAGGGCCGCCGCGCCCACGGTCACCCAGATGATCGTCCCGGTCGAGCGCAGGGTCCGCATCAGCCCGTCCCAGAGCAGCGGCACCGTCTTCACGCCGCGCGCCACGGCGATGACAAAGACGGCCAGCGCGCCCATGCCGGCAGCTTCGGTGATGCCCGAGATCCCGCCGTAGATCGAGCCCATGACAACGCCGATCACCGTGAAGGGCGGCACCAGACCGCGCCCCATGGACCAGCCCTTGCGGCAACGCTCTGCCCCGAAACCAAAGAAGGCGAGCGCGGCCAGCACCACCGTGATCCCGCCAAGCCAGGCGATGTGATGCGGCATGCCGACAAGGATCGGCTCGACATTCTCGCCCAGATCCTGGTTCTGGCCCGTCACGGTGAAATAGACCGCGCGCAGAAACAGGATGGCGAAGAACCCGGTCATCGTGATCGTCAGGAATGCCAGGAAGAGCTGGCCTTTCTCGGACAGGGTCGCGAAGGCAAAGGCGATCCCCAGCGCCGCGAACAGCAGGCTGATCGCGACGGAGGCAAAGCTGACCGCCTCGGCCGTCGAGGTCAGCACCTGCCAGACATCCTTGCCGAGCAGCATAATCAGCAGCACCGCCGCAATGGCGAAGACGATCTTGGGGATCACCGATGTGCCGTAAGCGCTGTAGTCGACGGGGTTCTCCGGCAGCGGCGCATCGTTCGGGCGAAGCTGCGTGCGCACCACGATGTAGAGGATGATGAAGCTGGCCAGCATGAAGCCCGGCACGAAGGCCGCCGTGAACAGCGACTTGATCGAGGTTTCGGTGATCAGGCCGAAGATGATCAGCACGATCGACGGCGGGATCATGGTGCCCAGCGAACCCGACGCGCAGATCGTCCCGATCGCCAGGTTCTGATTGTAGCCAAGCCGCAGCATCTGTGGCAGCGCGATCAGGCCCAGCAGAACCACCTCGCCGCCAATGATGCCGGACATCGCCGCCATGATCACCGCCATCAGCGAGGTGACAATCGCGATGCCGCCGCGCGTGCGGTCCAGCCAGACATTCAGCGAATCGTACATCTCCTTGGCGATGCCCGACCGCTCCAGAAGGGCGGCCATGAAGATGAACAGCGGCACGGACAGCAGCACGTATTCCGTCAGCAGATCGAATATCTTCTGCACCAGCAGGTATAAGGCACCCGTGCCCGGCCTGCCGGTCAGCATCCCCTCGCCAAAGCTCAGCGGATCGGTGATCAGCGTCGGCTCGAACTTCATCACCAGGACGACCAGCGCCAGCACGGCCGAGGCAAAGCCCAGCGGCATGCCGATGCCCAGCAGAAAGACCAGACCGACGACCAGCACGATCGAGATCGTGCCGACATCTTGCAGCACCGCGGGATCCATCAGTCTGCCCCCACGCTTTTCTTGATGGCGGCCAGTTCATCCTCGTCGATCTCGTCGGCAACCGAATGGGTGCCCGGCTCGGCGTTCCAGTCCGAGATCACGTTGACCACCGCCTGCAGGGCGACCAGCGTGATCACGATCGGAATGGCAGGCTGCACGGTCGCGGGGATCGGCGGGTCAAAGGCTGTCCCGAACATCTCCCACTTGTAGAACTTGTTGACGAAGACCTGCTTGTAGCTGCCGTAGACCATGAAGAAGGCGAACAGCACCAGCAACAGGGCCGAGAAGATATCGCAGGCCCGCTGCAGCCAGCGGGGCATCACGTCATAGAGCAGGAAGATGCGGATGTGACTGCGCTGCTGCATGGCATAGAGGCCCGAGCAGAGAAAGACGAACCCGCCCAGCCACAGGGTCAACTCGTTCGCCCACAGTGTCGGGGCCTCCAGCGCATAGCGCAGGAACACCTCGTAGAGCATCACGCAGGTCATCATCAGGATCAGGATCATCGTCGCGCGCCCGATGAACAGCGCGACCCGGTCGACGGTGCGCCAGTCCTCGAATTCCATGGAATAGACCCGGATCGTCAGGGTGCCGGTGACGAACAGGACGGGGATCAGGGCCAGCGCCGCCCAGTCCAGGGGGTCGGCGATCCCACCGAACAGTCCGGCCATGCCGGGGGTCACGTCCTTGCTGACGTGCAGGGCCGAGATCTGACTGTAGAGGCTTTCGCTCGCAGGGGGGATGAAGTCCAGGATGTAGGCCGGCATGTGCCAGATCGTCCAGCCCATGCAGACAATGAAGAGGGCGGGGATCAGCCATTCCCAAAGCCCGCCGGCTTTCTCTTCCATTTTTGGCCTCCCCCTGTTTTGCCCCATCCTGTCGGGGGCCGGTCCCGCCTGTCACGGGTTTTGTGGTTTCTCAACCAAAAGCGGCGGGACCCGGGGGCCCCGCCGCTGCATTGATACCCATCGCGGGGATTACTTCATCGCGCCGATGCCGCGCAGGAAGTTCAGGTGGCTGTCCAGCAGCTCTTTCGATTCCGGCGTGGTGGCGAACTTGACCCAGGCGTCCTGAACGGCCGTGCGGTACTTGGCCATTTCTTCTGGCGACCATTCGTACATGTTCAGGCCGTCGGCGGCCAGCTTGACCGAGTTCTGCGCATTCTTCACCTCGTTGATCGTGGTGTTCTTCAGCGCCAGTGCCTGCATGCCGGTCTTCAGGATGGCCTTGTGGTGGGCGGGCATCGCGTCCCAGACATCCTTGCGGCAGGCAAGGTGGTCAGCGGGCATCGAGTGGAAGCCCGGATAGTTGGTGTGCTTGGCGATGTCGTAGAGGCCCAGACCGATATTGTTGGTCAGGTTCGCGGCATCCGCACCGTCGATGATCCCGGTCTCCAGCGCCGTGAAGATCTCGTTGAAGTCCATCACGATCGGTGAGGCGCCAAGCTCTTCGAAGATCATCGTGATGATGCCCGGGGGCGAGCGGAACTTCCAGTTCTTGAAGTCCTCGACACCGCGGATCGGGCGGGTCGAGCTGAGCGATTCCGGCCCCGGGATCCACCAGCCGATGAATTCCATGTTGTGCGCGTTGTAAAGCTTGTTCAGCGTCTCGTATCCGCCCCCGTGCAGCAGCCAGGCCATCTGCTGGTAGGGGTTGGCGTAGCCGCCGTTCAGGTCACCGGCGAACTGGAAGGCCGGGTTCTTTCCGGTCTGGTACGACCCGCCGGTCATGTCGCAGTCCAGGATGCCCGTGGCCGCGGCATCGAAGGTCTCGGCCGATTTCACGACGGACGAGGCGTAGAACATCTCTACCTGTATCTCGCCGTTCGACATCGCGGTGACGTCTTCGATGAACTCGGCCGCCATCTGGCCCGACAGTGTCTCGGGCGAGAAATGCGTCTGGATGCGCAGGTTCGTGGTTTCGGCCGACGCGGACAGCGCGGTTCCGAGGGTCAGTGCTGCGACGGATGTCGCCACGGACAGTTTCTTGATCAGGCTCATGCAGTCCTCCCTTAGGTCCAGGTGTCTCACCTCTCCGGCACAGGGCCGGTCGACCGGTTATCATTTGGTATGATCAAACTATCTTTGCGATCCGCGCGAGGCAACGGTTTTGTTTGCCGAAATGATGTTCGCTCAGGCGTCGCAGACCGCGCGCAGACGGTCCCAGTCGAAGGTCACGCCGATCCCGGGGACATCCGGGGCGATGGCCAGATGATCTTCGACCGCCAGCGGACGCGTGGTGTATCGATCGATCGGGAAGCTGTGGACCTCCAGCCAGCCCGCATTGGATTGGGCAGAGACAAGGCTGACCTGCAATTCCTGCATGCCGTGGCTGCAAACGGGGATGTCGTGTGCCCGCGCCATCTCGGCCACCCGCAACCAGCCGGTGACGCCGCCGCAGTTCGAGGCATCGGGCTGGATGAACGACAGCTTCGAGGATGCGAACGCAAATTCGAACTCGTGCATCGTGTGCAGGTTCTCGCCCATCGCCAGCGGCACACCGGTCGCGTCGGCGATCCGGCCATAGCCCGCATAGTCGTCAGGAATGACCGGCTCTTCGAACCAGACCAGATCATAGGGCTTGAATGCCTCGGCCGCTGCGATGGCCTGATCGACGTCCATGGCGTAGTTGGCATCGACCATGAAGGCCCGATCCGGCCCGATCAGATCACGAACGGCAGCGATACGGGCAACGTCGTCCTCCAGCTTCGGCTGACCGACCTTGATCTTCACGGCGTTGAACCCGCGATCGAGATAGCCCTGGATCGAGTCGAGAAGCTTCGGCAGTGGGAAGTTCAGATCGATGCCGCCCGCATAGGCGCGGCAGCGGTCTGACGCGCCGCCGGCCATTCTCCACAGCGGCAGTCCCGCCGCCTTGCAGCGCAGATCCCACAGCGCGATGTCGATGGCAG
>JBCCMP010000048.1:0-17587 GCA_039026295.1 Pseudomonadota bacterium | reverse complement strand
GTGGCACGAGAAAACCCTGGGACAGATTTTTTGCGACGACAGCTCGCAGCAGATTATTCAGATGCTGCTGGACGAGATGGCCGCAGCCGGGGCCGAACTGGCCCTTCGGTCCGAGGTCACGGATATCCGCCATGCGGACGGGGCCTTTCATCTGAGCGTCACGTCCGGAACAGGCGCGCCGCCACGGGTGAGGTGCCGCAATCTGGTGATTGCCAGCGGCGGGAAGTCCATCCCGAAAATGGGGGCCAGCGGGTTCGCCTATCGCGTCGCCGAGCAATTCGGTCTGGCGGTCACCCCGACCCGCCCCGCGCTTGTCCCGTTCACCTTCGGGCCTGACGCCCTGGAGTGGATCAAACCGCTGTCCGGGGTCGCGGTCGATACCCGCACCACCGCTGGAGCATGGAGTTTTGACGAAGCGGTGCTGTTCACCCATCGGGGGCTGTCCGGCCCGGCAGCCCTTCAGATCTCGTCCTATTGGCAAGAGGGAGAGGAGATCAGCGTCCACCTCTGCCCCGGGATTGATCCGGTTGCGACCCTGAAATCGGCGCGCCAATCCGGTGGCCGGAGGGACGTCGCGACAGTGCTGGCTGACGTCCTGCCAAAACGGCTGGCCACGCATCTTGCCGAGGATCGGGGGTGGTCAGGCAACACGGCAGACCTGTCCGATCACCGGATCGCGGAAATCTCCGCAACGTTGCAGAACTGGCGGCTGAAACCGACGGCGACAGAGGGCTACCGGACGGCCGAGGTTACGCTGGGCGGCGTGGATACGGCCGGACTGGACAGCCGCACCATGCAGGCGCGCAAGATCCCGGGACTGTACTTCATCGGCGAAGGTGTCGATGTGACCGGATGGCTTGGCGGATATAACTTTCAATGGGCATGGTCGTCGGGTTGGGCCGCAGGAACCGCTATATCCGGGGGGTGACACGCGTCACGCATCTGGTGACAGATGGCCCCTGTAGCGAACGATCAGCCCCATCCCGAGGGGGGCGGCGAGTCCGATGTCGAAATGGAAACGGCCATCCTGGACGTATTCCCGCGTCTCGCTGCTGGGCAGCAACGCGCGCGGGATTGGTAGACCGAGGAACCAGCCGCGCCGGACCGGCATCTCGACCGCCTGATCACGAACCGAGAGGTCGACCTCAAAGGTCAGCCACCAGAACCGCTCGAGAAACGTTTTGGGCTCCGGCCCCTTGCTGCAGAACGAGCGGAATCTGCGCCCATCGAAGTCACGCCGCCAGATCTCGCCCTTAGAGGTGCGGGACTTGGTAACGGTGACGGGAACGTCTGTTCCTGCATCGGGAAAGTTGAAGAACCATCCGATCAGCCGTGCGGGCAACGATGGCCCCCGCTCGACCGTTGCGGTTCCGGAAAAACTCTCGACGTCCTGCACCCTGTGCAGAGCCCGGGTCTGCGTTGGAAGGTTCGGCCAGTCATCGCCAAAGGCGGTCTGGAAGAGAGATGGGCACGCAGAGTCTTCGCGATGGAACGTGACGGCCAGGTCTGTGGCCGCCTCTTCAAGCTGCGACAGCGAAACCTCGGCAAGGCAGGGGCGCGCACCGGGCGTGATTTCGGCTGCATGGCGACACAAGGTACGCGCAACAAGGCCGGGGATATACGGCCCCTCCCCTTCCTCTGCGACCAGCGTCCAGCGCGCCTCCTGGTGACCTTGTTCGGTCTGCTCCAAGACACGGACGATCATGCCGCCGCGATCGGTCCCAAGGGGGTAGGTAAAATCCGACAACCAGCGCAGCAGTGCCACGCCGCGCGGCCCGATCGGCAGGTCCAGCCATCGTCTCAGACCGGCCAGCGCCGCCAGAGACCGGCTCATCAGCCCAAGCTCCAGACCTGCACGAAAAACGACGGTGCGCGCGCGGAAATGTTCCGGAAACAGGGTCAGGTCGGGGACGTCCACGAAGTAACCAGCGCGGGACAGTCCGGGTGCCAGATCGTAGGAGCGCCGCTCGGTCCAGCCCCGCCCCTGCCGCCACCTGCCACCGCGCCAGAGCTTCAGCGGACGGCCGACGCCGCCGAGAATGCTGGCCATGACGGCGAGGCCGCGCGGTGCGCGATTGCCCGGCAGGATGGCGGATTCGATAAGCTCAACTGCCCCGCCATCGGACGCCAGCGCCGCCACAACCGATGATGAAAGACCGGGCACACTGGACGCGCCCGACAGCACCCAGAGCCCGGCCTTTCGGGCATCGTCATCCAGTGCAGAAATTCCGGCCGTAAAACCGGCCGCATCGGACAGGTCCGCGTAATTGCATCCGGCAGCAAGGCAGGCATAGGCAATCCGGTACGGATCCGCCCCATAGTCCTGAAAGGGCCCGGCCGCGTCGATCAGGACATCGGGTTCGGGTGCGAAAAGGGTCGAGAGGTCGCCGTCACGATCACAAGACAGCGCCGCCGCACCCAGCCGTCGCGCCGCAGCTTGCGCTTTGTCCAAGAAACGCCCCGCCAGCCAGACCTGATGGCCATCGCGGATCAAAAGCTCGGCCAACAGCGAGCCGAAGACGCCGTACCCGCCAAGGATGACAACCTTCATCCGATCAATCGCCTGCGAAGGGCCGGATCGGGTACGGCGCACATGTCGGTGCGGCCCGCGATGCGAAAGCGGTTCCGGGCCAGACGGCGATAAAGCCAGTCCTGCACGGGGCGCGGCAAAAGACGGAAGACAGAAAGCAGATGCCCCGCCCCGCCGATCAACGTGCCCGCACGGATGATCGCGTCCAGCGACGTGTAGGCCCGACCGTCAATCAGCATCAGCCAACTGTCCGGCGCGGCGGGATCAAGGCCGTAGTGGCGCATCACCGCGGTGCCGGTCGGGCTGAGCACAGGACAAATCCGGATCTGGCCACTTCGGTCATATCGGGCAATCAGACGCGCCCCGCGTGTGCAGAGGGCGCATTCGCCATCCATGAAGGCGACGGGACCGTCATCATCGAAGTCCGGAACAGCAGGATCCGAACGGTAGGAATAGGCAGGAAATTGCGTCTCGATCTTCATAAACCACGCCTCTGCACGACAGCTAGAGCCCAACCTGCCCATCACAAGTGCGTTGGGATCATGAAATGTCATAGCCGCTTTGCAAACAGGGGCTACCGGTCGCGCGATCAAAATACTACATCCCATCACGAGGTGAATAAATATTTCACAATTTCTAAGAGGATAATCTATGTCACTCCGTATCAACGACGACGCCCCGGACTTCCAGGCCGACACGACCGACGGCCCGATCAGCTTCCACGACTGGATCGGTGACGGCTATGCTGTGCTGTTCAGCCATCCGAAAGACTTCACGCCGGTCTGCACGACCGAATTGGGGGTCATGGCAGGCATGATCGACGAGTTCGCGAAGAGGAACTGCAAGATCCTTGGCATCTCGGTCGATCCGGTGGACAGCCACGTCAAGTGGAAGGCGGATATCGAGACCGTCTCGGGAAATGCCGTCGATTACCCCATGATCGGCGATCCTGAACTGAAGGTGGCCAAGCTCTACGACATGCTGCCTGCCTCGGCCGGCGACAGCTCGGAAGGGCGGACACCGGCAGACAATGCAACTGTCCGGTCGGTTTTCGTGATCGGTCCGGACAAGAAAGTGAAGCTTTCACTGACCTACCCGATGACGACGGGTCGGAACTTCGACGAACTGCTTCGGGCGATCGATTCGATCCAGCTGACGGCCAACCACAAGGTCGCAACCCCGGCGAACTGGAAACACGGCGAGGATGTCATCATTACCCCCGCCGTCTCTGATGAGGATGCCAAAGAGCGGTTCGGCACCTTCGAAAAGGTCCTGCCCTATCTGCGCAAGACTGCCCAGCCCGCTTGACCGGTCAGGGGCGGGCTTCACCCGCCCCACACAGCCGCGTGACCTTGCGTTGACGCAGCGCGCGGCATTGCTAGGTACGGGTGGACACCAAAACGGAGGCGTCCATGCGGCTGCTCACAAAGATCTCTGCGTTTCTCGTCGCAATCATGTTGCTGCCCGCGATAGGCAGTGGCAGCCTGTTCGCCCCGTCGGCAGAGCTTTGGGACCGCTGGTCGGCCCATGACGCAGGCAACCGGGCGACGATCGATCATGCCGACTGGTCGGCACTGCTCGCCAAACATGTGAAGCAGGGATCGGACGGCGTGGCCCGCGTCAGCTATTCGGCGTTCAATGATGCGGATCGGCAATCGCTGAAGGGCTACATTGCCCGTCTGGCAGGCACGAAAATCGATGGCTATGCGCGCGGCGAGCAGATGGCCTACTGGATCAACCTCTACAACGCGGTCACGATCGACGTGATTCTCGACAACATGCCTGTCGAGACAATCCGCGACATCGATATCTCTCCCGGCCTGCTGGCCGATGGGCCGTGGGGCAAGAAGCTGGTTTCTGTTCAGGGCGAGGAACTCAGCCTGAATGACATCGAACACCGGATCCTGCGCCCGATCTGGCAGGATCCGCGCATCCACTACGGCGTGAACTGTGCGTCGATAGGCTGCCCGGACCTGCGTGCCTCGGCCTATACCGGATCCGGGATCGATGCAGAGCTTGACGCGGCCGCGCGTGCCTATGTGAACCATCCCAGGGGCGTGACGATTGCAGGCGGTTCGGTCACGGTATCCAGTATCTACGACTGGTTCATCGACGATTTCGGTGGCGACGAGGCCGGGGTGCTGGCCCATCTCAGGCAGTACGCAAACCCGGATTTGCAGGCGAAACTGACCGGCATCACGTCAATCGAGGACTCGGCCTATGACTGGGACCTGAACGACGTCAGGTAGACCCGGCACCAGCCAGGTTTTCGAGTATCGCCTTCGTCTCGTCATCGGCCGGGAACATCATCTCGATGCGCAGTTCGCTCAAGGCGATGTCTTCGGCCGTCCCGAACTGCGTAAAAGTCGACAGCAGCGACAGGCGCAGCCCGCCTGCCCGATAGATCGTCGGGATAAATGCGGGCATCGGACCGTCGTGAACTGCGGGCCCATCGATCAGCCCGGCGAGCCGCTCCATTGCCCCCTCCAGCACGTCGTCCCCGCCGTGATGGGCAATCTCCGTTCGAAGGCGCGCGATCGTGTGGATCAGGACTTCGTTCAGGTTCTCGATCGCATCCCGCAGGGTCTCCTGCGTCAGCACGGCGTCGAGCAGGCTGTCCCCTGCCGAAACATCCAAACCGCCGAGCAGCAGCGTCGCCGTTCGGTTCATGCGCTGAGCCACCCAGTGGCGGTCCATGGCAATCGCCGGATAAGGATCGTGCCGCTCCATGGTCCGGAGCACCGCATCCCTGATCGGCGTCATATCGGCATCTTCCAGACCACGCGTGCGATAGACCGGTGCATGACCAGCAGCCGTCAGCAGCTGGTTGCGCGCGCCGCGCGGCACGTCCAGTTCGTCGCAGAGCTGCAAGACCATTGAACGGCTTGGCCGCGATCGCCCTGTTTCCAGAAACGATATGTGTCGGGCAGACACATTCGCCCCCAGACCGAGGTCAAGCTGGCTTTTTCGCCGCTGCGTGCGCCACGATTTCAACGCAGATCCAAATTCGACACCCATGGGCGAGCCTCCTCACGCCCCTCTTAGCCGCTGAGATGCGGCATGTCGCTTACCTGTCAGGTAATTGCGCGTGGAACAGGCAATCGGGATGATTCCGGCATTCGCAATCAGATCGGAGCAACGACATGTCCCATGGCCCAGGTATCCGTTGGCTGAAATTCGCAGGCATCGTACTGGCCGTGATCGGCGTCCTCTTCAGCTGGGCCACGGTCGGGCCGATCTCCGCCGCCAATGTGCTGTTTCTGGACCTCGCCCTGATGCCGTTTGACGGCGCGCAAGACTATGCCAAGCCCGAGACGCGTCTTTTGTCCGCCATTGCAGGGGGCGTCACCGCGGGTCTGGGCGCGGCTGTCTATTTGCTGGCGGACACGATCATGCCGCTGCATCCGCAGGCCGGCCGCCGCATCATTCTGAACATGATGATCTGCTGGTTTGTCGTGGACAGCATCGGTTCGGTCATCGCCGGGGCGTGGTTCAATGTTGTCTTCAATTGCATCATCTTTCTCGGGGTGACATGGCCGCTTTTGAGGCATCGACAGCCCGCAACGGTCTGATGCAATCACCGCCGACTTCAGGACGGACTGGGCCGGATTGCTCAAAGACCCGTCCGATCACGCCCGGGCATTCACGTGTCCGGGCTGTTTCCGCTTCGAGTGGCACGTTGCTTCGCGGTGCCTGTCGTCAGCCCGCGAAATTGACTTTGAAGCGCGATCAGTCTGGTCCTGAACCGGTTTGCTCGGAGCCGGTTTGGCCGGAACCGGTTTGGTCCTGACGCGCGGAATCGAACCGCCGTCTCCGGGTCCACAGCCCGGGGCTCTGCCATTGAGCTACGCCAGGATGGCTGCCATCCATCGAAGCTGCCCCATCGCCGCGTTCACTTTTCGGCGTCAGACGCTCCACATCGGATCTTTTGGTGCCCGGGGCGGGAGTCGAACCCGCAAACACCTGCTTCTAAGGCAGGCGGCTTTTCCATTTTGCCTACCCGGGCATTTTTGGTCAGGGCGGAAGGGCTTGAACCTTCGGCCTCCGCAGTCCAAGTGCGGCGCTCTGCCGACTGAGCTACGCCCTGACGGTCGGCGTCACGTGGTACTTTCCAGTGTTTGTGACGGCCGAAAACGAAAAAAGGCGCCCGGTGGGGCGCCCTTTTCGGTGACCGTGATCACGGCATGATGCCGTTCACAATCAATCCCCGAACGCGTCCACCCAGGCATGATGACAGAGCCACCCGTGAGGGTGGCCAGTCAGCGGGAGGATGTGCAGCAGCGTCTGCATGGTCAGGCTCCTTGGTTCGGGACGCGGTGCTTAAGCGAATCAGCGACCCCGGGTCAAGGCCCTAGTTCTGCAAGGCCCTAGTTCTGATCGCGCCGAAGCGTGGACAGGCCGATGCCCGTTGCCTCGAACCCGCCATCCACGGAAAGCGTCTGGCCGGTGATGTAGCTCGCCTTCTCAGAGCAGAGGAAATGAATGGCGTTCGCGATCTCTTCCTCCAGCCCGTAGCGGGCAAGCGGAATTGCATCGTGATAGTCAGCCCTGATCTCCGGCGTGTGGACCTGCTTGGCCATCGCCGTTTCGACGGGACCCGGTGCCACGCAGTTGGCGCGTATTCCAAGCCCGGCGAATTCCGCCGCCATCTGTCTGGTCAGATGCATGACCCCGGCCTTCGAGGTTCCATAGGCAACGCGCAGGGTCGAGGCACGCACGCCGGAGATCGAGGCGATGTTCACAATCGCGCCGCCGCGCGCCATGTGCGGCACCGCGGACCGGGCGCATAGGAAGGGTCCGGTCAGGTTCACGTCGATCACGCGAGACCATTCCTCGGGCGTCGTGTCGAGGATCGGTTTGAAGACCGCCGTCCCGGCATTGTTCACCAGCGCGTTGAGATCACCGAACTGAGAGACCGCACGCTCTATTGCCGCGTCGACCGCCGCCGCGTCCGCTACATCTGCCGTCAGCGCCAGGACGCGATCTGGCTGGCCCAGCCCTGTTGCCGCTGCCTGCTGTTCAGGGCCGTCGATGTCCAACAGCGCAACATTCCAGCCGTCCGACAGAAAGACATTGGCTGTCGCCAGTCCGATGCCGCGCGCCGCGCCCGTGATCAATGCGGTTGGCATGATGTCCCCCCCGGATCGTGGCAGTCCCCGATTAACCGGCCGAGATCCGGCCGCTTTCCAGCCTGACGATCCGGTCCATGCGGGCTGCGAGGTCATGATTGTGCGTGGCAATCAGCGCGGCGAGCCCCGTTTCGCGCACGACTTTCAACAGCATGTCGAAGACGATCCCGGACGTCTCGGGGTCGAGGTTCCCGGTTGGCTCGTCTGCGAGCAGGACGGCGGGGTCGTTGGCCAGCGCCCGGCAGATCGCCACGCGTTGCTGTTCGCCGCCGCTCAGCTCTGCCGGCCGATGCGTTGCACGAGCCGCAAGGCCGACACCGTCCAGAAGCGCTTCTGCCTTGATCCTTGCCTCCGGGCGCGACCGACCCGCAGTCAGTTGCGGGATCATGACGTTTTCCAGGGCCGAGAATTCAGGCAACAGATGGTGGAACTGATAGACGAACCCGAGCAAGTTGCGCCGCGCGGCCGTCCGGTCATTGTCAGCCAGCGCACTGACGTCGCGGCCGCCGATCGTGACCGTACCGCCTGTCGCCGTGTCCAAAAGCCCGGCAATGTGGAGGAGCGTGGACTTGCCTGCCCCGGACGGCGCGACAAGCGCCACGATTTCGCCCTGGGCGATGGACAGATCGGCACCCTTCAGAACCTCGACAGCGGTGTTGCCCTTGCCGAAGGTTCGGACGACGCCGTCAAGGTGCAGAGCCTCACTCATAACGCAGCGCCTCGATCGGATCCATGCGCGCCGCCCGGCGTGCCGGATACCAGGTTGCAAGCAGCGAGAGTGTCAGCGCCACGGCGGCCGTCGCCACGATGTCTTCGGTATGCATGATCGCCGGGATCTGGCTGAGACCACGGACTTCGCGGGGCCAAAGGTCGATCCCGAGCAGGGCTTCGACGACCGACTGTATCTCTTGGATGTAGACGACAAAAAGGATGCCACCGATCACGCCAAGGATCGTTCCAACCACTCCGATCGATGCGCCGCAGATGAAGAACACCCGCATCACAGATCCGCGCGTCATCCCGAAAGTGCGCATTATTCCAATGTTCTGGCCTTTCTCCTTCACAAGCATGATCAGACCGGAAATGATATTCAGGGCCGCCACGAGGATGATCAGCGAGAGGATCACGAACATCGCCCCACGCTCGGCATCAAGGGCGGAGATGAAGGCCCCGTTCGAATCCTTCCAATTCCAGAGATAGGCATCCGCACCGGTCAAGGTAAGCAGGCCATTGCTGACCGCGTCCTCCTGTGGATAGCCGCCAATCGCGTTTCGCCGGCCAAGATCGTCTGGCTGTGCGACGTTCAACTCGATACCGTCCACGGCATCGCGCTTCTGCAGCAGCCGTTGCGCCTTTTCCAGCGGGATGAACACCAGCGAATTGTCGAACTGGTAGTAACCAACCCGGAAAATGTAGACGACCTCGTAGACTTTTCGCGTTGAAATACGGCCACCTGGCGTGTCCCGGTTGGGCGGCGAGGTCAGCGTCAGCCTGTCCCCCAGCAGCAACCCAAGCTTGTTCGCGACGCCCTCGCCGATTGCGATGCCATTGGGAAAGTTGTTGATATCGCCCGCTGACCACTCCGGGTCAGCCACGTTGTCGATCTTCAGCAGATCCTCGAACCGGATGCCCCGGACCAATAGGCCGGTCGCAGCACCATTGCCGGACGAGCCCATGACCGTCTGCTCCATCCGCGGCGCAGCACGGGTGATGCCCTGCACCTCTCGCAGGCGGTCAGCCAACCGGTCATAGTCCTTCAGACCTTCAACCCGGTCGACCGGCAGCACCTGGATGTGCGGCTGTGCCCCGACGATCTGCGAGACGAGCTCGGCCCGGAAGCCGTTCATCACGGACATGACAACGATCAGTGTCCCGACACCCAGCAGAATACCGATAAGCGAAAAGAGCGATATGATCGAAATCGCCCCCTCCTTGCGGCGGGCGCGGAGGTAGCGCCAGGCGATCAACCATTCAAGGCGGGTGAACATTTGCGGCCTCGGTTCTGTCGTAGGCCGGGTGTCAGCCGGCGGTGCTACACTCAAAAGCCGGGCTGAAGCCCGGCGCACGCCTTTTTCAGAAGCCTTCGTAAATCGTGAACAACCGGTCCACGGCCGCTTGCGGCGACATCTCTTCCGTCTCGCCGGTCCGGCGGCAGGTCAGTTCCACCATGCCCTTCTGCAGCCCGCGCGGCCCGGCGGTGATGCGCCAGGGCAGACCGATCAGATCCATGGTGGCGAACTTGTCCCCGGCCCGCGCATCGCGGTCATCGTAGAGCACATCGAAGCCCGACCGGGTAAGCTCGGTGTAAAGCGCGCCGCAGGCTGCGTCGGTTGCCTCGTCCCCCTGACGCAGGTTGACGATCCCGACATGGAAAGGGGTCACGCTTTCGGGCCAGATGATGCCATTCTCGTCATGGTTTGCCTCGATCAGCGCACCGACAAGGCGGGAGACGCCGACACCGTATGATCCCATGTGCACCGGAACCTTCTCGCCTTCCGGCGTGGCGACCACCGCGTTCATCGGTTCGGAGTACTTGGTCCCGAAATAGAAGATCTGCCCGACCTCGATCCCGCGGGAGGACCGGCGACGATCCTCTGGCACTTCGGCTTCGAACAAAGCCTGATCATGCGTGTCCTCGGTCCGGGCATAAAGCGCGGACCACTCGTCGTAGACGCTTTGCAACTCGGCCTTGTTGTCCCAGTCCACATTCCGATCGCCGAAACTCAGGTCCAGCGCCTTGGCGTCAAAAAAGACCTCGGACTCTCCGGTATCGGCCAGCACCAGAAACTCATGGCTGTAATCGCCGCCGATGGGCCCGGTCTCGGCCTTCATCGGGAAGGCCTGCAGCCCCATGCGCTCGTAGGTCTTCAGATAGGCGACCAGCATCTGGTTGTAGCTGTGCAGCGCGCTGGCCTGATCGACATCGAAGGAATACGCATCCTTCATCAGGAATTCGCGCCCGCGCATCACGCCAAACCGTGGGCGGACCTCGTCCCGGAACTTCCACTGGATGTGGTAGAGGATCTTGCCGGTATCCCGCCACGAACCACAGTATGACCGGAAGATATCGGTGATCATGTCCTCGTTCGTCGGCCCGTAAAGCATCTCGCGATCCGACCGGTCGGTGATGCGCAGCATTTCAGGGCCGTAGGCATCGTAACGCCCGGTCTCCCGCCAGAGGTCAGCGGACTGGATGGTCGGCATCAGCATCGGGATGGCGCCGGCGCGTTGCTGTTCTTCGTGCACGATCTGCTCGATCCGCCGCAGCACTTTGTAGCCCAGCGGCAGCCACGAGTAGATGCCCGCGCTGGCCTGACGGACCATCCCGGCGCGCAGCATCAACCGGTGGCTGACGATCTGGGCCTCGGCCGGCGTCTCCTTCAAGACGGGCAGGAAATAGCGGGTCAGGCGCATCACGGATCCTCGACGCGTTAACATTTGCGCCGTGATGTATGGGAAGGCAGCACCCCGTGCAAGCGCGGGCTGCCCCGCAGGTCACATGTCGCAAGCCGCCACTGCATGCTCCCGCGCCGCGTTTCCTGCCACAACGATCGCCGTTGCGTCCTGGGCCCAGCAGTCCAGGGCCATCTGCGCAGAGACATCCAGGATCTCGACACCCGCGAGCACGCGATTGCGGCGCCTGTAGCCCGCGATGCGCGCCTCCCGCCCCGCAGAGACGCGAGCCGTCTGGGTCAAATTGTTCACGATGAAATCGCCGAGGTAATAGACCACCCCAGCCTCGACCGTGACCGTCGGGGCATCGGCCAGCAATAGCGACACGCCGCGACGGCGAAACAGCACCCAGTCGTGCAAGGCGTATTGACCGGGCACGACCTGATGCAGGGCATAGGTGATAATCCTGTTGTCGCCCAGAAGCTCGGCCCGCCCAGTGCGGCCACTGATTGTGGCCCGAGAGAGGAAGCGCACAGGGCCCTGAAAGCCGAGCAGCGTGACCGAGGCTTTACCGGGCGAAGTGACAAACTCCTCGATAACCGGCAGCAGGATGACCGCTTTGTAGGGGTCGATCTCCTCAAGGTTTTCCAGGCGCGGGGTGCAGGCGCCAAACACGGCCAACCCCGATGCCAGAACAGCTGCCCGGATGGTTTGTCTTCCCATGGGTTTGGGTGCCTAGGGGAGATTCCTTTCCAACTGCTTCACCCTGTTATCAGGGACTTACGCCGCCGCCAGATGCCCCCGCCCGTGGGGTTCCGCGAAGTCCACGACCGGGCCGGCGGGCACAATCCTGTGCGGGTTCACCGTCTCGTGGCTGGCATGGTAGTGGTAGCGTATGTGATCCATGTTCACCGTCTCGGCGACGCCGGGCCACTGGTAAAGCTCTTTCGTGTAACCCCAGAGGTTGGGGTAATCGACCAGCCGCCGGATGTTGCACTTGAAGTGCCCGACATAGACCGGGTCGAACCGGACCAGCGTGGTGAAAAGCCGCCAGTCAGCCTCGGTCACCCGGTCGCCGACCAGATAGCGCTGGCGCGCGAGGCGGCCTTCCAGGCGATCCAGTTCCTCGAAAAGTGCTTTGACTGCAGTATCATAGGCCGCTTGGGTGGTCGCAAAGCCCGACTTGTACACGCCGTTGTTGATGTTGTGATAGACGGGATCGTTGATCGCGTCGATTTCCACCCGCAGATCTGCCGGATAGTAATCCGCCGTATTGCCCGTCAGCCCGTTGAAAGCGGAATTGAACATCCGGATGATCTCGGAGCTTTCGTTGGAGACGATCGTCGCCCGCTGTTTGTCCCAGAGGATCGGAACGGTGACGCGAGAGGTCACGTTCGGATCGGCCTTCTGGTAGATTTGATGAGCAAAATCAGACCCATAGAGCGGATCGCCCGTCGCGCCCGGATGGTCCGAAGCGAGCGTCCAGCCCTTGTCCAGCATCAGCGGATGCACAACCGAGACGTCGATGTGCGGCTCAAGCCCCTTCAGCGCCCGGAAGATCAGCGTCCGGTGCGCCCAGGGGCAGGCATAAGAGACATAGAGGTGATAGCGCCCGCTTTCAGCAGCGAACCCGCCCTGCCCCGATGGCCCGGCGGATCCGTCCGCGGTGACCCAGTTACGGAACCCGGCATCCTGCCGTTTGAACGCCCCGCCCGTGGATTTGGTGTCGTACCATTGATCCACCCATTCCCCGTTAACCAGCAATCCCATGGCGTGTTCCCTGTCTGACAACCCGTATGGCAAGCGTATGGCTTGCGTATGGCAAAGGTAGGTACAGCGAAGTCGACCTGCCAGCGGGCCCTTCGTTAAACTGAGTTGCGAAATGGTGAAGAATAGCTAGCCTTTCGCGCGAAAATGAGCACCGCTTTTTCGGTATTCGCGCGTGCGTTTGGGGGAACAATGTTGAATTTGCTGGCGGCGCTGGCCGTGCGGTTTTTTGGTTTGATCTGTCTGATCCCCTGCACCCATGGTCTGGTGGTCTTTTTGCTGCCTGTTCTGGGTGGGCAGATCCCGGCGGTGCCGTTCAATCTGGCCCATGGATTGGCTTTCCCCGTCTTCTGGTTGCTCGTCGCATTTACGTTTCTGCATCCGGGGGCAAGCCGACGACGGCTGCGGCGGCGGCTTCATCCCATCGCCTGGTTCTTCCAACGATGTGTCATCCTTCTGATCTTGTTGTCCGGCATTTTGTCGGCAATCGCCCAAACGCATAAACAAAGCTTCTGGCCATATTGGCTTGATGATCTGCTTATCCTCTCGGCGCTGCCGATTTTGATCATCCTGATCACCGGACTGGTCTGGCCCGGCTGGTATGCAACTACGTTGGCCCGGCGGTACTGGGCCGCGCGCGGGGTCGAGACCGCTTGGGAGGTCGATGACCATTGCGATGCCGACGACGACCGGCCCGGGCAGCCCGCCCCGCGCTATGCTGCGTCGCCGGATGATCTGACCGGGCGGGCCGCCTTGCTGGCGGCTGTGCAAAGGCGCTCCGAAGACCGGGAGCATTTTCAAAAGACCACGCACCCGCCGTTGACATTGCGGAAAAGCCTGATGGCAGCGCCGTTCGTTGCCGTGATGGCTGTGCCGATTTTTGTCTTGTTCGCCGGAATTATCGGCGCAGAGCACAGCCATTTCCTGCCGCTTGCCGCCCATCGAGCCTTTGCCGAGCAGAATTATCTGACCCTGGTGCTCGGTCTGGCGGGAGCTTGCGCTCTCATCTCTGCGATGAACCGGAATTCCGAAGTCGCGCCCGTGGACGGGCCTTTTTCAAACAACAGGATGATTGCGCCGAACATGGCGTCGAACCGGGCGATCCGAAGTTCCTTGGGCAACTCGGTGCGTTCCTCGATCGCGAAACTGTTTTTTGGTTTCCTATTCGGTTTTGTCTTCACGATCCTCTATGGGAAGGCCTTCATCGCGGTCGGACTTCCGGTGATCCACAGCCAGTTCACGGACCGGCCCCCCGCATCAGTCAGCGTGACCGTCGTCGAGGTAGGAAAGCGCATCAAGCGCCGGGGGTGCAATCGACGGCTTTACGTGCGGGTGACCGGGAAATATTCGGTCCCCGAGGCGTTGATCTGCGATGTGCCAGAGCACATGTGGGAACGGGCGCAACCTGGCGATACCTTGCGGCTGGACGGGTTCGAGACGCCATTTGGCTTTCGGTATCAGGCATACCGGATGTAGGTCGGCGGCAGAACGGAGATAAATTGTGGAGGCCGGTCTCAGTCCGCCCACCGCAGTGTGGATCATGGCTGCGCTCGCGGGCTGAAGCCCACAATATGACGCCCGGCTCGTCACCCGCACACCGGCAGAGATGACCGGGGGCGATTGATCTCGCATTCCCTCCAGGCGGGTCTTGACCCACCGTCCCGGCCATGGTCGGTCAAGACCCATCCCACAAAAGGACCCCGCCGATGCACTCGACCCGCCTAATCCACATCACCGCCTGCCATGCCGAGGGGGAGGTCGGGGACGTTGTCACCGGCGGCGTCGGGCCGATCCCCGGGGACACGATCTGGGAACAGTCCCGGTTCCTGGCCAAGGACGACAGCCTGCGGCGGTTCCTGCTTCGGGAGCCGCGCGGCGGGGTCTTCCGGCACATCAACCTGCTGGTGCCGCCCAAGCATCCAGACGCGCAGGCGGCGTGGATCATCATGGAGCCGGAGGATACGCCGCCGATGTCGGGCTCGAACTCGATCTGCGTGGCGACCGTGCTGCTGGAGACCGGCATCCTGCCGATGATCGAACCCGAGACCGAACTGGTGCTGGAGGCCCCCGGCGGCCTGATCCGGGTGACCGCCACCTGCCGGGACGGGCGGGTGGAGCGGATCAGGACGCGCAATCATCCGAGCTTTGCCGACAAACTCGGGGCCCAAGTCGAGGTTGCGGGACTGGGCACAGTTACGGTCGACAGCGCCTATGGCGGGGACAGTTACGCGCTGGTTGACGCCCCTGCCCTGGGCTTTGGCCTGATCCCGGACGAGGCGCGGGATCTGGCAGAGGCCGGCATGAAGATCCGGGCAGCAGCGAATGCGCAGCTCGGATTCTCCCATCCCGAAAATGCGGACTGGAACCATATCTCGTTCTGCCAGTTCCGGGGGCCGGTCACGGTCACGGACGGGATCAAGTCCGGGACGTCCGCCGTCGTTGTCGCGCCGGGCAAGATCGACCGGTCGCCCTGCGGAACCGGGTGCTCTGCCCGGATGGCGGTGATGCACGCCCGCGGCGAGATTGCGGCGGGCGAGGCCTATAAGGGCGTCAGCCTGATCGGCTCGGAATTTATGTGCCGGGTGGAGGAAGAGACCCAGATCGCGGGCCGCCCGGCCATCATCCCGTCAATCTCCGGGCGGGCCTGGATCACCGGCACACGGACCGAGATGCTGGACCCGCGCGATCCGTGGCCCGAGGGGTACACGCTGTCGGACACCTGGCCGACACTTGCGTGACGGTCATCGGGCTGGGCCCTTTTTGAACACCACATGGAAAGCCCACGGACATCAAGCAGAACCAGAAATACACAGAAAACACACCATATTGCGAGATACGCAGCCGCATTCACGACGGAAAAGGCCGATCTCAGGCACGTGACCATCTGCCGCCCGGAACACCTGTGTGTTGCCCGGCACCGCGCCTTCGCCTAAATCCTCGCAAAGCGGTCTGGAGAGCACATGTCGATCTGGCGCTACGCCAACCCTGCCGAGTTCATGCGCGTCACCGGACCGCTGGTGGTTCCGATGTGGGTTCTGGCCTGCGCGATGGTCGCCGTCGCCGTCACTTGGGGGCTATCGGTGCCGGTCGATGACAAGCAAGGCAACACGATCCACATCATGTTCCTGCATGTCCCCGCCGCCCTTTTGGCGATCAACACCTACTTCGTCATGGCCCTGGCATCGGTCATCGGGCTGGTCCGCCGTCACCACGTCTCGTTTCTGGTCGCCAAGGCCGCAGCGCCCATTGGGGCGGCGTTCACGATGATCGCCTATTTCACCGGCTATGTCTGGGGCATCCCGATATGGGATGCCAGCCCGACCCATGCGGTGTGGCTGGCCGATCCGAAACTGCTGTCCATGGCGATCATGTTTTTCTTCTACATTGGCTACATGGCGCTGTGGGCGACGATCGACGACCCGGACAAGGCCGCCGACCTGACCGCTGTCCTCTGTCTGGTCGGGGTGCTTTTCGCCTTCCTCTCGCGCTACGCGGTCGAATTTTTCCCGTCCATCCATCAGGAAGTCTCGCTGACCGCTGTCAGGCCCGGGCAACGGGTCGACGACGCCTACCGCACGCCGCTCTACTTTTGCATGGCGGCCTACTATGTCCTGTTCTTTGCCCTACTACTGTCACGGGCGCGGACGGAAATACGGCTGCGCCGCCTGCGCGCCCTCAGACTGGCCGAGGCCTGATATGTTCGACGGTGCCTACGGACCTTATGTGCTGTCGGCCTACGTCTTCGCGGCGGTCGTCCTCTTTGCCCTTGTCTGGTCGACCCTGTGGACGGCGCGCCGGGTCCAGCGGGATCTGGACGGGGCCGACACGAGGAGACGGCGCAAATGAAGCTGTGGATGCTCATCCCCGTTTTGGGGGCGGCGGCGGTGATGACCGTCTTGCTGCTCGGGCTGAACCGCGACGACGTGCAGATCCTGCCGTCCGCACTGATCGACAAGTCGGTGCCGGAGTTTGCCCTCGATGGCCTTGACGGCGGCGACGGGCTGTCCACCGCCGACCTTCAGGGCCCCGGCGTCAAACTGATCAACGTTTGGGCAAGCTGGTGCGTCCCGTGCCGGGCCGAGCATCCGAATATCGAGGCGCTGGCCGCGGACGGCACGATCATCCACGGCATGAACTACAAGGACGAGCCTGCCAATGCACAGGCCTTTCTGGACGAGCTTGGCAATCCCTACACGCGGATCGGCGCCGATGTAACAGGCCGGACCGGGATCGAGTTCGGCGTCTACGGCGTGCCCGAAACCTATGTGGTCGATGGCGCGGGGCGCATCGTCCACAAACACACCGGTCCAATCCTGCAACGGCACATGGAAGCAGTGCGCGCGGCGATCAAAGAAGCCGGGCAGTAGAACATCGCTCGCGCTTCCACACACAATTGAGCACACCGAATTTTCTGCGCGCGATAACCGTCACCTCGCTGGTTTTTACTAGAAGTCGTCTGCATTTTTGACGTATCCGCAGACAAAGATGTTTGCGGGTCAACGTGAAAAATGCTGCGGGTCTTATTGATTGAAGGTGGACATTGGGACGCGCAGGCCCTGATTGCTCACCTGCGCGACCATGACGTGCTCGCCATTCATGTCGGCACAGTTGAAGAAGCCATTGCCCGCGTAAAGAGTGACCCCGACTTCGATGGTATAGTCTCGGACGTGGCGAAAGAAGGGATAGACGGTCTGGATTTTGTCAATTGGCTCAATGAAAATTGGCCGGATCATCCGCCAATCCTCTTCCACAGCACGGCGAAGATCCT